>SFMP01000145.1 GCA_004554395.1 Myxococcales bacterium | reverse complement strand
CGGGCTCATGTTCGCCCTATGTCGCTATCGCTCCATACGGGCTCATGTTCGCCCTATGTCGCTATCGCTCCATACGGGCTCTGGCGCTGGCTATGTGCTCACGTTCGTTGCGCGCATACGCCAGCGCACCCGCACTGAATTCGCTGAGTTCTTCGATTTTTGGAGTGTATAGCTTCGATAGAGCAGATCGAACTAGCGATATTGGCAGCAAATCGGGCTCGTAGAGCCTCGCTTTGCCGTGACGTAGAGCCTCGCTTTGCTGTGACGTAGAGCCGCGCTTTGCCGTTAAATGGTGAATGATGTTCGAAGAATTTGAGGCAAATCGAATAATATTCGATGCGGAGCGAAGCGTGGCTCGAAAGGTGGGTTTGGAACGCGTCGAGATGGGGCAAAAATCGACATAATGATTGCGCGTCGTTCTAAAATCTTGCATAAAAATGCCAATAGGCATAAATTAGTGTGCGATTTTGATTTGTTGCTCAAATCAAACGCACGATGGGCTTATTTGCAACAATTTTGGAGGCGTCATGTCCAATCCGTTTCGTAAAACGAGTGCTTTAAAGCGGTTATTGAGCATCCTAGTACTCGTCGCGTTCAGCTTTACATTTTCCCCCGTGGCGATGGCTCAAGGCGATTTCGATTTTTCGGATGATGCGGGCGGAGATTTCGATTTTTCGGATGATACGCCTTCGAAGCCACTCGACTTAGAAAAGAAATTCGTCATGCCCAATAACGGCAAGCCCGTGAACTTGGTCTTCTTCGAGCCCGTCGATGGCACGCCGCAAAAGACGCTCGATCGCTTGACCGAGGCGACGCTCGAACAGCTCAAGGGCGAGCATTATGCCCAATACGATTCTGTCGAAGGTATCCCCGTGTTGGAAAAATTGGGGCAGATGGATAGCGATGAGCGCTTGACGTGCGTCGACGATGCCGCTTGCTTGGCCAATATCGGTCACGACATCGGGGCAGCCAATATCATCGTCGGCCGCATCTATACCGAAAACCGCGAACAACCGCAGATTACGTTCGACCTCATCGACGTCTACACGTCGACGAATAAGAACTCGATTTACTTCGATACGCAGAGCCGTTTGCGCAAACAAGAGCAAGACATCAGCGGTGCTTTATTGCGCCTCTTCAACATCGATACGGGTTCGATCGATACGTTGCTCACCAAACGCGAAGAAGTCAAAGCCCCGCCGTTGCCGCTCGGTCAGCTCGTGAGCGGTATCGTCTTGGGCGTCGTCGCCCTCGGCGCCATCGGTACGGGTATCTATTTCGGCGTCGAAGCCGGCAACTACGACGATAAAGTCAGCGATGCCATTAAGGCAAACAAAGACAAAAACAACGCCTACGGCAACATGAAGACGCAAAGAGCGACGAAGAAAGACTACGATAAAGCGTCGGATTACGCGATGATCGCCAATATCCTCTACGCAAGCGGTGCCGTTTTGGCCGTCGTTTCGGCGATCTTGTTCCTCGTCCGTAGCGATAAAGACGAAGACATCTTCGCCAACGAGCTCTACATCAGCCCGACCGTCGATAGCGAAGGTGGCGGTGTCGTCGCTGGCTTCACTTTCTAAGATAAAGTCTTTCTAAGACAGCTTTTTCGGCGACTATCGTCGGCAAAGTCTCTCTCCTTACCCTCCCTATGGGGAGGGTATTTTTTTGCTCGATTTGACCTTTCTCGTTTCTCGTTTTCCGCGAGTGCTGGTCAAATGTTCTGATTTTTGAGTGCCCGCCCCTGCGGGGCGGGCGTCTCACACCAATACATCTTTCCCGTTTTCTGCGGCAACTGTTCAACTGTTCTGACTTTTGAGTGCCCGCCCCTGTTGGGCGGGCGTCTCACAATAACATATCTTTCCCGTTTCTCCATTGGGGCGGGGAGGGCGGCAAGCGCCGGACTGTTTTTCTGGCATACGGCTGCACATCGTTTCTTTTCATCCATTGGATTGTTTTTCCAAAAAGGAGTTATCGTGAAAAAAGGACCTGTATCTTACACGCTTCTGAAGAAGTCGAACAAGGCGCGCCGAGGTATCGTGCACACGATGCACGGCGATATTCAGACGCCCGTATTTATGCCCGTTGGGACGAATGGTGCGATAAAGGCGCTGAGCGTCGAACAAGTCGAATCGCTCAATCCGTCGATTATCTTGGCAAATTCCTACCATCTCTATTTGCGCCCTGGGATCGATTTGCTCCGCGAGGCAGGAGGCTTGCACAAGTTTGCCTCTTGGGATCGGGCTTATTTGACCGATTCTGGCGGGTTTCAGGTCTTTAGCCTTTCGAAGATGCGCAAATTCGATCCCGATGGGGTTCATTTTCAGTCGCATATCGATGGGAGCCGGCATTTCTACACGCCCGAACTCGTGATGGAAATCGAGGCGGCGATAGGTAGCGATATCGCGATGGTTTTGGACGATTGCCCGGCGTTGCCGGCGACGCACGATCGGATCGAAGCGAGCGTGAAGCGGAGCATCGCTTGGGCAGAGCGTTGTGCGCGTTGCGAACATCCGGCGCATCAGGGCGTGTTTGGCATCGTCCAAGGCGGGCTCGAATACGATATGCGCATGCGACATCTCGAAGCACTCGTCGAAATGCCGTTCCAAGGCTTGTCGATTGGCGGTTTATCGGTTGGAGAAACGCCCGCCGAAATGCATTCGCTTTGCGATGCATTTGTGCACCAAATGCCCGAAGATTTCCCGCGCTATTTGATGGGCGTGGGCACGCCTTGGGATTTAGTCGAAGGCGTAGCCGCCGGTATCGACATGTTCGATTGCGTCATGCCGACGCGCAATGCGCGTATGGGAACGGTATTCGTCGGCGACGGTCGCCGTTTGAACATTCGCAATTCCGCTAACCGCCACGATTTGCGCCCGCTCGACGAAAACTGCAAATGCCTTGCGTGCCGTCGCTTCTCGCGGGCCTATATCCGCCATCTCTACGAAGCGAAAGAAATCACGGCGGTCATATTGCTCACGCTCCATAACCTCACATTCTACCTCGATTTGATGCAAAAGATCCGCGACGCCATCGAAAACGATACGTTCGAGGCGCTACGCGCGCGATATCAGCCCAAACCGGGCGACCGCTGGTACGTCGCCCCCGAGGTTTAGTCGAAATTAGATAGCCTTTGCGCAGATGAGTCGGAGATCGCTGACATTGCTGAGCGAACCTTCGACTCCCGTCACGACGTATCCGGCAGGGCATTCGAGTTTGAATTGGTCGTCGTCGGCGACATCGGATGCCTTTTTCGTATGGACTTTGTTTGGCGTCGTCGCGATGAGTTGTTTTTGGACGGCGACTTTTTGCCGCATGAGTTCTTTGCCATCGAGCAAGACGGCGACATAGAGTTCGCTTTTTGTCGTCTTGATTTGCGACGATTCGCCTAGGGCGATGGCATAGCTCCCATCGACGACGGCGATGAAATGTCTTTCGGTCGCAATGGGCTTTTTCGATTTCTCGTCGGTGTAGATCTTGAATTCGAGTGGCAAGACGCCCGAGACGGGGGCGGCATTTTGATCGACGAGTTCACCGGTGAAATCGACGACGGTTTGCGACGGCTCGGAGGCTAGGGCTGGCGAAGCCAAAGATCCAAAAAGTGCGAGTGTGTAGAATAGCGTTTTGACGTGCATGGTCGTAATCGAAGGATAGTCAAAAAATGGGGCATTGACAGAATCGACTGCCAATGCCCTTCGAAACGCATCGAAGCGTAGAGATTATTTCACCGCTCTTTCTTTATCGGCGATGAGTTTGTAGAGCGATTTGATCTTATCGGTGCTACCGGGGTATTGAGCGAGTTTTGCGACTTTTTCGCGAGCCGTAGAGAAGGCATTGTCGCTGACGTCGTTTCGTACTTCGGTCTCAGTTTTTCTGATGAATTGCTCAATCAATCGTTCGCGAAGTTGATCTGCATTGGTCGTGAAAATGCTCGTCTGCGGAATTGTCGCCAAGTATTTGATCTTTTCGTCGATCTCGTCAGCCTTGTATGTACGCATTCTCGAACTGATGTCTTTGATCGTCGAGTCGTATTCGACTTCTTTGTCGATGAGTGCGAAGTAGTTGTTGAAGAAAGCCGACTCTTTGTAGAGTCCAGTTTCTTTGCCCATGGTTTGGGCTTCTAGGAGCAAAGTCCGCGCACCATCGAAGCTCTGAGCTTTATAGGCGTCGATTCCCTTTGTAATTTTCTCTTGTAAGATGGCAACTTCTCTTTCGCGTTCTTTGACCTTGCTATCGTCTCTCGTCGACGAGACGCGGACGATGAGTGCCGCAATGACGGAGACGAGGAAGATGGTGAAAAGGGCGACTAAGAGGACTTTTGCCCAGGTCGGTGTCGTGTTGATTTCGCGCAATGCGTTTGGCCCGTAGCCCATCATGTAGGGGCTCGTCATCGGGGGGGGAGCCGTGTTCCATTGTGGGGCGTTGAGACCGCCACCTTGGCGTTGGAGCATCGATTCCATTTGCTGCGAAGCGGCGGGCGTCGGCATGGGCGCAGAATCGCCTGCAAAGTCGCTAAATTGCGGCGTATTGGGGCGCGACGGCATGGCAACGGGCGAACTCGCCATTTGCGATATAGGGGGTTTGTTTTTCTGGTTGGGGTGATATTCGACTTTGGGTTCGCCTTTCCAGAGTTCGTCGGGGTCGCCACCGGTCTGCTCGAAGCGGAATCGGATGGCGCCGAATTCGATAGTATCGCCGTTTCGGAGTTGTGCGACTCGAATTCTGTAGCCGTTGAGGAGTGAGCCGTTTGCCGAATCGAGGTCTTTGAGCTTGAATCCCTCGGGGAGTTTGACGATCTCGGCATGGTGACGGCTCATCGAGATATCGGAGATGGCGATATCGTTATCGCTGACGCGTCCGATCGTCGTCTTTTCGCGCACGAGAATGTATTCGCGTTGATTTGTCTTCCCCGATTCGACGATGAGTTTACCGCTGAGTGGATCGTAATCCATCGCGCTCATGTTGATTTGGGTTTTTTGGTTTTCTTCGTCGAGCTCGTCGTCCATTTCGGAGATCATGACGGTTTTTTCGCCCAAGTCTTCGACGGGTTCGTCTTCGTATTGTAACAAATCGTCGTCTTCGGCGGCGGCGCCACCGAATTCCGGGGCAGAGCTTTTGGCGGCTGCGGGATCGGGTTGCGGATCTTGCGCCGCCACGGCTTGCGGTTGGGATTCGGCGCTATCGCTAATCGAGGGAAGCGCTTCTTGGGCGAGGCCGTCGGATGGGGGCTGTGAAAAAGAGTCGGCGATGGCGTCGGCGTTATTGGGTGGGTCGACAAACGAAGGCGAGTCGATTTTGAACGAGAACTCGGGAACAGATGTCGATGGACTGGAGGTGCTTGGCATCCATGCCATGGCATCGTCTTCGGGCGACGACGAATCAAAGTCGGCGGCAGAGGCGCCGAGAGAAGGCTCGGCGAGGTCGCTTGGTGATGCGGCTGCGGGTGATAGCCCCGGTGTTTCGTTTCGCTTTGCATTGAGCGCGGCAATGCCGCGAGCAATGGCCTCGGCAGTGGGTTGCGGAACGGACTCGGTTTGCGACCCGCCTTCGATATCGGCGAGGGGCGCATCGGGGAGTAGCGTTGCCTGCGACGAAAGCGCAGGTATTTCTGCGGCAGAGCCGGCTTTCTTTCCGAAAGCGGGCAATTTGGGAAGCGAACCGTGAACTTTGGGTAAACGCGGAAGCTTTGAGCTTGGAATATCGGCCATGAATTAACCTATCGACGGAGCGTTAGAGTCGCAAGCGACGTGGAATTTGGCATCGTGCAACGGATGTAGTCGCCGTGGTGCGGCTTTGGAAACACAAAACCGATGTGTCTTTAACTCAAAAGACGATTTCTTGCAACTATTGCGCGGTAGGTTTGTGTATGCATAGATCGCGGGTTGATGTCGCCCGAACAGGGCGACAAAGTGTGCGTATGGAGCGATAGCGACATAGCACACGAGCGGAGGCGTATGCGCGCAACGCAGTGAGCACATAGCCGTAGCCCAAGCCCGTATTGCCCCGTTGGGGCAATAGGGCGACAAGAGCCCGTATGGAGCGGTAGCGACATAGGGCGATAGGGTGTGCGTATGGAGCGATAGCGACATAGCACGCACCACTCCCCAAGGCATGTTATAAAGATAATGATGGGTAAAAGTGGCGAATTGTTTTATAAGCGTTGGGCACGTGGTGAGCGCGCGTATTTTCATTGAATGAAGAGGGATGAAATGGTATTTTTTAGCAAGAAGCAGAAGGCGAATCAGGTCATCATCAAGACGGCGGAAGATATCGAGGCGATGCGGCCGGCGTGTCGGTTGGCGGCGCAGACGCTCGAGGAGGCGGCGAAGTTGGTCAAGCCTGGTGTCGATACGCTGTCGATTGACGAATTCGTGCATGCGTATACGCTCGACCATGGAGCGGTGCCGGCGCCGTTGAATTACCGTGGTTATCCGAAGTCGTGTTGCATATCGGTCAACGAAGTCGTTTGCCATGGGATACCGAGTCGGACGAAGATTTTGCGCGATGGAGACATCGTCAATATCGATATTACGTCGATATTGAATGGGTTTCATGGCGATGTGTCGGCGACGTTTTACGTTGGTACGCCGTCGGCGAAGGCGGTCGATTTGGTCGAGACGACGCGGCGTTGTTTGGAGCTAGGGATTGCGCAGGTGCGGCCTGGTGCGCATTTGGGCGATATCGGTGCGGAGATTCAGGCGTTTGCCGAGGGGCGCGGGTTTTCGGTTGTGCGCGATTTCGTGGGGCATGGGATTGGACGCGGGTTTCACGAGCCGCCGACGGTCGAGCACTATGGCACGCGGAATACGAAACTGCGGCTCGAAGAAGGCATGGTGTTTACGATTGAGCCGATGATCAATGCCGGTGGATTCCTTTTGCGCGTGCTCTCGGATGGTTGGACGGCGGTCACGCTCGACGACAAATGGTCGGCACAATTCGAGCATACGATCGTCGTGACAAAAGACGGTTGCGAAGTATTGACGAAGTTTAGTGCGCCGCTTGCGAACTCGCAGACGCCCGAGGGATTCTCGTTTTAGAGAGGGGCGTTTTGGAAAGGGGGCGTTTTAGAGAGGGGGCGTTTTGGAGATGGCGCGATTGGAGAGAAAGTCGCGGTGGCACGCGGTATTGGCGAGATTTTAGGGGAAGGCGATGACGAATTCAGAAGAAGCGCAGAATCAGTTGAGCGAGTCGGGTGGTGCGCATCGAGATGATGCGGCGATGCGGCGGCGTCTTCCGTGTACGTGGCATGCGTTTTTTGCGCGATTCCCGAGTTTGCGCCCGATTCAAGTGGCGTCGATACCGACGATATTGCGCGGCGATAATGCGATAGTCAATGCGCCGACGGCTTCGGGCAAAACCGAGGCGATAATGGCGCCGCTTTTGGAGCGGATCATTCGCCATCGGCAAAAGACGAAAGCCGAGGTGGCCAAAAGAGCGCATTCGATGACTTTGCAGAATATGCAGAGTTTGCAGAATATGCAGAATAACGCTTCGAGGGCGAAAGAAAATGCGAAGACGTGGTTTGATGCAATGGCGGATTCGAAGTCTTCGAATTTCTATAGTGGATCGTATCAGCCCAAGAACGAGCTACAACGCCGCGCCGAATGGCGTGCCGAAGAAGCCGTGTTGTCGTCGCAAATATCGGTATTGCTCGTGGCTCCGACGAAGGCGCTTTGCAACGACTTGCATCGCCGCCTCGTGCACCCGATTCAAGGAGCGGGTTTGAGCGTGGCGATACGAACGGGCGATAATCCGACGATCAATTTGTCGAAGTTGCCCGATGTATTGGTGACGACGCCCGAATCGTTCGATTCGATAATGTCGCGCAAGCCGTCGATATTGCGCACGGTTTTGGCAGTCGTTGTCGACGAAATCCACTTGTTGGCCGGGAGTGGGCGCGGCGATCACTTGCAGTGTTTGCTCGAACGATTGAAGTTGATAAGCCATGAGTCCTTGCAGATTTGTGCATCGAGTGCGACGGTTCCAGAGATTGAGCGAATTGCGAACGATTTTCTTGGCGCAGGGGCGAAGATAATTTCGACCGAGGCGTCGCGCCGCCAGATCGAGGCGACGGTCGAAATGGTCGAAATGGGGTTGGGTGCGGAGTCGACGGCTGCGCGTTTGATCGGTGATATCGTCGAACAATCGCCGACGAATAAGGTCTTGGCGTTTTGCAATTCGCGTCGCAACGTCGAATACTTGACGTATGCATTGCGGCAGAATCCGCGCCTTGCGCCCAAAGTCTTTGCGCATCACGGGAGTTTGTCGCGCGATGAGCGATTGCGCACGGAGCAGCAGTTTTTGCGCGCGCGCAATGCGGTTTGCATCGCGACGAGCACGCTCGAGCTCGGCATCGATATCGGTGACGTCGATCGGATCGTCTTATTGGGTCCGCCGCCCGATGTATCGTCGTTGATCCAGCGGATAGGGCGCGGTTGCCGTCACCAGTCGGTCGTCAATGCGACGTGTTTGGCCGATTGCGAATTTAATGCGCATCGGTTTTTGCATTTGGTATCGTGTGCTCGCGATGAAATGTTGTTCCCCGATCCTGTGGCGATTCGCCCGACGGTCGTCGTCCAGCAGGCGCTTTCGATATGTTTGCAAAACCCGAAAAAGTGGGTTGGGAAACAGGCGCTCTATGAGCGGCTTTCGCCAGCGACGCGCGAGATGTATAGTTTGGAGGAGTGCGAGTGCATACTCAATAGCATGGCATCGTCGAGTTTGCTTCGCAAAGTCGAGAAGGGGCGTTACGTGCCCGAGGCACGCGCGCAGTTTTTATTCGATCGCGGCTATATGCATTCGTTAATCGAAGAGCGTAGCGAAACCGATGTCGTCGATTCGATGACGGGGCGCACGCTCGGTAGCGTTCGCCTGAGGTCGACGGAGCGCGAAGCATTGAGCCGCGGCGGCGATGTATCGCTGACGATTGCGGGGTCATCGCATGCGGTTTCGCGGATTCGCGACGAAAAGATATTCGTGACGCAGAGCTCCGACGCGAGCAAGGCGGATTTTTTGGCCCTCGAGCCGCCGCGCTATTCGTTGGGATTGGCTCAGGATTTTGCCAAATATATGCATATTCCCAACGATGCCATCTACGTGCGGTGCGTTGTGCGTGGTAGCTCGGAGTATAAGTCGTTTACGCCCGAAAGTGGAGATTTGCTCAAGACCGATGTGCCAAAGGCTGCCGTGGGAATGCTCGTTTCGTATCAGGTGCATCACTTTTTGGGAACCGTCGGTAGCCTTTTGTTGAAGTGTTATTTTCGCGACGAAGGAACGATGACCGATCCGCACGTCGTGACGCCGTTTTTCATGCACCTGACATCGCGGCCCAAGACGCTCGTGCTTCCCGATGCGAATGTGTTGAGCATGTTGTTTGAGCGCTATATTCGAAATGAGGTCGGTGAGTTTGCCAAAGTACTTCAGCCGGGGCCGTGGCTTGGCATGATACCCGAGAACATCGTCATCAAATGGATAATGAAGTCGATTCGAATTCGGGATTATGCGGAGCTATTGGCCGATAAGGGCATCGTCATTCTCTGACAACGCACCCGTGTGGGGAGAGTATTTGGGTTTGGGGATCTCCCCCCAGCCCCCTCTCCATGAATGGAGAGGGGGAGAGGAGTTTGACGCCCGCAACGGCGGGCGTTTGGATAGTGGGGGAGAGGAGTTTGATTTCTCCTAGTGGGGAGTAGATAGATTGAGTTCATAGATACATGCAAGAAATACAGAAATTATCAAAGCTATTACAAGAGATCCAAGACATTGCCTGCGTCACCCACGAGGCTGTAGAGCGCACGGGGGTGTGCCCGCTTCGCGATTTTGAATCGGGCATTGCCGGGCATCATCGTGCTTATGACGAAGAGACGCGCTTTACGGTATTGTGGCAGATGCTCATCTATACGTTGCCGAGATTCGAGTTGCAGGCGCGATTCCAGCTCGATATGAGTAAGAACACGACGAAAGCCGATGCAGCGCTCATCGTTCGCCAAATCAGGAGCTGTGCGCCGCGCATTTGGAGCTATCGACGATCGTACGAAAGCGGCTTTGTGCACACGGATTTTGGTCCTAGAAAGCACAAAGAACTCGCCATCGACGGTTGCTTGCTCGCCGATGGGCGCATCGTCGACGATGCGCATATCTATGCGCTCGGCTGGACGCTGACTTATAACGACAAGATCTATTTGATATGCGCCGATGAACTCGATCGCGATTTGGCCTTTTCGATCGAAATCTTGCACCCCTTCCCGAAACACCTCGACGACGACGAGTTTTGGGAAGAATCGTTTACGTCGATTATCGAGAAAGTCTATGGGACGCATCGATTTACGACGTTTAACGACAGGTTATCGAGCGTTGCGACGGATTATTCGCCAGAATCGCTCTATGCGCGGTTGCAGTGTTTTATGAATGGCGAAATGGCGGTTCAATCGCGCAATACGCCATCTATTCATGCGACGGTAGCGATAGAGTCGGGCGAAGAAATCGTGTCGAATGTCAATCGCCGATTGGTGCGCTTTATGCCGACGATTCGCCGCCAAACCGAAGTTTACCAATATTTGTTCCGTCGGTATCTCGAAGCCAATGGATGCGATGAATCGGGCGAAATGCCCCATGCGCATCGCTGTTTGCTCATGTCGGATC
The DNA here is from genome assembly GCA_004554395.1 of Myxococcales bacterium. Taxonomy (GTDB): domain Bacteria; phylum Myxococcota_A; class Bradymonadia; order UBA4248; family UBA4248; genus UBA4248. Next base: position 22,754 of record SFMP01000145.1, on the reverse strand, counting down.
CGCTCGGGTTGCTTTGCTTGAGCGAAGACGAACTCGCTCGCTTGGGGCTTTCGCCACGCGATACGATAAAGCAAGCGCTGTCGCTTGAGTCGGTCGATTTGACATGCGTCGAAGACGCATTTGCCATCTATATGCACGAACGCCGCTGGCTCGCTTCGTTCCCATGTATGGATTTGAGCGTCGAATCGCATGCGATGAGATTCGGCATTCCCTACGACGATATCAAGCTCGTATTTTCGCCAGAATTGCTCGAGTTCCGCGTTCCCATTGCACCGCAAGGGGAAGTGCTGAAACAGTTCCAAACGAAATATGGGCTATATATGGCCGACGACGAATCGCCGAAGTTTGGAGAAGCCCTCGATATTTGCATGAGTCGTCAGTTTTCGCGCACGGGCAATATGTCGCAGATTGCCCAATGGATATATAAGGTGTGCGATCGTTGGCGCTATTGTAAATCGGAGATCGAGCTCGTGACGAGCGGGATGCAACGGCGCGTGAATAAGACGACGCAAACGCTTTTGCACAAGGGCTTGTCGCAGTTGGCAGATATATTTCGGAGTCAATGATTGGGCATGCCCGCGCGTTTCAGGGGGACGAGTTTCGGTGGGACGACGCGAGCCAGTGGCGATAGATGATATATAGATCGACAAATATAGGGCATATATATGATAGATAAGCGCATCGTAGAGACGATAGGATTTGATGCCGATGATACGCTATGGGAGAGCAATAATTTTTATATAGATGTGTCGGAGAAATTCTATGAAATCATGCGTCGGTATTGTTCGGATGCAGAAATACGCGCAGCATTTGTCGCTCGCGAAGAAGATAACATTGCAGAGTTAGGGTATGGTGCAAAAGCCGTGATATTGTCGATGATCGAAACGGCGATAAGATTATATCCGTCGATCGAGAGTCGGGTGATCGAAGAGATCATCGCCGCAGGGCGCGTGTTATTTCGCGTGCCGACGATAATGTTGCCCAACGTCTGCGAGACGATCGAGGCATTGCAAAAGAAATATCGGGTCATCATTATTACGAAGGGCGAAGTGAGTGAACAAAGTCGTAAATTCGACAATTCGCCGTTGCCCCACGATATTCCGTATTTCATTTTGGGCGATAAATCGCCCGAGTCGTATCGACGATTATTGAAACGCGAAAATATACCGTGTGAATCGTTTTTGATGGTCGGCAATTCGCCGCGTTCGGATGTATTGGCACCCGTCGAAATTGGGGCTCAAGCGTGTTATATACCGTATCATACGACATGGGCTCACGAAGATATGCCGATCCCCGAGCACGAACGCATTGCAACGCTGAGCGATATCGGCGACTTGCGCCACATATTGTTATAGATATTGGAATGCGAAAGGATCGCGAAGCCGATCGAATGCAAAGCCGTCGCCGCCTATCGTCGCCCGATGGATCGGGCGATCGTCGAGCCATCGAGCCGCTCGGGAGAGCGGCGACGGCCATGTCTTTGCCCGCGAGGTGTTCTCAATATGGAGCTATCTCGAGGGCAAGAACGGTTAGAATCACGACATCAACTAGAATAAATAGCCATATTTATAGGAATCAACAAACTGTTTCTTCGTCCCAACTGCGCGGTGTTGCTTACTGGACGCAGGATCGCTGACGTAAACACTGTTATTAGCGAAACCGTATACCAATATAAAGTGACCATAGCTGGTCCAGTTCCCCGGTCCCATCGATGCCACGAGATATTTGCCATTGGCAACGCTGTTTAACGCAGTACTCGCGTCTTTGCTCGCAGCTGTGCCGCCATGATTTGAGAACAACCGCCCCGAAGTACCAGAGTTATATACACGGCAATTTTCTTCCATCGAAAGCTTAGCCGCTTCGGGGATGGATATACCTTTGACGTTTGCATAACTTGCTGCGCCGCACCCTGAAGATGAGATAGTACTAGCGTCATTACCATTCGCTGAACGAGCTCTTTTATATATGCTCGAAATTTTACTGCTGTTAATATCCCAACTTGCAAAATTAGTACCGCCCATTGCAGATTTCATTTCATTATAATGTCTCTGTTCTACATATGGCAATGTTTTATAATCATATTGCTTTTGGAAACGAGGCTTGGGATTGATGCCTTTTCCAGTAGGCGCATTGTTTTGGCTGGCATAATTTGCCGGTCTTTCGTTATACTGAATTCCAGCTTTTGCGGCGCAGCTTTGACCAAACTTTCCGTCGGATTCTAGGCCGTATTTAGATTGCCACGAAATGACGGAATCGATGGTATTATTGCCCACAATGCCATCGGCGCTCGTTCCGACGACTTTTTGGAAGCTCTTAATGTATGTACTAGAAAAATTCTTTCTATCGTACCACCGTTTGGCTTCGGCTCGCTTTTGCGACGAGATGCCATTTGCGTTCGATTGACTCGCGTTATTGCTTGGCTTGCTCGAATTGTATGCAATTCCAGCTTTTGCAGCACAGCTTTGACCAAACTTGCCATCCGAAACTAAGTTGTTTTTGGACTGCCACGAAATGACGGAATTGATGGTATTCTTACCGACAATGCCATCGGCGTTTGTTCCTACGACGCTCTGAAACTTCTTGATGTATGCGCTAGAAAAGTTCTTTCTCACATACCACTGTTTTGCCTCAGCTAGTTTTTGTGATTGCGAATTGTTGTTTACCTTCACACTACTCATATCACCAACCCTCCCAAATGATGGTAGATCGCAATTTGCTCATGTCACCATAGCGCTTACTTGCTATCTACTATCGCAGTTCTCAACCCTCGAATGATTCCTTAGCCACTCGGTCAATCGAGAGCCAGGAACCATTCCCAACTCTCTACGCGTATATTATAGTTGGCTTGCGCAAGTGAGTCGAGAAAAGTTTCGTTTTTTCTCGACGGGGCACTCGCCGATTTCCTTCGGTGGTTTGACCTCACCCCCGGTCTTTCGGCCACCCCCTCTCCATAAATGGCGAGGGGGAATTGACGCTCGCGTTGCGGGCGTTTATGACATGCGATGGGGGATGGACGCTCGCGTTGCGGGCGTTGTTGATTTGGCGAGGGGGATGGACGCTCGCGTTGCGGGCGCATATGGAGGGCGAGTAGATGCCAGAAGGCTAGACGTTATTGTAAGGGAGGAGAAAAGACATAAAAAAAGGTGAGGATATGGCTTATGTTTGTTAGAGTAGGATTTGTGTGTGCATTTCATAAATGGGAATGCGCCCATGACATGGGTTCGAAATGGGCTCGTGTTTGGTTCGTTGGGCGCTGCCCCTGGCTTTGAGCGCCAAAAGGGGAGAAGATGGGGTTAGGCGTCGAAAAATGGAGAGATCAAAGTGGATAGTATAGAAAAGCGCGATGCACAGGCGACCGATAGATCACTCAACGATGGCGTGCGAACGCTTGTGATAGGGCATCGGAATCCCGATACGGATTCGATATGCTCGGCGATATGTTTTAGCCGGCTCAAGGCGGCGTTGGGCGAGCATGGTTATGTGCCGTGCCGGGCTGGGAATGTGGCTCCCGAGGCGCAGTTCGTGCTCGATTATTTTGGCGTCGATGCGCCGATGTTGGTCGAAAACGTCCAGACTCAAGTGCGCGATATTGCGATTCGCAAGACGCCGGGCGTTTCGCGGTCGATTTCGCTCAAACGGGCTTGGAGCCTCATGCAAGAGCTCAACGTCGTGACTTTGCCTTGCGTGACACAAGAAGGCGACCTCGAGGGCGTGATTACGATCGGCGATATTACAAAGTCGTATATGAATATATATGATAGCTCGATTATATCGAAAGCACGTACAAAGTATGCAAATATCATTGAAACGCTTGATGGCACACTCGTCATCGGCGATGCCGAGGCGTATTTCGATTCGGGAAAAGTATTGATCGCCGCTGCAAACCCCGATATGATGGAGAATTATATTGAAAAGAACGATCTCGTCATATTGGGAAATCGATATGAATCACAGCTTTGTGCGATTGAAATGGAAGCCGGTTGTATTATCGTATGCGACGGTGCTTGTGTATCGTTGACAATCCGAAAACTCGCTACGGAACGCGGATGCACCGTGATTACCACGCATTACGATACGTATACGACGGCTCGACTCATCAATCAATCGATGCCGATTCGGTATTTTATGACTCATGAAAATATATTGGCATTTACCGAAGACGATTATGTGACCGATATACACGAAATCATGGTCACGAAACGCCATCGCGACTTCCCAATATTAGATGCCGACGATAAATACGTCGGAATGATATCGCGTCGAAATTTGATGGGTGCGAAAGGCAAACGCGTCGTCATGGTCGACCACAACGAGCGATCGCAAGCCGTCGCCGGTATATCATCGGCCGATATATTGGCGATTATCGATCACCATCGATTGGGCACGATCGAGACGATGTCGCCGGTGTTGTTCCGCAATCAGCCGCTCGGCTGCACGGCGACGATAATCGCTCAAATGTTCGACGAATCCCAAGTCGATATCGATCCGACGACGGCGGGATTGTTATGTAGTGCCATTATTTCGGATACGTTGTTGTTTCGGTCGCCGACGTGTACGCCGATCGACAAATCGACGGCGTTGCGATTGGCAAAGATCGCCGGTATCGACATCGAAGTCTTTGCTCGCAAGATGTTTTCGGCCGGAAGCAATCTCAAGGGCAAGACCGACGAGGCAATATTTTATCAGGACTTTAAGCGATTTACGGCGGGCAAAAAGGTCTTTGGCGTTGGGCAAATTACGTCGCTCGACGGTGACGAGCTCGAATTGCTCAAGCCGCGCATGATGGAGTTTGCAAAGCTCGCGCTCGATCACCATCAGATCGACATGATGTTTTTCATGTTGACGAATATTCTCACCGAATCGACGTCGCTCGTATGCGTCGGCAATGGCGCCGAACAGCTCATCGAATCGGCGTTTCGATCGGAGTCGTCGGTCGGCTTCGAAGTCAAAGATGGCATTATCGAGCTTCCCGGCGTCGTATCGCGTAAGAAACAACTCATTCCGCTCATCATGATGTCGTTTGGCATGGGCGATTAGGCGCCAATTGGGGCGGATGGATTCTCTTTAGGAGGGTGTCATGACGAAGCGCATTGTCGCGTGGATTTTAGGAGCATTATTCGTTTCATCGGCTGCCATCGCTGCGCCAGCATACGATTCACCGGCATGGGAGTCGTATATCGAGCAAGGGAAGGGAACGCTCCCCAGTGGCACCCCCACAGGGCCAGGGGCGGTCGCTGGTATTGCAAAAGCCAGTGACCGAAAGAATCTCGCATTCATCAATCATTATTTCATCGACCGCCCCATCGATATGTCGCAGGTTGCGTCGATTCAACTCTCCGACGTCGCGCGCGACGCGGGCATGACGTATGGCACACAGACGATGCGAGATTTCTTCGACGCAACGGCGGCAAAGTTCAAATCGTTGTCGGGACAGTCTGTGCCCATCCCCGTCGCGGCGCTCTTGGGCGACAATCCCAAGGAGTACGAATATCCATATCCTCAGAGTAGTCTATCGAAGGTGACTTTGGGATTGATCGCCATCGATGCCCATAAAAGAGAATTCGCCGTTCCCAATGGCATAATGCTTCACGGGCAAATGAAAGACGTGCCTATATCGAACAATCTCTGGAGCGAATGGATCAAAAGTCTCGACGAAGAAATGGCGAAAATGCGCGAGAGTTGGATTCAACTCAGCCCCGAGGAAAGGCGGCAATTTGCCGTATCGGTGATCGACGACCAGAACAAAGCTCGCCGCGATGAAATGAAGAAAAAAAGAATTGCTCGCGAAAATGCCGAAGAATATGACGAAGAGAAGTATTTAGATGAAATGAAATACATTTTGGCGATGCCGCCCGAACAACAAGGCGAAGCGCTCGAGGCTTTGCATGCCAAATACAATTTGCAAGTCAAAAAGTCGCCAAAACGGGAAAAGGATTCGACAAAAGCAGACAGCGCAAAGCGCATGGATTTGAGGCTGGCAAAGATTTCGGCGCCGGCGATGTGGTGGCTATTCGAAGCGATATTGACGCAAGACGGCGCAGATGTCGTTTCGCTCACGATGTCCGACGATTTGTATATCCAAATGATTGAGACGGCAAAGTCGCTCAAACGCCCGAGCACGAGCATCGATCTATTTCGCCACTCTGTGACAGCGCGTCGGGCGTCGAGGATTACCGTCGTTTTGGGATGCAGTGCTCGCGATCGATTTTTGGGTTGCGGCGAAGTTTCGCCTAAATCCGACGAAATCGCGACTCGTCGTTCGCGTCAGATGCTCAAAGATGTGGCAAATCAAGACGAAGAAACCCAAATTCGGGCACTTCGCATGATCGACTTGGCTCATGTGCCGGGGCTCGCGCGCGATGTCGAACCGTTTACCGATCGCTCGACCTCAAGAGATGTGGCATCGTTGGCAAAACGGATATCGATGAATAGAGCGGGAGCGCGACAAAACGATACATTGTCGAAACGCCAATCGGCGAACGAGCGCAAAAATGCACTTCTCGAGCGCGTTCGCGCCGTCGCGCCCGGCGATGTCGAGAATTTGTGCAATAAAGGGAAAAATGACGAATACGAAGCGTGTTTGAACGAAGAAGATTTCGTGCCCACCAAGACGCCTGTCAGTGCCGAGAATAAGAAACAATGCGAAGAACGCGTGAATAAGCGATTTGGAAATTGTGAAGATAGTGCCATGCCCGATCTTTGTCGCGATGTCCATAAAGAGCGATTGGCAGAGTGTGGCAAATCGACCAAAGAGCGAAAGCAAGAGAACTCGGTGGCACAAAGAGAACGGACGCTCAAAAAAGCCGATCGTTGTAAACGACAGTCGGAACAGGTCTACGATGCGTGTATCAAGGCATCGATGGGCGGCTGGGGTAGTGATTCAAAGCCGATGAAGCGCGAAGAAAAAAGCGCAAAATCGAAGAAAAAGCGCAACGAACGCTAGAAATGGGGAGCGTTCCCGCAACGCGGGAACGCGTCACTTAGCCGGCGACGGTGCTGGCTTTTCGTTCCCGCGTTGCGGGAACGCGTCACTTAGCCGGCGACGGTGCTGGCTTTTCGTTCCCGCAACGCGGGAACGTTTAATCTATCCAGCGACGGTGCAACCCCTGAGTTCATCGAGGTAGAAGGCGGCGGTTTCGGGGAGTGCCTCGGATTCGGCTTTCGACAAGTATCGGATGATCTTTTGATCGCTTCGGATGGCGTATTGTTTTGGGTGGCTGGCAATGAGTGCGACGAGTTTTGCCGGATCGAGTTTGGAGTTTTCGCCCGGATCAATGATGATCGAAGTGTAATTGGCATCCATCGATTTGACGCCGAGTTGAGCGAGCATAATTTTGAGCTCGAAGATATCTTTGAGATTGAAGGCTTCTTGCGGCGGCGGGCCGTATCGATCGATGATTTCGCCGAAGATGTCGTAGATTTGCTCGGTCGTTTCGGCATTGGCGAGCCGTTTGTAGAAGAGCAATCGCATTTGTACGTCGTCGATATAGGATTCGGGTAGGTTTGCCGAGACGGGGAGATTGACTTCGGCCTCGGGGAGCATGGGCGTAGCGGTGCCTTGTATGGCGTCGACGGCTTCTTGCATGAGTTCGGCATACATATCGAGCCCGACCGAGGCGATATTGCCCGATTGTTCTGCGCCGAGCATGTTTCCGCATCCGCGCATTTCGAGGTCGAGATATGCGATTTCGAGCCCAGAACCGAGTTCGGTGAGGCGTTCGATGGCGGCGAGTCGCTCGCGGGCGACGTCGGAGATTTCGGCTTCTCCGGTGAGCAGATAGCAATAGGCGCGTTCCGAGGAACGCCCGACTCTGCCGCGAATTTGGTAGAGCTGTGCGAGCCCGAATCGCTCGGCATGGGCGACGATGAGGCAGTTTGCCGAGGGAATATCGATACCCGATTCGATAATCGTCGTGCATAGAAGCAGATCGACTTCGTGATGGATGAAGCTAAACATCGCCTTTTCGAGCGATTTTTCGTCCATCTGACCATGGGCAACGGCGACGCGCACGCGCGGCACGAGTCGCATAATGCGATCGAGGTATTCTTGGAGCTCTTCGACGCGGTTGTGCAGAAAATAGATTTGCCCGCCGCGAGCGAGTTCTTGTTCGATAGCTTGCGCGATGATGGCGTCGGAAATCTTGGCGACTTGCGTATGGATCGCCAATCGGTCGTTGGGGGGCGTTTCGATAACCGAAATGTCTTTGATTCCGCCGAGGCACATTTGGAACGTGCGCGGAATGGGGGTTGCGGTCATCGTGAGGCAGTCGATGCCCTCGGCGAGGGCTTTGATCTTTTCTTTATGGGCGACGCCAAATCGGTGTTCTTCGTCGACGATGAGAAGCCCCAAGTTTTTGAAAACGACGTCTTTCGACAGAATGCGATGCGTACCGATGAGGATGTCGGTTTTCCCGATTTCGAGATCGGCGAGTATTTGCTTGATTTCTTTTGGCTTTCGGAATCGGTTGAGCGATTCGATGGTGACGGGGTGGCCGTCGAATCGCTTGAGGAAGTTTTCGTAATGTTGTTCGGCCAAGATAGTCGTCGGAACGAGTACGGCGACTTGTTTCCCATCGAGCACGGCTCGCATGGCGGCTCGCATGGCGACTTCAGTTTTTCCGAATCCGACGTCGCCGCAAATGAGTCGTTCCATGGGGCGCGGCGCGTGCATGTCGTCGAGCACGGCTTCGATGGCTTTCGCTTGATCGGGGGTTTCTTCGTAGGGGAAACACGCCTCGAAAGCCGTAAAAAATGGATCGCGTTCGGAGAAAGCAAACCCCGCGCGGCTCATGCGCTTCGCATAGAGATCGATGAGGTCGATGGCGAGTTTTTTGACGTTTTGACGGACTTTTTCTTTTGTTCGTTCCCAAGCGCCACCGCCGAGTTTATCGAGCTTTTGCGGGCGATCGGCACCGGCATATTTCTGCACGCTTTTGATGCGTTGAACGGGGATATAGAGCTTTCCCGATTCTGCGTATGTGATGAAGAGAAAATCGCCGACAATGCCCCCGACTTCGAGCGTGACGAGCCCTTGATATTGCCCAATGCCGTGGTCTTCGTGCACGACGTAATCGCCGACCTTGAGATCTTTGAACGAGGCGAGGGCGTGATTCTCGGTCTTCTTTTTCGGCTTTTGCGCCGTCTTTATACCGAAGAGATCGGAATCGGTGATGATGGCGGCGTGTAGCGATGGAATCCGAGCCCCTTGGCGCAAATCGCCAATGTATATCGTCAAACTGTCGCAAGGCGACTCGCGTTTTGTATCGATATCAAATGGACGCGTCGAAATTTGAATGGGAACCGAGAGCGGACGAAGCAGCGAACGGATGCGTTCGGCAGCGCCTTGATGACGCGCAATAATGGCAACTTCGCCATAGATGTTCATCCACGTGCTCAAGCATTCGGCAAAATACTTCATAAAATCTTCGCCGCGTTGCGTCGACATTTGCTTGCGCTGAGCGACGATATCGCCGTTATCGATCGAATCGTAATCGAATGTTTGGGCTGTGTCGGAATTTAATTCGAAACTAAGGCCAGAATAGACGATTTTATGCGATTTTATGCGATCGACGATAAATTCTTTCGAAACCCAGTGATCGTCGGGTGGCGCGACGAGTCGCGCATCGTCGAGTGCATGTTTGTATTGTGCCTCGAGTTGTGCGCGAGCATTTTTATACGTATCGAGGCACAAATCGGGTTCGAGCCAAACGAATATGGCGTCTTTGGGGATGTAGTCGAAGAGCGTTTCTGTTTTTTCGTAGAACGCGGGCATAATCGCTTGAATGCCCCAATACAAAATGCGCTCATTGACGGCATCGCTAGCCTTTTTGAGGATTTTCGAGGGCATATCGAGTTGATCGGCCCAAGCGCCGAGGTGTTCGATGGCGTTTTGTACGCTTTCGTCGTCGAAGAGGATTTCTGCCGCCGGTATGACGACGGCATCGGCGCGATCTCGCCGAGATTTTTGCGTTTCGGCATCGAATTCGCGGATGGCGTCGATTTCGTCGCCGAAGCATTCGACGCGGATGGCATGGGAATGGGCGGGCGACCAGAAATCGACGACGCCCCCGTGAATGGCAAAAGTGCCCGGCGTATCGACTTCGGGGGCTTTGACGTATCCGGTCCGCAAGAATCGCGTCTCGAGATCGGCGATATCGAGGCAATCGTGGCATCGTAGCAAGACGGCATTCGATTTGAGAACGCTAGCCGGCATACATCGCCTGGCGAGGCTTGCGATAGACGTATAGATGATGCGGGGATTCTGGTCGCAAATCTCGTAGAGCGATCGGATTCGTTGTGCGGTTTGGCGTCGATTTTGCGCAATGCCGCTATAAATGCCGGCTTGGATATCGGGCATGATCGTCGATTTTTGGGCGGCGCGATCGACGAAAAAAGCGGCATTTTGCGCCGTTTGCTCGACGACTTGGGCATTGGCGGCGACGACGACGACGGGGCGTTTCTGATATCGTTCGAGTTGGGCGATGAGCAGAGCCGTCGTCGATGGATTGAGCCCGCGCACCGAAAGCGTCGTGTCGTCGTTGAGTGCGCTAAAAAACGCCTTCGTATCGAAGAGGTGGAGTTTTTGGAGTCTTTCTTTTTCGCGAAGTTGAATCATGAGAACAATTTGAGACTGAGCAGATAGGGAATGAGCATGGGAAGCGCCCCCCACAAACACAAGAGTATGCCGCAGAATAGGGCCGAGATCACGGGCGCGCGCGATTCTTTGATGTGCAAATAGGGCAATATGGCCGTTCCCATCGCCACGAAAGCCCAAGGCATGGCCAACAGATCGCAAATCTGCGCGATATATGGCACGGGAATGGCGCCGACGATCCCGACGAATAAGATCGGCGTAATGCTATAGGCGACGAATCGCAACGCGCGATCGAAGTGAAACCCAGCCCCCGTGATTGCCGTCGCCGTCGCAACGACCAACGACATGCCCCAAACGAGCACGAAGATGAGAAGCCCCTGAACGACGGTTTGCACGATGAGCACCGACGGCGCATATTGTGGGCGAAACGCTCCACCCAAGAAACTCGCCGTTAAGCGCAACAAGACGAGGATCGCCAAATGCGGCACGTGGACGTGCAAAAGCGTCGCCGGGTGCGCATCTTGCCCCTTCCAGAACTTCGACGGGTGCACCAAAACGGTCGCAAAATCGATAAAAAACCGCGATAGAGGATTGCGCGAAGCGTATTGAATGCTGGCAACGACCTCGGGCGCATAGCCCGGTGCCGCATCGTCGTATTGGGCATAGTGCACGACCGAGACTTCGTAGTCTTGTTTTGGCGATTCGCCAGCCGTCGATTCTACCGACGCTTTTTCGGTTGGATTATCGGGTTCGGTTGGATTTTCGGGTTCTGTTGGATTTTCGGGTTCTGTTGGATTATCGGGTTCGGTTGGATTTTCGGGTTCTGTCGCCATGTCGGTTTATCGGGAGGAAAGGGGACTTTAGCTGAGCAATAGAAATGGCTGAAATGCGCGCCAGCGCGCCTGCAGTGCGTATTGGCAACAGCCAATAGCACTGCTGCGAAGCCGTATTGAGCGCAGCGAAATAGGCGTAGCCAAAGCCCGTATTGCCCTTTGGGCAATAGGGCGCCAAAAGAGATGCTCTAAAAAAGCAATGTGAATGAAAACGAGATAGAGAGGATAAAAAAGCGAATAAAATACACAAAAACGCCTCGAACTATGCATATAAAACGAGGCGTTTAGGGCTGTGTCTAATCGTTTTCGTGGAAGTTGAGTCCGAGGAGTCGGAAGTCGGCGGCGAGTTCGTTGGCGAGTAGGCGATAGAAGAGGTAGGAGCCGAAGCCGGTCCACCAGACCCAGTTGGTGTCGCGGTTGACTTCGACGGCGATGATGCCGACGACGTCGTCTTGCATGCGGATGGGGTAGCAGAGAGCGGCGTAGCTGCCGTTGCCGGTGGGGCGGTAGTAGTCGCTGAGTTTGGTGAAGCCCGTGCCGATGTCGGTGAGGCGGCTGTCGGCTAAGGTGCCGCTGGCTTCGTTGACGTAGATGGTCGATTGGAAGTCGACGCGGCCGGATTTCGTTTCGCCGCCGGTGAGCGTGATGGCGCGGTTGAGGCGCACGGCGAGCGCGGCAAGCGACGACCCCGACAAATGGTCGGTGTAGATGGGAATGTCGAGTTTGGTGAAGTTCGTGAAGCCGTGTGGGGCGGTGAAGCGCAGGGTGTCGCTTTGGTCGGCGTTTTGGCGTCGGTAGCCGATGGCGAAGCACGGAATTTGCGTCGCTTGTGCCATGAGTTGGTTGATGTTTTTGACGAATGTTTCGAGGATGTCGTCGGTCGAGGCGCCGCCGGCTTTTTTGAACAACCGAGCGGTGGCGATTTGCTCTTCGCGGACGCATTCGAGGAGCCAGAGTTGTTGCGCCGACAAGCTGAAGAAAGACGAACGGTGCAGATATGTGCCCAGGCGCGTGGCGAGCGTTTCGAGCACGCGCGAGGTAAGCGAAGCCAGCGGCATCGTTTCGAAGAAATTGATGCTCAAGAATCCCAAGAGTTCTTGCTGACCGACTTCGTTGGCGCACAAAAGCGGCAACAAAACGGTGAGTTTTTCGACCGGTCGGAACGAATTTGTTGCGACGCGATGGGCGCTTTTCTGAATTTCACCCATCGAAAACCACTCGTCTTCCGAATCGGCTACAAATATGTTGAGCCCAACCGACTTCGTACGCCTGACCTCATCGAATGCGTGCCCGATGAGCCCCGACGACTCGCCATGCCGCACGACGAATTCGAGCGACGACAAATTGTCGTAAGATTTCGATTCGTCACCGGGGGCGCAATAGAGTTTTTCGTTGACGATTTGGAAGTGCGCGGGCCCGACGCCGCTCAAGACCATCGATTCGAGCGACGACGCCAAGATGAGGCAAGCCGAGTGGTCGCTGCCGCACCAAACGGGGATGAGTTCGAGGACTTTGTCGAGGAACTCGCGGGGCGAATCTCCTTCGCATTCATCGAACATCATCCGAAGAGAATTGTGTCGGAACGATCGAATGGCTTCGTTAATTCGTGTTCTGAGCGCAACGGTCAAAATATCTGCGGTGAAGAGTTTTTCGTTTTCGGTGAGCACAAACGCGTGAATGTGCTCGCGCCCGGGCTCCGAAATCGACAAGATGGGGAACGCCGTCATGGACTTTTGCGCCATTTCACACGGCATCGGCGCGGCGATATCTTCGCGACTTCGCGCTTTGGCCGTCATTTGCGCATAATCGGCTGCCGTATCGATCTTCTCGGCACCATATGCCGAGACGCGCAACACGACAGCCGGCATACGGCTCGCTTCGAACCCCACCATCACCGCCACATTCGGAATCTGATGGTCCATCAGCAGCGGCATGAGGTATCGGTGCAGGTGCACCCCCAAAATTTCGACGATAGAATCGGTCCAGGGCGTGAGATAACGGCGATTTTCGCAATTCGATTCGGTCATAATCTTATCCTTCTTAGAACGAAGCGGCACGATTCGGCCTGCCCGAAATCGCGACGTAAAACGACTCCGCCTTATATCACGTTTTTTCGCCTTTAGGCAAAGGCGGTATTCGCATCGCAAGCGTCGATCGAAATTCGAAAAAATCAAATTGTTTTTTCTGTTTTATTTCGATTTTTTAGATTCTTTCTTATTTTAGATTACTTCGTTTTTTTGATTTTTTTGAATTTTTCTTTTTTTGGTGCAGGGGGGAAGCGTCCCCCCACGCGTCTATTGGCGTCGCCAATACGCCGCGCCCCCCTCTGCGGGCGCTCAAACGCCGCGCCCGCAACGCCCGGGCTCGAATCGCGCAACGCCCGCGATCGGTGGGCATAGAAATGCGCCCTAAAGGGCGCAATCGCAAGTGCGCTCAAACGCCGCGCCCGCAACGCCCGGGCTCGAATCGCGCAATGCCCATGAGCGGTGGGCAAAAAAAATCCCCCACTCCGACGAGGAGCGAGGGATTGGGGAGAGATGCGCAAATCTCAATTACGTATTGCAATACCCGCCACTGACGCAAGTGAAGCTCGCGTTTCCGACAGTGCAGTCATTACTGCTATTGCACGAAACTTTGCAAGATCCACCGGCGCATACCATGCCACTGGGGCAGTCTGCGGCTTTATTGCACGGATAACTGCGATCGAGGCAGGCGCCCTGCGAGAGGTTGTTTGACAAGAATTCGCAGACATAGCCGTTGGAGCAGTATGAATTGTTGAGGCACGACTGTGCGCAAGATTTGTAGTTACCGTAGTCGACACAGACGCCATTCGTTCCGCAATCGTTGTCGGTGCTGCACGTTTGGGTGTTGTTATTGTTGCCACCGTTATTGCCGTTATTGCCGTTGCCACCGTTATTGTTTGGTGGGAACTTGTAGGTTTCGCAACGGTTGTTGACGCATGCTCTCGCGCCTTTGCAATCGGCGTCGGTCCAGCATTGGGGAGCGTCGGCGCAACGGTAATCGGTCCAGCAGTTTTGTTGATAGTAGCCGTTGTAGACGCATTCTTCGTACCAGTTGCCCCAGAAATCGCGATATGGGGTGCAGTATTCGGTTTGGACGAATTCGACGCCGTTGTCGCAAACTATATAGGCTTCTGTGTAGCAGTTATTGGTGTCGAACCAGCACGAAGGCAAGAACGCAAGGGCAAATAATGCAACGAGTCCGAGGGCGACTTTTTTGAAATTGTTTGTTACGTGGTGTGTCATGGCTTTATCTCCTCTCGCAAAAGCGGTTTTATCGAAATTCTATCATAAGAAATCTGGGCGCTTTGCGACGCCCTCTCTGAATGCAGAGTTAATGCAATCGGTGTGCCATTAGTCAATTTTGTTTCGTCTTCGTCGCAAAACCGCTAGGAAAGCGACCCAAACGAGAGCGATCCATCCTAGAAAGTCGCCGATATAGCTATAGAGGGTCCGCGATGGTGGCATCATTGCCACGTCGTGGCGCAAAATTTCTGCGTCATAGATCGACGTTTTTTGCAACAATCGCCCGTTGGCATCGACAAACGCACTCACGCCCGTATTCGTCGATCGCACGAGCCATCGTCTGTGTTCGACGGTACGCATCATGGCTAGGGCTAGGTGTAGCATGGGCTCGGAAGTCTTTCCAAACCAAGCGTCGTTGGTGATGTTGATGAAGACGTTTGGGCGCAATTTCGAGAGCTTTTGGACGAATCGCGGCAAGATATCTTCGTAGCAAATGATGGGACCGATGGCATAGCCGCGAAACGGCATCGTCTCGATGACGGTGCCGGGGGTCAGATTGCCTGCCTCGGGCAAGATTTCGTAGATCCACGACAATTTGTCGGCAAAGGGGATGTATTCGCCAAAGATGAGGAGGTAGTTTTTGTGGTATTTGCCCAAAACGGTGCCGTCTTTGTCGACGAGGTGAGCCGTGTTGTAGAGTTTCCGCGTATCGGCCGGCGCGCGATAAACCGATGTCATGCCCTGCTCGACGAGTCCGCGTCCTTTTTCGGTCAATTCGACGGTGAGCGTGCCAAAGAGGAGCGCGGCATCGAAATCGCGAATCGGCGAAGATATGTCTTCGGGGCGTATGAGTTTGATTAAGTCGTCTTTGCGGCTGGCGCGAAGGGGTTCGGCACTCGGCAAATAAAATGTCGTGTCGTCGGGGATGAGCCGCAAATAGGGGCGGCGCATGATTTGCGACTCGTGGTTGAAGACTTCGTTTGGCACGCTGAAACCCGACACAAACGATGGCAAGAACGGATCGAGCGTCTGCCAACCGTTTATCTGCGCCTGTATCGAGAATGCTTCGAATAAACTTCGACGAATGACGGGATTTCGCGAAAATCCTTCGCCAAACATGGCATCGATCGTGCGATAAGCGCGTTCGGCTATCGGTGCGAATTCTGGCGTAAAGATGGCGTCGACTTCGCGCACGATCGGATCGGTCGACGTCGTTTGGCTTCCCCAAACCCACGTCGCTTGATACGACGATTCGGGCCATACGATGAGATCGACGCCTTGTTCCGACAAGGCGTGCGAAAGACTATGATGGATGAATAAGTTATTGCGCAGTTTGCTAGGGTCTTCTTTTTCCCAAATGCCGATATCGCCCTCGACCATGCCGATCGAGAGTTTTGGGGCTGCCGCTTGCGTCGCATCGATCTGATGCATTCGGATCGGTGCATAGATGGCGGCAAAGCCCAAAAACGCTAGCGCTGCGATGATCGATTTTTTGTGGTATTGGCAGTCGGCGTCGAGGGCGATTTGGAGCCGTCGCGCACGGCGACGCAAAAAAGCCGTCCGCGATACGTCGTAGATCAAGACGTTGAAGGTGACGATGAGTGCCGACACGCCCAAAACGCCCCATATATCGGCTGTTTGGACGGCATAGACGAAATTGTATTGGCTGTTGGCATAATACCACGGGAAGATCATCGGGAAAAACATCTCGATGACGACGAAGAGAGCGACTGCCGTGACCCATGGCGAACGGCTGTCGAATTTTCGGATTCCCCAAGCCCATAGACCGAAGACGAGGCCTTGGAGCGCACAAAGCCCGACGCAGAGCGTCATTGAGAGCCATGTCGGCATGTGCCCGAAATCTTCGAGCATGCCGCTAATCCAATAAAATCCGCCCGTGTTTGTTATCGTTCCGGCGAGCCAGCCGACGAAAAATGCCGACCTCGGACGTAAACTGTCAATTGCCCATAATTCGAAGAATAGAGCAATATAGGCTAGAAAAAACAGATTATAATCTGGATAGGCTAAGAATACGCAAACACCACCAATGCAAGCGAATAAAATGCGAAGCCACCAAGGTAAATCGATGCGGCGATTCGACGGCGCCGAGGCGCCTTTTGCGCTGCACGATTTTTCGGCGCCATCGGGATTTGCCGCGTTATCGGGCGAATTGGGCGAATCGTCGCCTTTTCCATCTATATGGTTACACATCGACGGGTCGAATAGAGATCGAGCTAAACGATCGAGTTTGACGGCCCGGGAAGATGGCTTTTCGTCGTCGCTTTTTGGGGCATTGTGGGCGACATCGTCGCCTTTCGGGGCTGGTTGCGTCATGTTGGCGTATCCGTTTTGGCATCGGTGGCGAATACGCAATGGAGATTGCTTTCGGAATATGTCTTTTCGGCTTCGCGTCGTATGCGTTTTCCCCACGATTTGCGCACGAGGCGGAGTTTAAGGGGCGAGAGCCTATCGATGAAGACGCTGCCATCGAGATGGGCATATTCGTGCAGTAGTGCGACGGCGCGAAGCTCTTTGGCTTCTTCGCGGAACCAATTCCCTTCGACGTCTTGGGCTTCGACGATGACATGCCCATACGTCTGCACATCGCGATATAGCCCGGGGAGCGATAAGCATCCCTCGTTCCATACGATCGGTTGGTCTTTGACGATGATCTTCGGATTGACGTATGCTTTGAGCGTCGACGGTTCTTCGGGGGCACTCGTATCGACGACGAAAAGTCGCTTGCTGAGCCCGATTTGCGGAGCGGCAAGCCCAACGCCATTGCCTTCGTACATCGTATCGGCCATATCGTCGACGAGCTTCTTGAGATCATCGTCGAAAGTTTCTACGGGTTCTGCGACTTGCAACAGAACTGGATGCGGATAAATGTATAGATCGAGAATCATATTGCTCCTTAAGCACGGCGTATCGCATTTCGAGTTTTCGGACGCCTATTCGCAAACGCCTTTATAGTGATGCAGAGCCGTATTTCGCAAGAAGATATTTCCGAAACGCATCTATCCAAAGGTGCTTTGGCGATAGGTTTTTCCCCGTGGTGCGCGTCTTTGTGCAGAATTATTCTGCGCAGATGCGATAGCTACAGAGCTCGATTTCGGATGAGCGAAAGAAGAACTCGTTGTCATTCGTCGCGGTCTCGTGTTAGACTCACACGACGTTTTCTTCGTTGACTCAATAAGGAGGTCACACATGATCAATAAAGCAATTTTAGTCGGTCGCCTTGGCCGTGAACCCGAATATCGCGCGTCGCAGAGTGGAAAAGCGAGTTGCCGGTTTTCTTTAGCAACCGACTCGGGCTATGGACAGTCGCGCAAAACGGAATGGCACTCGATCGTCTGCTTCGACAAACAAGCGGAATTTGCTCGCGATTACCTGCACAAAGGTAGCCTCGTCTATATCGAAGGGCGCATCAGCTATGGCGAGTACGAAAAAGACGGTGTCAAACACAAGACTGTCGATATCCTCGCCAGTACGGTTCAAAGCCTCGGTGGTAGAAACGACTCGCCCAATGCCGGCGGTTCGTTCGATTCGAATCGTGGCGATTCTTCGTCGTATTCGCAAAATAGCTATTCGCAAAACAGCTATTCGCAAAACAATTATTCGGCATTGAGCCAGAACATGGCCGACGATGTCGCGCCCGATGGCGGCAATGACCTCGACGAAGCGTCCGTGCCGTTCTAAGATAATCGCCGCCCGCAGTCGCAATTTAGCTTAAACAATGGTATGGCGCGTTTGTGGGCGCATTGTTGCGATAGCCCCATCACTACGGAAATTGATGCGGCTATGCCTTTTGGCGCATTATACTTTCTATGCGCGCAATAATCGCGTATGGATAGGTCGCGTCTATGGCTTTCTGTTCGAGGCGATTTCGCTTTGGCAGTCGTTCATAGACTCGTTTTGTTTATCATTTCACCCTGTTTTAGGAGAATTTATATGGCGTGTTTGAAGATTGGTCCCGATAAGCGTGGTAATGTAGCAATTTGTGAAGATGGCAAAGTCATCTATTTTGGAGCCGCCTCGAGTGCTCCCGAACACGAAGTTGCCGAAACGCTCGACGCCAAAGACGCAGAAATCTTACCCGGTTGGGTTTGCTCGCATACGCACCTCTACAGCGCACTTTGCCCATTTGGCATGCCTGCGCCCGAGCACGCCCCCGAAAACTTCACGCAAATCCTCGAACGCATTTGGTGGCGTCTCGATCGCGCCATCGATCGCGATATTTTGCGTGCCTCGGCGCGTCTCTACGTCGCCGAATCGCTTTTGGCTGGTACGACGTCGATCGTCGATCACCACGAATCGCCCAACTACATCGAGGGATCGCTCGATACGTTGGCCGACGCTTATGAAGAATTCGGCGCTCGTGGTATTTTGACCTACGGCGCCACCGACCGCAACTTCGGCAAATCCGAAGGCAAACGCGGCATCGATGAATGCGTCCGCTTCGTGCGCGAAAACAAGCGCAAACTCGTCAAAGGCATGGTCGGTCTCCATGCGCAGTTTACGTGCTCCGACGACACGATCCGCTATGCCGGCGAAAAAGCCCGTGAACTTGGCGTCGGCATTCACGTTCACGTCGCCGAAGGTAGCGCCGATGTCGTCGACGCCATGGATCGTGGTTATGAATCGCCCGCCGATCGCATCGAAAAATTGGGTGCCCTCGTTCCGCACTCGATTTTCGTCCACTGCATCCACATGTCGGCTGCCGAAACGAAACACGCCGCCGATCAAGGCGTTTGGTTCGTCCAAAATCCGCGTTCCAACCACGGAAACGCCGTTGGTTGGCCGTTCTCGTTGCGCTATGCGCAAAAAGTCGCCTTGGGCGTCGATGGCTGGAGCGGCGACATGAACGTCGAACTCGATTTCGGTAAAAAAGAAGCCCAAGCCCAAGGCGACGACCCGATCAACGTCACGCACCGCCTCTATAGCGGCTGGCGCATGATGAGCGATTTCTTCGATGCAGAAATCGGCCCCCTCAACACGATCGAAAATTGCCGTCGTTCGATTCGCACCACCGTCGCCGACCTCAGAATCGTCGACGATAAGGGCGTGCGACATACCGTCGTCGACGGGAAAGTCGTCGTCAAAGACCACAAACTCGTCAATGGCGATATCGACGCCATCCGCGCCGAGGCAAAAGCCCAAGCCGAAAGACTCTGGGCCGAAATGGTCAAATACCCCGAAACATACACGTATCACTACGACGATTAATCGATGACGACGATTATCGTCGACACGCGCCCTGTTTCATTCTATGCAGGGGCGCATGACGACGCCATGCGCCTCGAATGGTAAAACGGCGGGGCGCGTGATGGACGATTTTGTCGATTTCCCTTGTAGTTTATTGCGTTTTGTGCATGGCATAAGGCGACTTTGCGCACGCCCGGCTTCGTCGCGCGTGGCGCAAAGCAGAGGTTTAGCCAGCGTTCACTCAGATTTCACACCGATTTGGCGCGGCATAAAGAGGGACTTTGTGCGCGTTCAAACGTTTCATTCTTGAGATTTTAAGAGGTTGATTCATGGAAAAAATTCTCGAAAGACTTGGTTTGACGACAAAAATTGTCGACGAAGCGACACTCAACGATACCGTCAAACGATTTAAAGAGCGCAAAATTACGCTCCCGACGTTCGACATGCTCGCCAATCCGGCAAAGATTCCTGCCGATATCAAAAAAGCCCTCGAAGACGTCGATCCCGACGCCCCCAATCCCCTCAACCTCTATCGCGTTCATTGGTATAACAGCGAAGACCGCAAACACTTCGTCGAAGTCCCCGTTCACCTCGTTTTGACGAAAGAAATCACCGGTATCGATGCGACGATCATCACATTGGTCGGCTGCCTCGCTCCCATGATCGGCTCGCACAAAGTCCTTGCAGCCTACGCATGCCTCGCTCCGCGCGTCATCTTGGGCGCTTTCAACCCGACGAAACACCGCGCCGTTTGGCCCTCGACGGGCAACTATTGCCGCGGTGGCGTCGCCATCAGCCGCCTCATGAATTGCCGTGGCGTCGCCATCTTGCCCGAACGCATGAGCCAAGAACGATTCCAATGGCTCCGCGAATGGACGATGAACCCCGAAGAAGACATCATCGCCACATACGGTTGCGAATCCAACGTCAAAGAAATCTACGACAAATGTAACGAACTCGCCAAAGATCCCACCAACTTCATCCTCAATCAGTTCGCCGAGTTCAACAACCATCTCGCGCACTATTTCTGCACCGGCGAAGCCCTTTCGACCGTCTTCAAAGACTTCAAAAAGACGAACAAGAACGCGAAATTGCGTGCCTTCGTCTCGGCAACGGGGTCGGCAGGCACCATCGGCGCCGGCGACTTCCTCAAAGAAACATACGGATCCAAGACCGTCGCCGTCGAAGCCCTCGAATGCCCGACGCTCTGCTACAACGGTTTCGGCGATCACAACATCCAAGGCATCGGCGACAAACACGTCCCACTCATTCACAACGTCATGAACACCGACTTCGTCTTGGCACTCTCCGATAAAGCCTCCGACCACACCTTCGCTCTCTATAACACCGAAGCCGGTCGCGAATACCTCGCCACGCGCTGCGGCGTCAAAAAAGAACTCATCGACAACCTCAAATACCTCGGCCTCTCGTCGATCGCCAACATCATCTCGGCCATCAAGACGGCGAAGTATATGAAACTCGGCAAAGACGACGTCATTATGACCGTCGCCACCGACGGCGCCCGCATGTATGGCTCCGAAAAAGAACTCATCATCAACCGCGACTTCAACGGCAAATTCGATATGCTCGACGCCGCCGAAACATTCGGCGAATACACGAAAGGTTCGGGCACCGAAAACGTCATCGAATTGTCGCAACGCGATCGCGAACGCGTCTTCAACTTGGGCTACTTCACCTGGTGCGAACAACAAGGCATCGATATCGAAGCGTTCAAAGCCCGCGAAGATCAAGACTTCTGGCGCACCATGCGCGCCTATGTCCCCGAATGGGATAAGATGATCGCCGACTTCAACGACAAAGTCGCCAAGTAATCGATAGCAATATCGTTTAGCGCATCAACCGCCCGCGAGCTCGCCTCGCGGGCTTTTTTTGTTCCGTCATGAACCCCGTAGGGGGGAGGGCGAGTAGCCCCCAGTTGACGCCGTAGGCGGCTACTGGGGGAAAAGGGAATGCACCACCCAAATGAACCCCGTAGGGGTTTCCGATTGATACCGTTGCGAAATACGACAGATCTATTTCGAATGAATAGTTGCATTTCGATGGGATGGCTGTTTTTTGATGTGATATAGCTGTATTCCGAAATGAATAATATAAAAATCTGTGCGTTTTGATATTGTATAGGTTCGATTCTTGTTTTATTCCGGAATCTGTGCGAAAGTACTACTGTACTGTGTTCACGACATATATGCTTTCTGTCTTCCAAAGACAGATATTTTAGCTATGTTTTGTCTCCATGCAATGTCGTTTCGTCGCCAAATGGCTGTATTTTATTTCATCACTAGTTCGGTGATGTTCATTTCGTGCGACGATTCCGAAACAAAAGCGAATAAATCGCAATACAATGATTCTGTGTCCAATCGCATTTGCGCAACCGATCTCTCGCAATGCCCAAGTGATGTCGTTTGTCTCCAAGAATCCGATACGCATTGCGGTTCGGCATGCGTCGATTGTACGCTACGAAACGAAGTGTGTTCCAATGGGGCATGTATCTGTCCCGATTCGATGCTCCATTGCAATGGCAACGCTTGCGTCGCCGAATCCGATACGGCTTGCGGGCAGTCTTGCGCAAACTGCGTGCTCAATGGCGAAATCTGCATCGATGGCGCTTGCCAATGCCCGAATAATATGCGCCACTGCGGCGAAGGCGGCCAATGTACAGCCGAATCGAATACGTCTTGCGGTGAATCGTGTGCCGATTGCTCGCAAAATGGCGAAATCTGCATCGATGGCGCTTGTCAATGCCCGAATAACATGCGCCACTGCGGCGAAGGCGGCCAATGTACAGCCGAATCGAATACGTCTTGCGGTGAATCGTGTGCCGATTGCTCGCAAAAT
>SFMP01000144.1 GCA_004554395.1 Myxococcales bacterium | reverse complement strand
TGTATCGAGTTGTTTCATCAGCTATTGGGCTTGCCGACGTCGTCCGAGGCGTTGCGATAGAGGAGTAGATGGCTCGAGTTTTTGTGATTTGTATCTAAATGTAGCATGGTTTGGTATTTTTTTTGAATGTGTTGCATGTATCGGTGCGCATGAATCGCATTTTGTGATAGAGTGAGTTTTGGACGCGTTGGGCTAGTCGCGCGATTATCGGATTCTGGGAGTCAAGATGCCAAAACTCATTTATTTTTCGTCTAACGGCAAATGGATAGAGCATAATCTCGAAGATGTCACTCGTATTGGTCGCCACCCTAGCCAAGATCTTCAGCTTCTCGACCGAATGGTCAGTAAAGCCCACGCCGAAATCAAAAACGAAAACGGTCGCTACGTATTGCGAGATGTCGGGAGTCGCAATGGAACGCACGTCAATGGCGAGTTGGTCGAAGGCGCGGTTGTATTATGCGATGGCGATGAAATAAGCTTGGGCAATCACATTTTGCGCTTTGCGCTCGAAGATTCGACGGCCGAAGAAGCGCGATATGACGTGCTCGAGAGCGTCGATTGGAAAGCCGAGACCGAAGCTCAAATCCCCGGACAAATGGGGGTGATTCGAAAATCGGTCGAGAGCGTCTTTTTGCCCGAATCGCAAATCGAATCGATGGCAGAATTGCGTCGCGATTACGAAAAATTGCGCGTCGGCGCCGAGCTCTCTGTTCAAGCTGCATCGACGCTCGACATCGATAAACTGCTCAATATCATCATCGATAAGGCATTCCAGCTGTTCAAAGCCGATCGAATTGCGATCTTATTGCGCGACGAAAACGGCACACTTCAGACGCGAATTGCCGTCGCCAGCGATCATCAACCGATCGAGAATTTCAAGATTTCCGAGCGATTGTTGAGCATCGTCATTAACGAGAAAAACGCCGTTTTATCGGCCGATGCGCTCCAAGATGAACGATTTTCGTCGTCGAATTCGATCATCGTCGACAATATTCGTTCGACGATGTGCGTGCCGTTGATGAATCAAGACGAAGTCATGGGCGTTATCAATATCGATACGCAGATGATGACGGGGGCTTTTGCCGAAAAAGATCTCCAAATTCTCATGGGATTTGCTCGCCAAGCTTCGTTGACGTTGCAACAAGTCCATTTGAGCGCCGAAATGCAGAAAAATGCGTGCATTCGAGCGAATTTATGCCGCATCATTTCGCCGCACCTCGTCGACGACGTCATGAGTGGAAAAATGGCACTCCATAAGAGTGGGCGCAGAGTCAATGCCACGGTTTTGTTCGCCGATATCCGCGGGTTTTCGCAGATGACCGAACAAAACGAACCAGAGACTATTGTCAATATGCTCAACGACTACTTCGAAACGATGGTCGATTGCATATTTGCCAGCGATGGCATCGTCGATAAATTCGTCGGCGACGAAGTCATGGCGGTCTGGGGCGTCGACATTTCTCAAACCGACCATGCCTCGAGGGCCGTCAACACGGCACTCGCCATGATCAAGGCCATGGAAGCGCTCAATCTCGAACGCGAAAAAACACTGCTCCCACCCGTCCAAATCGGGATCGGCATCGCCACGGGTATTATGATCGCCGGCTACATGGGCGCCACGCAAGCGATGAGCTATACCGTTATCGGCGACACCGTCAACCTCGCCTCGCGCTTGTGCGCCGTCGCACAAGGCGGCGAAATCCTCGTCAACGACGAAACTTGGAAAGACGTCGAATCGACGTGCAAGGGCATGCCCCTGCCTCCGATCATGGTCAAGGGCAAGATGGAACCCGTTTCGGTCCACCGAATCATGACCCAAGACAAGCCCAGGTTCTAGCGCTATCCATATATTATAGAGCTATCTATATACTATATGGTTAAAAGCCGTCATCTTTTGCGCTAGAATCCGATTCGATACCGCCTGCCCAGAGTTCGATAACGTTCGATCCGGGTTCGATACTGCCCGCCCAGAATTCGATACCGCCCAGTCCGAGTTCGATAACGTTCGATCCGAGTTCGGTACTGCCCGCCCCGAGTGGGCGGGTGCTCATTTTCCCAATTACCGAGCGACATCATACGGCTCACTACATTGATATCGCTTTTTATCGAGGGTACGGAGCGCGATAGCTTCGGCGAGGTGTTTTTTGGCAATGCGCGGCTTTTCATCCATGTCGGCAATCGTTCGGGCGACTTTGAGAATCCGATGATGGGCTCGTGCACTCATGCCGAGTTTATCGACGACTCGTCGCATGACTTCGTGCCCCGCATCGTCGAGTTTGCAATATTCGCGCACCTCTCGCACGCTCATTTGCGCATTGCACCGAATCGGGGTCCCCGCAAATCGCCGAGCTTGGAGCGCCCGGCACGCCTCGACGCGCTCGCGGACCCGCGCCGATGGCTCGGCCGATTCGTGGCGCAAAAGATCGTCGTACGACACTTCGGCGACTTCGAGCTGTATGTCGATTCTATCGAGTAATGGCCCCGATATTCGCGATTGATACATTTCTATCGTTTCGCTCCGGCACATACATCGCTTGAGATTGCTCCCCAAATTCCCGCAAGGGCACGCATTCATCGAGGCGACGAGCATGAATTGCGACGGGAACCGCACGCTCTGCAGGCGTCGAGTAATATTGATCGAACCATCTTCGAGTGGTTGACGCAAGACTTCGAGCACAGTGCGTTTGAACTCGGGCAATTCGTCGAGAAACAGAACGCCGTGATGCGCTAGCGATATTTCTCCGGGCTTTGGCGATATCGATCCGCCGCCTACGAGCCCGACATCGCTCACCGAATGGTGCGGTGCTCGGAATGGGCGCGTTTCGATGAGGCTGCGATTGCCCAAATTCCCCGATACGCTATAGAGCGCCGTCACCTCGAGGGCTTCGTCGAAGCTCAACCTCGGCAATATCGTCGGCAGGCGCTGCGCCAACATCGTCTTGCCCGATCCCGGCGGCCCCACGAATAGGAGATTATGCGCGCCCGATGCCGCGATTTCGAGTGCGCGCCGCGCGACGAGTTGCCCGCTTATCTCCGACATGTCTTTCGGATATATTTCGCCAGTCTGGTGCGTTTCTCCGGCAATGTATTGCGGCAGCGGCGTCGCGCGATGGAGGCATTCATACGTTTGGCGCAAGTTCTGCGGGCAATAGACAGAAATCCCTTCGACGAGCGCCGCTTCGGCTCCGTTTTCGGGCGCGACGATGACGTTCTTGAGCCCCGCACGCCGCGCAGCCAGTACGAGCGGCAAAACGCCACGGATCGGACGAATCTCCCCCGTCAATCCCAATTCCCCCATGATCATCGTCTCGTCGAGCCAGTCTTGAACTGCTGGGCGAAACTCGCCATTGGCTTGCAATATCGCTATGGCTATCGGCAAATCATACGACGAACCATCTTTGCGGACATCGGCCGGCGCCAAATTCAGCGTCACGCAAGTCTGCGGAAAATACAAATCCGATTCCATAAATGCCGATCGAACCCTGACCTTCGACTCGCGGACTGCCCCCTCTGCTAGCCCAACCGTGTAGAAATTCGCCATCCCAAATCCGATTTGAATCTCGATGCGAACACAATAACCTTCGACACCCATCAGGGCACCACCAATCGTTCTCCCTATCATGGCGTTTCCTTTGGCGTATTGCCTCGTGCGCATGCGACGCCTCGCACCGTGCAATGCACTCGCATGATCGCTTCGCATCCAGTGCCCCTTCTACAATTGCACCGAATGTTCAATCTAATCATGGCGAGAAAAAAAAAATGTGACGGTTTTTTTTCGTTTTTTTTCACTTTTTTATGTCGCATCGTGAGGGGATGGACGTATCAGTTGCAAAAAACGCCCAATTTCAGGCATATACACATCATTGATTCGATGGGGCAGGCGCTTGTGGCGATCTCGATCCCAAAAACTATCGAAAGAGATTCGAAATCAAATGAAACGAAAACGCATCGTCACCTTATCTCTACTCATCCCCGTGATCCTCACGCTGTCGTGTCGCTCGTCTGCGCCCAAAGGCGCGAGTCAATCGGTCGAAACGAGCGACGCCGTAGCCAAAAATGCCCATCAAAAAGCCACTTGCGAACCCGTCGGCGAACATACGGGCGCCGTCTACGAATCTTGGGACGACGACTCCGGACTCATCCATCGATATCACCACGGGATCGACATCGAACCCGGGCGCGCCGACGATGCCAAATACCTCGAACGACATTCGGCGAGCCCATGGCTCGCCCCTGAATACATCACGACAGAACAAGCCGAGGGCGACGATCTCAAATGGGCAGGCGGAAAGTCGCTCCGATGGCTCTCTGGCACGATGGCGACGTTGCATTTCCCTTTCTATCCCGACGATTGGCAAGGCGATCTCTACGTCGAACTCGAAATGCGACCAAAAGTCAATCCATCGGGCGCAATCCGTTTCTATACGCCCGACGAAAGCGGCGCACGGTCTTGGTCCCAGCCACTTACCGCCGACTTCACACCCGGCTGGAACGGCTACCGATGGCGCTTGCCGCGCGAGCTCCTCGCCAACGATGGCATGCAACTCTTGCGCGTTTCGTTCCCCGGATCCTATTTCGAAGGCGATAAACGCGTCAGTGCCAAATTCGTGCGCATCGGCATCACAAACGAAAAACGCCCACTCGGGCGCTACGATGTTGGCGCATTCCCCACAGCGCTACGACTTGCCCCCGTGCGCACGCTCTCGCATCCAATCGACGCCTATCCGCTCGCTCAATCGCATCGCATCGACCGATTCTTCGTCGTCCCCGACCATGCCATGCTCGAATTCTCTGCCGCCCCAGCGCCATATCTCGAAACCGCGGCAAATCTTCGCGTCCAAATCGCCATCGATGGCTCGAAACCAATCGTGCACGATATTCCCATCGCACCAGGCGCCTGCTGGATTCACCATTCGATCGACCTCTCAGAATACGCTCAAAAAGCCGTCCGCATCTCCATCGTTCCCGATATCCCACTCAACGACGATGGGTTCTCGACGCCAACCGACCCACGCCCGCAAATCTCGATAACGCCGCCAAAAATTATCATCGATGATGGCTCGACAATCGCGAATAAAATTCAACATTCCAATGTAAATGAGAATGATAAACCCATACCACGCGGTAAACACTCATTATCTTCGATTCGCGAAAGAATCGCTCCGAGCCGTATCGTCGTCATCGCCGTCGACAATCTCCGTGCCGATAGGCTCACCGCAAACTCAAAACGCCGAGCGACGCCCGCGCTCTCGAAACTCTACGACGAAGGCATTTCTGGCGTCGTCATGGCGTCGGGGCTATCGCTTGCGACGACCGTCGCTTCGTTTTTGACGAGCCTACCGCCCGATGCCCACGGCGTCGCGACGACGGGCACCCATCTCCGCGAATCGCTCACGACTTTGCCCGAAGCCATGCGCGAAAAACAATGGCATTCCGAATTCTTTTCGACCTCGTCGATTGCCGACGATTCAAAGGGCTTCGCCCAAGGCTTCGATGCCGTTCATGCTCTCAACAAAGAAAACGTCGTCTCGTCGCAGGCCGTATTCGACCGCGTCGCCGAAGCTCTCAAAGCGTCTCAACCGAAGTCTTTGTTTTTCGTGCATATTTCCGAGCTCCGGCTCCCCTACAAAGCCCCTGGCGAAAAACTCGAACTCTGGGCTGTCCCCAATTATTCGGGCACCGTCACGCCACAATCGATGCAAAATCTCATCGTCAAACAAAACCCAACTGCCGAAGACGCCAAACAGCTCGAAGCCTATTACGATGGCGAGTTGTCGGTCGTCGACGACGCCATCGGCGCATTTGCCAAAAAACTGCCCGCCGATACGCTCGTCGTCCTATGGGGCACGCACGGCAACTCCCTCGGCGAAACCCACTTGGGCTACGAACAAACGCTCAGCCCTTGGGAACTCCTCTCGCCATACGCTTTTTGGATGCCTAACGCACACTTTAGCCTACCTCAAACGACAATTGCTCGCCCTGAAACGATCTCCGCGACGATACTCGACATCGCCCAAGCCAGCGCCCCCGCTCACGCTCAATCGCTATTCGATCCCCACGATCCGCGACCGCAAGCCGACTCCGATACTGCCTCGGCAACCGCAACGCGCGATTATTTCTATCGCATCCGCCGCGAAGGCGTCGACATCCTCTATACGACCGGGCTCGACGGCCAACACGCTATGACCATCGACGCCCCCGCCCCCATCGCCCGACAAGCCTTGCGAGAGCGAATAGAGTAGGGCACAGCATCTATTTTTCAAATCGCCCCCAAAATCCCCCTCAAATCGCCTCGGCGGCATACCTCGCGCCAAAAACTATATAAAAATCGGCACGTTTCTTGCTGTAAACCCCCTCTCGAAGAGGCCGCTCGCGACGTCTGTTGCATCTTTGTGCAAATTTATTCCTTCATTTGCATAAAAATGATACCAACACCTCACGGGCAAAATCCGTTTATTCCAATTTGCCACTACAACGGTGGCATTTCTCACAACAAAAAGGTGTAGATATGAAAAAATTTATCGGTCTGGCTTTCTCGCTTTCGATCGTCGCCACGACAACCGCATGCGGGCCATCCTTGGGCGAATACGTCGGTAAATCGGCCACATACAAGAGCACGATCTCCACGACAGCCGCCGTCGCCGTCAACATCGAACCCAACGACGTCATGGCCTCGCGTCGCGGCACGCTCGGCACCATCGGCTCCATCGTCAATACCGCTAGTAGCATCGGGGCCGTCGCCGTCAGCGCCGACCAAGAAAAACGACTACATAAAATCATCGATTCCACCGTCATGGCTCAAAACGTCGCCCTCGGCTTCGACAATGGCTTCACAGACGCCACACACCTACAAGTCGTCCCCGATAGCACAAACCCCGACATCCGCATCATGCTCAACATCCGCTCATACGGCATCTGGGCCGAATCCCTCATGTCGCCCATGAACTTCTTCGTCGAAGCCGACCTCAAACTCGTCTACACCCCCGAAATGAAAACCGTCTACAGCACCGGCGTCTCCATCATGCGCGAAGTTTCCAGCGTCCTGAGCTCCGTCGCCGAAGCCAACGTCGAAGTCAGCGTCGAAGTCACCGGAAACGCCAGGCCAAACTACAACGCCGTCGCCGCCGCACACGATGCCGCACGCCTGGGCGCGGGCGTCGCAAACCTCACTGCCTTCTTCAAAATGTCCGACGAAGAAGTCACCTCCGCCTTCTACTACATGGCCGTCGATGCCGGCTCGTTCATCGCCAACAAACTCGTCTCGGCCATCTATCGCTAAACGAGCCACTTCTAGCCACTTCTAGCCGGTTTATTCGCGCTTTTTTGGGGTCGCCTATTGGCTTTTGCCAATACGGCGCCCAGCTTCGGCTATTTCGCTATTCGCTCAATACGCCTCCGCGATGCGCTATGCCGTTGGCATACGCGCTTTTTTTGTGCCTTAGCCGTCGCGATCTTGCGAGTTTTTGGGAATTAGATTAGACTGCCGCGCGGTTGTTTTGCTCTACTTGTATAGTGGTGGTTGGAACGTGATACATCCAGTTGTTTTCGGAAAATTTATTTTACTCGAACGCGTCAGCGTCGGGGGGATGGCTGAAGTTTATCGGGCAAAGTTGCTCAACGCGCCCGGATTTGAACGCTTTTTCGCGATCAAACGCATCTTGCCACACCTCGCCGCCGATACCGATTTCGTCACGATGTTCATCAACGAAGCGAAAGTCGCCGTCGAACTCGAACATCCTAACGTCTGTCAGATCTATGAGCTCGGGCGCCTCGGGCAGTCGCACTACATCGCGATGGAATTCATCGCAGGGCGCGATGTCCTAGCCATTCAAAGCCATTATCGACGTCAACGAAAGATCATGAGCGTCAGCCAAGCGTGTTTCATCATCGCACAAGCCGCTCAAGGTCTCGATTATGCCCATAAAGCCGTCGATAGCACAGGCAATCCTCTCGGGCTCGTCCATCGCGACGTCAGCCCTCAAAACCTCATCGTCGCCTACGATGGCGTCGTCAAGCTCATCGACTTCGGCGTCTCAAAAGCTTCGCGACGCGCATCCAACTCTCAAAGCGGTGTCGTCAAAGGGAAATTTAGCTACATGAGCCCCGAACAAGCCGCCGATAAAGATATCGACCATCGCTCCGATATCTTCGCACTCGGCGTCGTCTTCTGGGAACTCCTCACCGGACGCAGATTGTTCCAGTCCGAAAGCGAATTTGCCATTTTGGATATGATCCAAAATGCACCTATCGAAAAACCATCCAAATACAATCGGATGATCCCAGAATCCGTCGACAAAATTTGTATGAAAGCCCTCGAACGCGACATTACGAAGCGGTATCAATGGGCTGCCGAGATGGTCATCGATCTCTTCGACTTTATCAATAGCTGTAAAACGCCCTTCACCCAATGGCATCTCCAAACTTGGATGTGCACGACGTTCAAAGATACTTATGACCGAGAATGGGAATTGCTCCCCATCTTCAAAACGATCAATACCGTCGAAGATATCGATAAATATAACGCCGAACACGCCGATGCCTCCATCGCCAGCGAAGACGTTCGTACGCAAGACATTGGCGTGCTCGATCCAAGCCTCCTGGCCGACGATAAGCCTACCGAAGAAGAAAAACCGAAAGCTGAAGTCCGCTATGCAGAGCCTACGGCCGGCAAATCCCATCGCTCCGTCCCCATCGTCGGCGCTTCCGGATCCGGCGCTCGAAAACTCGATTCACTCGCTTCGAAATTGCCGCCCGTCCCCGGACGTGCCACAAAAACAGTCGGCGAAACGAGCAAACCCATGCCAGGCGTCAAGCCCGTCTCACTCCCGGGGCTCAAACCCGCGACGAAAGACGGCGATAATTCCGGGCCGCGCCTCGAAATCTGTGTCTCCGATGTCAATTCCGATGAAGATATCGAACTCGAACCAGAGGGCATCGATCCCGAAGAAACCCCTTCGGTCCTCGTCAAACTTCAACAAGCCGAACGCAAAGCGCGTACTCGAAAAGGACTCGTCGGGCTCATCGTCGCCATCTGCGTCATGCTCATCGCTTGCCCCGTCCTACTCGTCACAGGCGTCGTCGAGCTCCCAAAACCCGTTCCCAACCTCCCAACCTCGGCTACCGTTCAGTTCACGGTCGTGCCCGATTCGGCTCAAGCCGTCGTCAAAATTTATCCCAAAAACGCAAATCCCAACGATCCCAATCTGCCACAACAAAAAGGCGCAAATCCTGTATTCGATAATCTCCAAGCCGGCGACTATCTCGTCGATGTCTCCATGCCCGATTACGAAAATGAGACTTTCGCGCTCTCGCTGGCAAACGGCACATCCGAAAGCCGACTCGAAATGACGCGCCCAATCCTCAAAAAAGTCAAATACAGCGTCAATATCTCTCCCGACGATGCCATGCTCTATGTCAATGGCAAACGGCAAGCTGGCATCGGTTCGCCCAGAATGCTCGAAGGCATCGTCGGGCGCTCTTATCAGTTGCGCGTCTCGCGTGCTGGCTACGAATCCGTCGAAAAATCTATCGACGTCGTGCAAGCAATGAAATCTATCGATATCGAACTCGATGGCAATGCTCAAATCGATGTTCACATCGATTCCGACCCCTCTGGCGCCATGGTCTACCTCGTCCAAGATGGAAAAAACATCCGAAAAGGCGAAACTCCTCTTGATATCTCGGGGATCGATTCATCGAAAAAGACGACTATCGAACTCAAAAAGTCCAATTACCAAACTTGGAAATACGACCTCGATTTCA
>SFMP01000143.1 GCA_004554395.1 Myxococcales bacterium | reverse complement strand
GGATTTAGCGCGAAGAAAAAACGCCCGCACAGGCGGGCGTTTATGACATGCGAGGGGGAAATGACGCCCGCAAAGCGGGCGTCAAGGATTTAGCGCGAAGAAAAAACGCCCGCACAGGCGGGCGTTTATGACATGCGAGGGGGAAATGACGCCCGCATTCCTCAAACACTACACGTCGATGATGTGAAGCATGACGAGAGCGAGTGTTGCGATGGCGCCGATGATGAGGCCGAGCAGGACATAGCATGCGGATCGCAGATGACGATGGGGGCCTGAGATCATAGATGTGCGCGAGATGAGGACGGATTTCGACGATGGCAAGATGTCGTTGATACGGCGCGTAGGCGAATCTTGTGTGACTTCTTGTGCTGCGATTTCGGCGGCGGTTTTTGGGCCGTTTGCGCTTGGATTCGACGTATCGGATGCTTTTGTGGCATCTTGCTTTTCTTTATCTTTTTCTTTATCGGTGAAGACGACGGCGCCATCTTCGAATCCGACTTCGTCGAAGACGTCGTTGAGCCAGTTGGCATTTTGTGCAATTGCCTGCTCGCTGCTTTTGACGTCGATGGCGACCGAAACGCCCGTGACGATTTCGCCCAAGATTTCGGCGTCGCCCGGCGGCAACATGCCGCCCAATTCGTCTTGCAACGTCTTTTGCATCGCTTCGGAGACTTTTTCGCCGCCAAATTCCGACCATCGATTGTCGGCAAGGTCATTGACGATCCACGACAGATCGAAGCGATTGATGGGGATTGCCAAAGCAGTCGCCACCGAAGCCAAATCGAGGTAGAGCGATTCACACGTTTGGTAGCGATCGTCTGGATTGGGGGCAAGCGCCTTATAGAGCACTTTGAGCAATTCGTCGGGGATATCGTTTCGGATCCGACGGATATCGGGAATGACGCATGCCTTTACGGCTTTAAACGTCTCGATATCGGTGCTTCGTTGGAATAGACGACGCCCGGCGAGCATTTCCCAGAGGCAGATGCCGATGGAGAAGATATCGCTTCGCGATGTGATAGCTGGTGGATTTTTAGTACTTTCGGGCGAAATATAGGCAAATTTGCCTTTGATCATGCCCTCGGGAGTCGAGACGTCGTTCGATCGCGCATCGCTAAGCCCGAAGTCGGCGACTTTGACTTCGCCGTGCCGCCCGATGAGGATATTGGGGGGCGAAATATCGTTGTGGATGAGCCCGAGTGGCTTGCCCTCGGCATCGGTCAGCGAATGCGCGTATCCGAGCCCTGCGCAGACCTGCAACGTAATATAAATGGCAACCCCAAGGGGAAATATCGTATTATTGGTGCGCAACTTCTCCATGACCGATTTAAGGTCGAATCCCTCGATGTATTCCATGACGATGAAGAAGGTATTCGACGTCTGGCCGACGTCGTAAACGCGCACGATGTTGTCGTGTTCGAGTTGAAAAGCGAGCCGCGCTTCGTCGACGAACATTTGCTGGAAGAGCTTGCTCTGCTTCTGGATCAATTCGGGCAGAATGCGCTTGATGGCGACTTTGCGTCTCAATCCACCTACGGAGTGCATCCATCCCAAAAAGACTTCCGCCATACCACCGCGTCCGAGCGTGCTGACGAGTTCAAATCGCTGTTCTTGTGCCATAAAACTTCACTCCCTTCGTATTCTATGCACGCGAATCAAAGCCGCGCCCCGTGTATTGTCACATATTGCTAAAAACTGCAAATAAATGGGATGTGGCAATAAGGGGCTCTAGTGCTCGGATCCAGTACGCGATCAAAACGCAAGTCTAATGTCTCGATGCGCGTGGGAATGTGCTCCGCTAGGCATCGGAACGTCATGACGATGGGATCGGGATGGATGTATTTGGCGGCGCTAGGCATCGGAACGTCATGACGATGGGATCGGGATGGATGTATTTGGCGGGATCTTTTGGAACGACTTGGATTTGGATCGACTCTTGGGTTTCTTCTTGCGAAGCGCATGCGACGCCTAGCCCGTAGACGCCATCTTGAATCGACTCCGTAAGTCGCAATGAAGGATACAGCGCCGACGAAGCCAAATTGAACTCGAATTGTTCGGCGTCGACGCCCGATATTTTGACGCGATGCTCGGTATTGGGTGCGATATCGAAGGGAATATCGAGCTGGATGGGGGCATCGTCGATCGAAACCGAAAGCCTGGGCATGCAACGCAACTCGATTTCGATCTCGATGGGATGTGCATTCGGATGTAGCGCATCGCGTATTTCGATGCGGTGTGGTCCTGCGCCATAGCTACACGAAGCGAGCCATCGAAATGCCCCGTTTTCGATTCTGCCAAAGTTCGATTTTAATAATAGTTTTGCATCATTTTCGGCAACAATTGGAATTTCCATCAACGTTCCTTCCGAAACTTCGAAGAATTTTCGCCCATCTTCTGTATCGATTGTCGCCGGGCAAACTTGCGGCAGGGCAATGACTTTTTGCGTCGTTCGCCCCGTCTCGTCGGTGGCGACGAGCGTTAGCGGCGTGATCTCGCTGAAGTCGCAATCGGATTTGATCCGAATCTCGCCGCGATAGACATCGCCTAGCGCGTGCGATCCGCTACCAAAAGCGATTTCATGGGGTGCATTGCCCAAGACTTGGATTTTGTTCTTCGACAAATCGCCATCGGTATCGACGATCGTAAAAGCATATCGATAGGTGCTGTCGTCGGTTCCTTGAGCGACGAGTGCCAACTCGTCGATTCGCGGTGCGCATTGTCGCGCATCGAGCATGATCCAGATTTCCTTTTCGGGTGGGCGATTGCCAAAGCCGATATGGGCCGTGCAAAGTCGTTCTTTGGCGGGCAACGAAACAGCCAGCCCAGGGATACATCCGCGCTTGAGCTTGAAATCGATGCGCCAAGCGTTTTTGAGATTCTGAATCGACGGCGTTTCGAAGGCGCTGGCAAATTCTGGCGTCTGGCAATCGATGCGATCGACGACGGGTTCTTGTCGTAGCTTTTCGCCTTCGACCGGATAAATCCACGTGCCATCTTCGGCATATTGCGCATCTTGTTCGGCTTCGTATTCCCGCAGTTGGAGATGCTGCGAGGTGAAGACGTATTTCGAAGACTTTTGCTGTGCAAAAGCGAAGATGAAGAGCGATTTGGCAGCCGGCATGCGATCCGAAAGATCCGATACATTCGCATAGACGGCAAAACTCGAATTTTCCGACGAATGGACGTTGCTGAGCATTCGGAAAGTAAACGCATAATCATTGGCGCTGGGGAGCTTTTCGATATTCGTCAGTTCGACGACGGCGATGAGCTGTTGCGTCGATTTCGAATAGACTTCCCATTGGTCGCCCAGCTGAGTTTCTCCGGTTTTATTGGAGTATTGTCGAATATAGCGCAGATCGATGCCGTGATTGTCGGAAACTTGGAACGCGACGACGGGGCGAATGCGCGATTGTAGCGGGTCAAACCGCACGATAATTCGCAATTCGTTGATATTGCGATCGGGAACTCGGCAAACGCGCGCCTCGGGCGTGCCATCGCAAGGCAATCGCACCGACGTCGTCGACGTCACGATATCGGCGTTGACGATCTCAATGGGGTGGAGTTTATCGGCCGCCAAAACGATGTTAAACGAGAGCGACGCAGCGATATTATCCGAGATTTCGAGCTCAAACGTCGACGTCGCAAAGGCGCTCCATTTCGGCGAAAGATCGAACGTGCCATCGGTCGAGACGACTACAGTCCCATCGGGCGATCGCAACCGATACATGATGATATCGGCGTCGGCGTCGTTGGCCAAAACGCGCAAGCGCAACTTATCGTTGACGTCGACGCGCGTCATTTCGCCGCGCTTGGTGAGGTAGTGCATCGTCCCCTTTGTATCGTTGATGATTTGAACGAAGGCGATTTTTGGGGCGCTATTGGGGCGCGAAACGCGCACGCGAATGCGTCGAGTATCTTCGCTCGGCGGGGGTCCATCGGCGATGCAATCGATCGAAAGCTCGTAGTTACGCCCTTGGCGCTGACCGTCGCTAAATTGCGGCGTCCATCGCAAAACGCCCGGACACTCGGGGTCATTGATGCTCTTTTTGCACGGTTCCAACTCTTCTAAAACTCGCGCTAACGTACATTGTTCGGCAACGCAAGCGATATTCTCGGCTCGAACCTCGGCTCGAACATTGCGCCCGCCCGTGCACAGCGGAATCGCGAGCTCTTTCCCGACCTCGGCATAAAACTCGACGATATCGGTGCCTTTCCCCGCAAATTCGACGGGTGGCCCACCGATCACGTTGGCAAAACAAATCAAAAAAATGGCGACGTTTACGGCGGCAACGGCAATAAATTCGACGACCATACTACGCCGCAATTTCGTCTCGACGACGGGCTCGAATCTCGACGCCGAAATCGACAAAACCGCCGCTTTTTTAAACGAATCGCGCACTTCGCTCCGGTAGGCAATCCCCCCCGAAAACGCTTCGAGATTTTGCCGCACGCCGCGCATTCCCATGCCCTCATCGGCCGTCGCTGGCAACACCTCCGATTCGTCGTAAACCTTGATGATGAGCTTCGACACGCCCGTAAATTCATCGGTCAAAAAAGCCGCCTCGATCGCGACGTTCCGACTCTGTTCGAGCGCATTGTCGAGCAATCGCGTCATGCACATCGTCAGCGTCCGCATCGGCGCATCGCACAACAATCGATCGCCATCACAACGATAAATCCGAATGCGATTTGCAATATCGGCGCGATTCGTCTGAGCCGCCACCGCCTCAATCGCCCCCTGAATCATGGCATTGGGGTCGATTTCCATCCGGCACGAAGCCGCCAAAGCGAGCGTCGCCGGATACACACTCACGTAATCGAGCGACAAAATCTTGTAAAAATGGACCGACGATTTCGCCCACATGCTATCGGTATTGACGAGCCACACCATCGCACGCCGCAACTCGACGAGCACCTTAAACGCCGCCGAAAACATCGGGTCGACCATCGGCAACGCCAACCGCTTCCCCGTATAATGATAAATCTCCTTAAACGCGTCGCTAAACCGCGTCCAAAGCCGCTCTTCGGGGCGCGCCTTTATCCCGCACAACCGAAAAAATTCATCCCGAAACGCCACGTCTTTCTCGGGCGATATGGCCCGAAAATCGAGTTTCTTCTTGCCCGAACCCCCATAATACTGTTGCATCTCCTCAAATAGCGAGTGCAACCCCAGCAACCGGTGCTTGAGCACGTCGTGCGCCAAACATTCGAGCAACTTTCGCACGTGCAACAACTTATCGGCCGATATTTCGTCCTGCTTTTTACGCGTCTGCGCCACCCACTGCGACAGCGTATGCCCCAAAAACCGCCCCGAATGCCGGTGCATAAAGACGAGTATCACGAGCGACAAAATGAGCCCGATTATCGTTCCAAAATAGACGATGTTATACATGATGCCAATGCGTTACGACTTTTGTTTGCTCTTGTGTCGCCCTATCTCGCCCGTTGGGCTCAATACGGGCTCCATGCGCCCTATTGGCTGCGCCAATACGGGCTTTGTGTCGCGCTTTTGCCTCCGGCAATACGCGCTCTTGTGTCGCCCTATCTCGCCCGTTGGGCTCAATACGGGCTCCGTGCGCCCTATTGGCTGCGCCAATACGGGCTTTGTGTCGCCCTATCTCGCCCGTTGGGCTCAATACGGGCTCCTTTTAATACTCACAACGCGCCAAATACAAGCCTGCAACCGCTCCGCGCTCCCCTTGCACTCGGCGCATTCGCTTTTCATGCGTTGAAACTCTACGAAACGCCTATGCCCCTACCGCTCCGCGGATGAGATTCTTCTCGGCATCGGTCAATTGCAAATAACGCATAGATTCTTCGAGCGTCGAACCCATCTTTCCCATGATCCGTTTCGTCATCACGAGTAGTTGATTGAGCTCCCCGATTTTTTCACCCCGCTCCTCACCGATTTGAATTCCGCGCTTTTCACCCCGCTCCTCACCGATAGTCATCCCCTGAGAAATGAGATCTTTTTTATAATTTTCAAAAACGTCGCACATCATTATCTCTCCTTTGCGCTCGGCGCATTCGCTTTTCATGCGTTGAAACTCTGATTGTTTAGTAATTTCAGTGAACAGATTGAGAAGCTCATCGATATGTTGAATTTTGAGCCTAGGCCACTCGCTTATTTCATTTAAGCGCAACTTTCGCAAAAAGATAGCAGCCACTTTGAGATCCCCCGACAAGCTATCGATTTCTTCGTCCGTCAACCAAGCGAGTTCGACGACCTCGATTCTATAGTCTTGAAACTGATCGGCAAATTCGATCGGCACACGACACTGCTCGCTCAACGATCGCGGCTCAGTCCACCTCTTATGATACCCAAAATAGAGCACCTTCGTAAATACAGGGATGAGCTTTTCGCCCGATCGCAAGTGCCTGAATTGATCTTCATAAAAGAGCGCATCGTACGTCATCACGCGCGCAGGCATTGCTTTTTCTGGCTTTGTCTGGTTTTCGACGCCCAAAACGGCAATGTTGAGCTTGAGTTCGTTGCGATAGTACTTGAATATGTCGCGATATTTATGGACATACTCGTGTTTGGCGTGCGTAATGTGCTCTGTTGGTGCTTCATATAACGCCTCAGGGTGAATCCGGACTTTCGACCTGAAATTCCACACTTCGGCGAACACATCGTTGAGCGAAATCAGGTGTTTTTCGCAAACGTCCTTCGTTCCCATGTAGCCTCCTATTGGGGAGATGGGATGCGTCGATTATCGCAACGACGCGACCGACCTTCGCATGCCCTTTCTATGGGAATCATGTCGTTTTAAAAAAAATGTGACGGTTTTTTTTCGTTTTTTTTCATCGATATCGTCAAACCAGCCGTGGATGGGCGTTTGAGCGAATAAGTGACAGAGCTTTTTAGCCCCAATCGATAACCGATGCCATTCCGAATACGACATCTCCGCATCAGTCCTGCGAGTACCAACAAAACAATGATACCGAGTACCGACAAAAAAAGCCCTCCCAGACGGGAGGGCTATATCGTCTACATTTCTAATAGAGATTAGAAGATGGCCAAGAGAGCGACGAGCAACGCATAAATCGACAACGATTCGATGAGTGCCAAGGCGATGATCATCGGCGTAAAGATCTTGCTATAGGCAGACGGATTGCGAGCGATGCCTTGGAGAGCGCCTTCGGCGGCACGACCTTGACCGATACCGCAACCACAGGCGGCGATGCCAATGGCGAGCGCAGCAGCGATGAGGTTCATCCCACCCGTTGCAGCTGTTTTATCGAGTTCTGCGACTGCGTTGGCCGCTTGTTGTGCGACGGCGCCACCATCTTGAGCAAATGCCGATGGAACGACGAAAAGGAAGAACGTCACAACACTCGTCGAAAAGAGAGCAATTTTCTTAGAGAAAGACATTTTGATACTCCAACTAAAGAAAAGGTCAAAATGACCCAATAACAAAACGAATTATTCAGCAATCGCCATAGAAATATAGACGACAGAGAGAATACAAAAGACCACCGTTTGGATGACGACGACGAGGGCACCGAGACACATCATGACGGCAGGAACACCGGCGGCGACGAGCGTCATCAAGACGCCGACGACGGCATGGTCACCATACATGTTCCCCATCAGTCGGATCGAGAGCGTGACGGGGCGAACGAGCTGACCGATGATTTCGATCGGGAACATCAAAATCATGAGGGGGAGACCATACCACTTGCGAACTGGTCCCAAAAACTCGGCAAAATAGTGCACGAAACCCTTCTCGCGGATTCCAGCAATATTCGACACGAAAAAGATGATGAGCGCCATACCGACGTTTGTATTCAAGTTGTCGGTCGCAGGGGCAAGCCCTGGTAAAAGCGCGCACGCATTGTTGAAGAAGATAAACACGGCAATCGCAAAGACGAGCGGCAAGTAGCGACGCGCCTTTTGCTTGTCTTGCATCTGGTCGATGAGCAAGTTGTGGACGGCTTCGATAATGACCTCGAAAAAGGTCCGCGGCGTCAACTTCGCATCGGGGGTTGGCTTGAATTTATTCCAGCTCAAGAACACGAGCAATACGACGACCGCCATCGACAAGAGCGTCATCATGACGTGCGTGAAAGAAATCGGTGTTCCATTGAGCCATGTTGAACCGTATTTGCCAAACTCACTGAACCACTCATGGATACCAGGAATAAAATCCATGAGACTGTGAATCTCGTGCGCTTCTGCCAAAGCAAAGTTCATCATTTATCTTTATCCTCAGAGACCTCTTTCGTGCCCTCGGGCTGCGGCGTGTCCGCATCCGACGACTTGAAGAGCAACGGAACGACGGCATACGGAATGTAGAGACCCGATATACCGACGATAATCGCGACTGGCTCGAACTTGAAGGCAACGATGAGCACGACGAGTATCGCCGCCGTCGCAAAGAGTCTAACTAACGAAGCAATTTGAATCTTCGTCGCAACACCCGACGCAACATCGCCCGCCTTATCCGACTCCATCTGCGATTTTGCGCCCGATACCGTGCGACCTATCCATAACATATATCCCGCTAAAAGCGCGATACCTATTCCTCCTGATATGCCAACTTGTGTAGCAAAATAAAGTTCTTTGACAAAAAATGACACAATAACAGCCGCCACGATAATGCCAAACGACGTCAAAAAGCACGCCTTGAACACTTTCGGAATGTTTTGGCTCATCATGATCACTATGCCCACGTGTCAGTCTTCGGCTAATCGTTTCGCCTTGTGGATCGAACGCCACAATTCGCGAATCGATGCGATAACGGCACACACAACCCAGAACACCGTAAAGACCGGTTTTGTTCCAAAAAAAGAGTCTAATGCATTTCCGATAAAATAGCCAAAGATTATCGCGATGAGCAGGAAGAGCCCGAAATTGCCCACCGACGCCATCAATCGAAAGCTCTCGGCTCGGACTTCTTTCGACTCCGCCTTATCGCCACTGTGCCAAACGGGCGTTTTGTCGTCTTTAGCGCACGAATCGCCTTCTTCGGCTTTTGCATCGCCTTCGAAGACGGCTATTTCGTCGCCTTCTTCGGCTTTTGCATCGCCTTCGAAGACGGCTATTTCGTCGCCTTCTTCGGCTTTTGCGTCGCCTTCGAAGACGGCTATTTCGTCGCCTTTAGCGCACGAATCGCCTTCTTCGGCTTTCGTTCCTCGGCCGGGCTCGATATCGTCTGGGATTTTGTCGTTTACAGAATGCGTCATAGCGCGATGACCATCGTAAGAGGAATAGATGCACAAGAGTAGACACAGAAAAAGCGGCAGAACCATGAAACAGCCCTGCCGCTTTTCGTCTTAGCACATCGAAAGAGATTAGGCGAGTACCGAAGGACGCCCGCACATGACGGGGTTACCGATGCTACCATAGTGTTTGACGGGGGTTCCACCGGCGTCGTAGCGTCCACCACTGCCATCGTAAACGGCGACGTGGTTGATGCCGCGCCAACGCGTCCCGCTGTTCCAATTATTGTGGTAGAAGAGCAAATCGCCAGGAATGAGGTTGCGCGTGCTCACCTCGCCGCCCCGGTTGTAGATTCGTTTTGCCTGCCCGACGGAATTGTCGTAGCCCATTGAGATGCCGACTGAAGCCCACGAACGCGCCGAGAACGACGAACAATCGTAGTGCCCACTCGATGTACGTTTACTTTGGCTGTAAGTCCAATGCGCCGAGACGTATTGCGAGTAGAGAGCCGCAGCCTTGCTACGCGCGGCATTGCCGAGGCTACGTTGTCTTTGCGTGCCCGAACCGCCGCCCGTGACTGCGCCACCGCCGCCACCGCCGGTGACCGTACCACCGCCGACTGTCGTGTATTTCTTCGAAATCCAACCGACTTTGCCCTTATATGAAATCTTGAGCCAACCACTCGACTCGCCCGTATACGAGAACGAAGCACCTCTCGAGAGCACGCCTAAGACGCCATAACTCGTGCCCGCGCCTTTGCGAACGTTGAGCGACGAAGCCGTGACTTTGCCCGTTTTGGCAGCCGTCGACGATGAACCACCACCGCCACCGCTCGAATTGCCACCGCTACGCGTGTATTTCTTCGAAATCCAACCAACTCTGCCATTATAGGAAATCTTGAGCCAGCCATTCGCCTCGCCCGAAGCCGAAACGACGTTGCCTTTTTTGAGGCAACCGATAACGCCATAGCCCGTACCCGCACCTTTGCGAACGTTGAGCGACGAAGCCGTGACCGTGTAGCTACCGCCCCCACCGCCACCTCCTGTCGTGGTTGCACCACCCGAAACACTCACATAAGTTCCACAAATGTAGCCTTTTCGCCCCGAATAATTGATCGAATACCAACCATTCTGACGCCCATTGAGCGATACAGTCGTGTTGTTCTTGAGTTTTCCGAGCTTCGCATACCCAGTACCAGGGCCTTTGCGAACGTTCAAACCATCTCTTGCCTTTACAACACCGGTCGACATGGCACACCTCCTTTAGTAAAAGTTACCTTCAACCCTAACTACGAATTGTAAGTACATTGCACCAGTGTGTCAAAAAAATTTCAATACACGCGATATAAAAAAAGGCACAAATATCAATGCGTTATGGCGTCGTACAGAGTTCCAATAAACAAAAAAGCGTCGCGTATGCGCGCGAGCGCATAGCGACGCCAGAGCCCGTATTGCCAACGGCAATAGGGCGATACAGAGCCCGTATTGCCAACGGCAATAGGGCGATACAGAGCCCGTATTGCCAACGGCAATAGGGCGATACAGAGCCCGTATTGAGCGTTAGCGAAATAGGGCGATACAGAGCCCGTATTGCCAACGGCAATAGGGCGACAAAAAAACTAGCCCTCGGGGAAGAAGCGGCGGTAGGTGGGGACGCGGCGGCAGATGGGCAGGACGAGGCAGTTGGGGAGGATGCGCATGAAGCCGAGTAGGACGTGGTTGAGTGCGCCGGGGATGGCTTCTTTTTTGCGGCGAAGGGCGGCGTTGATGGCTTTTTGGACGAGTTTTTCGGGTTGCATGAGGAAGCCTAGGCGGCAAGCTAGGCGGCGCAAATTGTCGGGGAGTCCGAAAAGCGTCGTGTTGATGCCACCGGGGCAGACGGCTGTGACGCCGACGCCGTAGGGTTTGAGCTCGAAGTAGAGCGACGCAGAGAGGCTGCGCACGTATGCTTTCGAGGCGTTGTAGACGTTGATGCCGGGCATGGGCATCCAAGCGCTGAGCGACGACACGTTGAGGATGTAGCCAAAGCGGCGGTCGCGCATGCGTTTGCCAAAGACCGTGCACATGTGTGTGACGCCGTAGACGTGCAGATCGCACATGATTTCGACTTTGCGTTCGGGGGCATCGAGGAGCGGATCGAAGAGGAAGATGCCGGCATTATTGATGAGAAAGTCGATTTCGATGCCGTTTTCGTCGCAAAAAGCGAGGCATTTGTCGGCGGCGTCGTGCTTCGAGAGGTCGGTGGTGAATGTTTGTGTGGTGACGCGACTCGTTTGTTCGATGGCTTGGGCGGTTTCGGCGAGTGCACGTTCGTTGATGTCGACGAGGACGAGGTTAAAACCGCGTTGTGCGCACGCAAGGGCAAAGGCGCGCCCAATGCCCGAGGCCGCGCCCGTGACGAGTGTCCAATTTGGGAGTCGTTTTACGGTTGACATTCAGGATTGCCCCATTTTGCTTCGAGTTTGGCGATTTCTTTTTTGAGTTTTGGGGGGAGTTCGTCGTCGCATTTGCAGTGGCATTTCATGTCGCAGGAGTACATGCGCCCGACGCAGTAGTTCGAGTGATTGCAACCACTTCGCGTGTTTTCGTCGCCGTCGCGGAGTTTATTGACGAAATCGGTGTCGTGG
Organism: Myxococcales bacterium; assembly: GCA_004554395.1. Lineage (GTDB taxonomy): Bacteria > Myxococcota_A > Bradymonadia > UBA4248 > UBA4248 > UBA4248. The sequence continues at coordinate 31,198 of SFMP01000143.1, read as the reverse complement.
ACGAGTGCGCGAGCCATTTGGACGGCGTCGAAGCCCGCATCGAGGACTTCGTCGATGATCTTTCGACTGCAACAGCCGCCGACGTAGATGAGCGGGAGTTTGAGCTCTTTGCGGAAGAGTTTGGCTTCTTCGAGGAAGTAGCCGTCTTTGTAGGGCACGGGGGGGATCATGAAGCCGCCGACGCATTTGAGCCCGAGTTTGAGCCACCAGAACTGCTTCATATCCATGTAATAGGCGAGCGTTTTGAGGGGCATATTGCCACGCATGACTTCCATGGGGGCGCGCGAAACGAAGCCGGCGGTCAGGACGAGTGCATCGACGCCGAGTTTTTCGAGCTGTTTGCAGACCTCGAGGCATTCTTGGCGTTGCATACCGCCTTTGAAGCCATCGTTCATGTTGACTTTGACGATGAGTCCGAGTCCGAGTTCGGTGCAGACTTCGCGCACGGCCGTGATGACGCGATTCATGAAACGCATGCGGTTTTCGAGCGATCCGCCGTATTCATCTTTGCGATGATTCGTATAGGGCGACAAGAATTGCGACAACAAATAACCGTGCCCGCAGTGGAGTTCGACGCAATCGAAGCCCGATTCTTTGACGAGTCGAACGGCTTTGACGAAATCTTCGACGAATTGATCGATTTGGGCGACGGTCATCGATCGGACAAAAGTCGGGCTATAGATGTTAAAGCCCCCCGAAGCCCCGAGAGGCGTCTGACCGCAGGTGCGACGATGGGTCATATTGCCGCAGTGCCCGACTTGGATCGAGGCTTTTGCCCCGGTTTCATGGATGGCGTCGGTCAATTTTTTGAGTTCATCAACGACTTCTTCGCGCATCCAGAGCTGACCTTCGAATGAGAGACCGCTTTGATTAATCGAGGCATAGGCGATCGTCGTCATACCGATACCACCGCGAGCGACTGCCGTATGATAATCGAACAACTTTTGCGATGGGCCGTTGGCAACGCACATATTTTCGAACGCGGCCGAACGAATCGTTCGGTTGCGAATTTCGACGGGACCGATCTTGACGGGGGTAAACAATTTCGAAGACATGGTTCAATCCTAAATCAATCGATGAGATGTAGCGAGCCCAAACGCCTAGCTTCGGCAGGCTCGTGTGTTCAAAGGCATATCCATGCTCGCCATTCCGCCACTGGGGCGGGCAGGCGAAGCGCATGAATCCGCTCCCTCGGGCGGACCGAGACAAGCTCACCAATCTGCCCCACGGCGGGGCTTTGGTGAGCTCGTGTATTCTAATTATGGCGATCGCGATGGATAGCTTCGCGCGGTATCGGTTTGCCATCGGGCGTAACAGCTTGCATATCGTCGATCGCTTCGTCTTGAGCCGATTCCGTGGTCGTTGGCGCTTGCCCCGATCCCGTAGCCGTTGGCGCTTGCCCCGATTCCGTGGTCGTTGGCGCTTGCCCTGATTCCGTGGTCGTTGGCGCTTGCCCTGATTCCGTAGCCGTTGGCGCTTGCCCTGATTCCGTAGCCGTTGGCGCTTGCCCCGATTCCGTAGCCGTTGGCGCTTGCCCTGATTCCGTAGCCGTCGGCGCTTGCCCCGATTCCGTAGCCGTTTGATCGGCGCTATCGATCGTCAAAGAATCGGTCGAGGGTGGAACATCTTCGGCTTCGTTCGAATTTGCGGTGTCGTCGGAATTGCGATGCAAACGGAGGAGTTTCCCCGACAAAACATCGGCGATGGCGACGGTTTCTTTGATCATCACGATGCGCCCGTTTTCGTCTTTGTGGCTATAAGTCACGAAAGCTTCGTCGGGGTTTTCGGGATTGACGCGGAAGGAATCGAGACCGGCGTTGAGATGTTCGTCGAAAAATGGGCGCTCGATGAGTGGGACAAACGTCGAACCATCGTAAAAATACAAGATATAAGTGCCCCAAGGGGCTCGCGTGAGGTCGTAGATGCCGATGCCATCGAGTCCGTTGGCTGTCGCGACTTCGTTGACGAGTTTTGCCTTATTACATGGCGATAGGCGAATGCCCATGCCGACGCCGCCTTTGACTTGCCCGGCATTGATCTTGACGTAGCAAACTGAATTCTGGTCGGCGTCGAGGTCTTGGACCGTCACAAATGCCCTATCGTAAACATCGGGCAAACGGAAATGCCCATAAATGATGTGTTCGTCGTCGCTACCGCGCCCGATATTGACGACTTCGCCATTGTCGTTGACGCGGAAGAGCTCGACGGAATTCGTCGCACGACAAGCGCCAAAAAGCGCGAGGCAACATAGAGCTAGGCAAACTAAGCGAAATAAGCGCATATCAAACTCACTCGACGACGCCCATGGCGCAACTGCCGCCACAGACGCCTTAAAACTCATCGTTCAAATAGCATCGAAATATCGGCAGCTCGCACGGAATGCGTCAGACTGCCACTCGAGACGTATTGAACGCGCAAGTCTCGGATTTGTTCAGCGCTTTCGACGGTGACATTGCCAGAAATCTCGATCAAGGCGCGATTGCCAATGATATCGCATGCTTCTTTCATCACGTCGTGCGTCATATTGTCGAGCATGATGATGTCGGCGCCAGCGGCGAGTGCCTCGCGGACTTCGTCGAGTGAGGTAACTTCGACTTCGATTTTCAGCGTATGCGGTGCAAATTCGCGGCATTGCGACACGGCCTTAGTTATCGACCCGGCGGCGGCGATGTGGTTGTCTTTGATCATAACGCCACCGCCCAAATTGAATCGATGGCTATAACCGCCGCCGCATTGCACGGCGTAATGATCGAGTTCTCGCATTCCAGCCAAGACTTTGCGCGTATTGACGAGTTTGATCTTCGGCCCGAGAAGCTGCGCCATCGCATGTGTTTGCGTCGCTACACCACTCATGTGCTGAAGGAAATTGAGCGCCGTGCGCTCGGCCTTGAGCAAGATATTCGTCGATCCTGAAAACGTCGCTATCTTCGTCCCCTTCTCGAGACGAGCCCCATCGGGATGTAGAAACTCGACGGTGACGGGCTCAAATGCGCCAAAGGCGCGGTTTTGGACCTTTTCGACGACGTATTCGAAGACGTGTTGACCGCACAAGACGATATCGGCTTTTGCGACGAGATAGCCGCGCGACGTGCGACGCCCGTCGTCGCATATCGCATCGGTCGTCATATCGCCTGCAACGAGGTCTTCGGTCAGCGCGAGTTCGATGATTTGTTCGGTAATAGGTGAAAAAGTTTGCATTTTATTCTTATTTCCTTTCGTTCTTCTGTTTAAACATCATTTGAGCTTGGCGCGCGAGCTGTGCGGGAATGCTCTTCGACTTCTGGAGGTTTTTGAGGTCGTTGAGCCGCAACTGTCGCATGAATCCGACCGACTCCGAAAGTGGACATTTGGGATTGTTGACGAGGGCCACGACGATGGGATAATAGCGCACCCAATCTCGGCGTTGTGCGATATAGGCGATGACTTCGTCGGGCATGCTCTTGGAGGCGCAAATCTGCCCGACTTCGCCCAACGACATCTTCGGGCTTTTGATAACGCTCATGTAGACGATTCGTCGCGTATCGCGCAAAAGTATCGAGCGATCTTCGCGATCGCCCATCAAAGCGAGTCGGACGCGTTGCGGGGCATTCATGCGCTCGATGCGTTGCGCACGCGTGATGCGTTTGGTTTGCTCTTCGGGGCTCGCGTCGGCATCGGCTTCATCGAGCGATTTGAGATTGCGCAACGCCGCCTCGCCTGTTTCTTGTTTTTCGACCGTCGCCGCCGACGATGCGATGACGGCTTCGAATTCTTCGTCCGAAAGCCCCGGTTCATCGTCGTGTGCATCTTTTGCCGAGATGAAATCTTGGAGTGCCTTAAACGGCGATAAATCGAGCTGATGCTCTTTGGCAAAGGCGACGAGTTTATCGACCGTCGCCATGCGCGACGCCGGATTCGCATATATTTTATCGATGATATCGGGGGCGCGCATGATGCGCGTCTGGTTAGCGGCGATCAAATCGACCAAATCGCGCGTCGTCACGGCGGCCAAATCCATTATCGTCGCATCGTTCGTCTTCGGATTGAGGATGATCTTTTCGAGAACCGCGTTTTCGGTATTCGTCTTCGAAAGCCAATCGATCACCGATTCGGGCAAATCGCGCGATGCCAAATCGACCATAATCGCTTCGTCGAATGTGCGAACCGTTTCGGTCACGGCACCGCGAATTTCGGGATCCGATTCAAACGAAAGCTGATACCATAACAAGATGAGCGTATCTGGCGGCAACGGAAGTGCGCCGTTCGCCGCCATCATCTTCATCGGCTTGGGCGTCTCGGGCTGGAGCGCCTTCTGCGCCATCGGCGGAAATGACTCTAGCGGTAACGGGGTATTCTTCAACGATTCTAACATAACGCGATATTCTCCTTATCCTTCGTTTCTACATTTTTGACGTCGTCTCAACTGCTTTCCGGCGCCTATCCCACGCGCCGCACAAATGCGACCGCCATCACGGTACAATGCACATATCCATAATATATAATGAAAGCGCAAAGAAATGTGCTAAAAACGACATGGCAATGCGACGATACACGTGCGCTAGCCCCATACACTCGCTTTCTTTATTCCCATTCCCGTCCATCCCCATTCACCGACGACTTTACAAAGCAATAAATTACGGAGACTCCCATGTCATCGACTCAAAATACCCCAGCGACCATTGGCGATAAAAAAGGAATGTGGGCGTGTTTGCTCGTTTCGGCACTCGTCATATCGCTCTACTACATTCCCTATGGCGACTATATTCTCTATCCGATGATGCTCGTCTACACGTTCGTGCACGAAATGGGGCACGGCATAGCCGCCATGCTCACAGGCGGAGACTTCATCAAATTCGAAATGTGGCTCGACGGATCGGGCGTGGCAACCAATGCGCTAGCCGTCGATGCAGGACGCTTTGCTCGCGCTTTTACGGCATTTGGCGGCCTCATCGCCCCCGCGATCATGGCGGCGATTAGCCTCCTCTTGGCGCGTTCGGCAAAAGCCGCAAAAATCGGGCTCATCGCCTTCGGCGTCATTTGTGGGCTCTCTCTATTGCTCGTCGTGCGCAATCTATTCGGCTTTTTCTTCGTCTTGAGTTGCGGCCTCGTCTCGTTGGCATTGGCACTCATCCCCAAAAACGCCAACGTCGCACGCTATTCGATGCTATTCATCGCCATCACATTGCTCACGGCAGTCTTTTCGCGCGGCGATTATCTCTTCGTCGCCGAAGCCCAAACCGCCATGGGCGTCATGCCCTCCGATACGGGGCAAATCGCCAAGCAACTCTTCTTGCCTTATTGGTTCTGGGGTGGCTTGATCGCCGTCATTTCTATTGCCATACTCATATTTGGCGTGCGCGGGTTCTTCTATAGCTCAAAACCAAACGACGCCAAACCTTTGCCAAGCGACGATGCGGCGGCTTGAGCCATCACTTCTACGCAACGAGCGCACTATTCCCATTCAATCGCGCTATTCCCACTCAAACGCGCTCCCGCCATAGCGGGCTACGCCAAACAGTTCTCTCAAAAATGTCATCTCTATTGGAGTCTCAAAAAATGCTCTACCATACACGCGGCTCCCGCCCTGCAAATCTCACATTATTGAGCCTGGCCACCATCGCCGCAATCGCTTTTGCCAGCTGTGCCGACGGCGTCGACGACTATGCACAAGACAAAAACGAAGACGGCACTATCGGCAGCGATGTCCCTGGCAGCAACGGCTCGGGCAATAACAATTCGGGCAACAATAATTCGGGCAACAAAGGCGACGACAACGGCTCGGATAACAAAGGCGACGACAACGGCTCGGGCAATACATCCCCCAATAAGCCGGGCTCGAAATGCCAAGAAACGCTCCGACGTTGCAACGACAAAGGAAACGTCGAAGTCTGCACCGGCGGCGTCTACGTCGAAGACCCTTGCGACGGCACATGCTTCAAAGGCGAATGCACAAAGTTCAACGACAATTCATGCGAAAACCCACTCGTAGTTGCCCCAGGCGATAAAAAATCCCTCTCGACAAACACCCGCAACGATTTCGCCGTCTCCAACACATACTCCGCCTGCAAAAACATCCACAACAGACTCGCCGTGGCAAAGCTCACAATCCCCAAATTTGGCTACTACGAAATCACCGTCACGAGCGCACAAGACGTCCCCAATTGGGGCGTCTTCGAATCCCTTTCTTGCACCGCCGACGATTTCTATCAAAACAGCTGCCTCTCAACAGGTGAACAAAAATCGCGAACCATGACGCGTCTCCTCTCCCCCGGCGATTTCTACGTCTTCGTCGGCGGAATCAACGCCAAAACCGCCCCACCACCATTCGACGCCACCATCGAACTCAAACAACTCGATGCCCCCAAGGCCGTCGCCTGCAACTACAAGGGCAAAGTCATCCCCGTCGACGCCACCAAAGGCTCCTACACCGACAATAACCAAACGTCGACCGGCGTCGCACAAGCCAAAGGCGATAACGGCGGCAAATGCACAAACGCCTCGACCGGCAAAGAAATCGCCTACGCCTTCCAACTCACTCAAACGCAAACCGTCGTCGCCAAAATCCAAATCACGAGCGAATGCGGCGCGAACACCAAAGGCAAATGCCCAACGCCGACGCTACACATCCAAAAATGCGCCGACGAATCCGCTCTCAGCGCACGCAACAACACCGTCGAATGCGCCGTACTCGCCGAATCCACCAACTCGCTCGCACTCGAAAAGCAAATCCCCCCAGGCGAGTACCTCCTATTCGTCGACTCCGACTCGACGAGCAATAGCTACGCCTACGATCTCACTCTGACGTTCAAATAACGCTTCTGCATTTTCTTTGTGGCGGTCTATTGGCTGCGCCAATACGCCCGCTGCTACGCCTATTTGCGGGCAATGCCGCAAATACGGCTACGCTTTCGGCGCTATTGCCTGCGGCAATACGCGCTTTTTTGGCGGTCTATTGGCTACGCCAATACGCCCGCTGCTACGCCTCACATTTCCCCCTCGCACTTCATCAAACGCCCGCCGCGGCGGGCGTCATTTCCCCCTCGCCCAAAAATATCACATCTGCCGCAGGCAGATGTCTATTCCCCCTCTCCATTCATGGAGAGGGGGTGGCCGACAGGCCGGGGGTGAGGTCCAAAATCTATTTCGATTCCTCGAACTTGAGCTTGTTCAATAGCGTTTCCGACTCGATGACATTCGACCACTCGTATTTTTCGAGGTTCTCATAGACGTCTTTTGGAACGCGCGTGCGCAAGACGAGGTTCATGTGCTCGGATTCAGCTTCGGCGTTTTCGAGGATTATTATCGCACGCTTTGCGGGATCGGTTTCCGTAATGCCCTTAAACCCACCAAAGAATCGACGCGCCGCCGCATATTGTACTGCCGTATCGACAAACGACCCGCGCGGCGCATTGGGTTCGATATTCGTCAAATAGATATCGATAATGCCATCGCCCTCGTAGACGATTTCGAAAATTCGACTCTGCGACGGGAAATCGACGACCGATGCCAACATGACTTCCCAATAACCATGGTCTTTCGAGGTCCGAATCGTCGAACTATTCGAATGGCCATGCCCCGTGATGTGGACGATGACGTTTTCATACGACGCGACGAGCTGATGGAAGCCCTGTGCCGTCACAGATCCCGTAAATCCCGACGTACCGTGATGCGACTGCAATATGACGAGCTCGTGTTTGTCTTTGGCAATGTCCAATTGATTCTTGAGCCATGCATTTTGCACCGGTGCCATATCGGCTTCCGAAAACTCACCGCTATTCGTATCGAGCGTGATGAGTTTAATCGGCTTGCCCTCGATCGGATACGTCGCATAATAGCCCCACCCCTGGGCTATCGTATCGAGATCGAGCCCGTGCCCTTGTGGTATTCCACCGGCATTGTAGAATTTCTGGAGTGCTTCGATCTTCGTCAAAGGCATGCGACGCGCATCGGCTACGGTCTTTGTTCCTGGGCCGCGCACGGGCGAATCGGGATCCGACGCATCTTGGAACCCATTGTTATAGCCTTCTCGGAACGGCGCCGAGGCCACCGGGAAGCTGTCGAAGAGATCGACGACCGTATCGCCAATACACGCTTCGCGATGGGCATCTTGTATCGGCGTAAACCCCATATAGAGATTGTCGTGATTGCCAATGGCAATATACCACGGAATATTGCCCAATCCTCGTGCATAATAAGGATCGGTAAAATCGTTGTTCGGCCCTGCGATGGGATCGTCGCGCTTGCCCGAATCGGGTTCGACCACGCCACCCGACATCATCCGATCGAACCAATCGAATTCGTTTGTCTGGGCATTGTCGGCAATATCGCCCGTCACAAGCGCAAAATCGAAGGGCCGCGAACTATGATCCGATATGCGACGGGCCGTTTGGACGTGCATATCAAACATGTGCGTCGAATAAATACCTTGGGCACGATAGGCACTCGAGACGACGTATGGCGATCTAACGACGGCTTCCATGCGACACGGGCTTTGCGCATCGATGATTTGCGGATCGCTGACCTGCCAAAAATACGCCAAGCTCTTGCCCTTGCGCTTGAGACCCGGACCGCCCCAGCGCAACAAGTCGCTCTTCACGTTCCAAGGTTTGCCCTGCGTATAGCTCGTGCCCAAACCATAGAGCTTATAATCCTTCTTCTGCGTAACTTTGAGATCGCCATTCGCGATGAGCTTGACGACGTCGCCTGCCGAATATTGCGCCGATCCAATCGTCGGCTTATGCCTCCGCTGAAGCGTCGTATACGGCGCATTCGTCATCGATTGAATCGGATAATCTACGCCATCGACGGTCTTCGTTCCATAATCGATGGCAGCATCATCGGCTTTCGTCGGGTCTTTGTCGGGCAAACTCGGCGTCGGATCGATGGGATCGATGGGATCTTTGTCGTCGTCTTTGTCACCGTCGCCAATTCCTGGCTTTTCGTCGTCCTTGTCTTTGTCTTTATCGGCATCGGGCGTCGGATTGACCGTTATCGTCGAATCGCCTTCGCCACCATCTGTTCCTGGCTTATCGTCACCACCTGTCCCTGGCTTATCGACACCACCCGTCCCCGGTTTGTCGTCGTCTTTATTATCGTGACCAGGAGCCGACGGTTCCCCGCCTGGTTTATGGATTTGTTGATCGCGATCGAGGACGGGCGACGAATGATCGGAATCCAAATTCTCAGAACATGCCACAAACGATGCCGTCGAAAGAACTGCGATTGCCCATAATGCGTGTTTCATTTCTTCACCTCAAAATTTCGGTGTCAAAGCCGACTCAAAAAAATGACGCAATGCGCTAAAACCCGCGCCATTGCTCCATTTCCCGACGCTCGTTATAATGTCGATGGGCGATTCCGACAAATTTTATTTTTCAATTCAAACGCCCTTTTTTGGGGCGTCAAATCGGCGACTCACGCCATTGACAAGCCAGCGCCTCGCACTATAACGCAATGCGTAAGTCGATTTTTTTCATCTTCCCCCGTCGCCACTCTTCTCGCTCTTCACCACGCTTCTCGCCCGTTGCCATTCTTCTCCTGCCTTGGCGTCGTTGGGCAGATGATGGGGCTAAAGCATTACCCATACAGAATTATCCATACAGATGCAGATTATTCACCCCATCAACCAGAAGATTGAATTTAATTCGCTTCATGTATGAAATGGGGCTAATCGGTGAAGTCACAATCTAAGAACGAGAGGCCTCTCGCCATCGCAACCCGATATTGTCGACGACGGCAATGGCGATGGCGACGATGGCGCCTGCAAATAACGGTTCGAGCCCGAGCCAATAGCCATCTTGCGTCATATACTTCGACGCGAACCATACACACGTCACGATACTACTCGCGAGCATCAAGACAAATGCCCCTATCGGCGTCAAACGTATCCACTTCGGGAAATACGTCGCCAATATCGGGATGAGGAGCGCTGCCGCCGATACCGAGCCAAAGACTTTCCATATCGACACGACAGATCCCGACAAATACGCAATTATCGACGCCGCAATGGCGGCGATGATCAAACCGATCCGCGTTTTGCGCGTCATCGTCCAATGCGAAAACGCACCGCTAGGCCAAATATCGCGCGCTATCGTCGTCGCAGTCGTAAATATCTTCGAATCGAGCGTCGACAATACCGTCGCAAATAACCCCGCAAAAAAGACGCCGACGAGCCCTATCGGCAAGACTTCCGTCGCTAACGCTGGGAATGCATCGATCGGATTCGCCAAATCGGGCAACAGAGCTCGCGCATATAAGCCACACGTCGTCGTCATGAGGTCGAAAAACGCCCAACATGCCACGCTTATCAGTAGCCCATGGCGAGCAATTTCGGGCGTTTTGGCGGCAAAACAACGCTGGAAAAAGTTCGGTTCCGTCAACGTCGAAAGCGCTATCACATACCAAACGAGTACAGCCGAAAGCGGTTGCCCTCCGGTCGGTTCGAAATGCGTCTCGGGCAAAGAACGCAACGGCTCAAGCCCATAACCAACGAGCAATATCGATGTCAGAAGGATAAAACTCCCAAACATCAGAAATATTTGAATGACATCGGTCTTGACGAGCGACGTAAACCCGCCGCGCCATAGATAGGCCACGATAAATACTGCCGTCGATACGATCCCAAACGGCACCGATATTTGAAAACACCACGCACACAACGTCGCCGTTATCAAGACATAAGCTCCAGGCAACGACGTCAAAAAGATGAGCCAGCCGGCGCATTTGGCACAAGCCCCACCATAATGGCGTTCAAATCGCTCGGGGAGCGTTAAAACATCGCTTTGGCGCGCCCGTTTGCTCAACAATAGCGCAAATAATATCGCCCCCACGTAATATGGCACGCCAAAGACGAGCCAATTCGATATACCATAGAGCCACGTATACTCACCTATTCCCAATATGCCGCCATACCAAGTCGAAACCGTCGTCGCGACAAACGACGGAAGCGTGAGCATGCGACCGCCCAAGAGGTAATTCTGCGCCTCGTTTGCACTCTGCGGCGAATGCCTCTGCCGCAATCCTATCCACAACGTAAAGACGAGAAATCCTGCAACGATGGCTATATCTATGTACGAAAGCATAAATCGATAAAACGCAAACGATGAATCGACGCACGCCCAAGGCGTCGCGCGGCTTTTACGCCATGATCTACGCCGTGTCTATTCCACAATCCCGACAATTCTCTCTGCCTCGATAAAAAATGCCTCGCCATGCGCTAAAAATTCATACCAAACAACGCAAAACGTAGTATCTATGCCAGTTTAGATTTGGGCAATATCATTGCTCGCAAGCGTCGGTGACAATGCCATCGACGCCAATGACCAACGCGAAAAGCGCAAATCGTTCGATAACGCCTAGATTCGTGCAATATCGAAGCATATTGACGATGGCAAAGGCAGTTCTCGGACGTTCGTTCACGGGTAGCATCGAATAAAACCCAGTGCATAGACGCGTGTATTTTGTAGCCATAGCAAATGGCAAGCGAGGAGAACGGCATGGCAGGACTAACACTCAAGGGGATCGTAAAGCGATATGGCAACGCCAACCCCACACTCAAAGGCATCGATCTCGACATTCGCGATGGGGAATTTCTCGTCCTCGTCGGGCCGAGTGGATGCGGTAAATCGACCCTTTTGCGCACGATTGCAGGGCTCGAATCGATTACAGCTGGCGACTTATACATTGGCGACCGACGCGTCAACGACGTACACCCCAAAGACCGCGATATTGCCATGGTTTTCCAAAGCTATGCGCTCTATCCGCACATGACGATTCGACGCAATATTTCATTCGGTCTCGAAGTCCGAAAAATGCCAAAAGATCAAATCGACGAACTCGTCGCCGAAGCGAGCGAAATGCTCGGGCTCAACGAACACCTCGATAAATTGCCCAAAATGTTATCGGGTGGTCAACGCCAACGCGTCGCCATGGGACGCGCCATCGTCAGACGCCCCAAAGTCTTCTTGTTCGACGAGCCACTCTCCAACCTCGATGCCGCACTCCGTACGCAAATGCGCGTCGAAATCCGCCGGCTACACAAAAAACTCAATACGACGATCATCTACGTCACGCACGATCAAGTCGAGGCCATGACGCTCGCCGATCGCATCGCCGTCCTCAATGGCGGCTATTTGCAACAAGTCGGATCACCGCTCGAGCTCTTCCTCATGCCCAAAAACAAATTCGTCGCCGGATTCATCGGTAGCCCTGCCATGAACTTCATCGACGCCAAAATCGAATCGGCTGACGACAAAAAATTCGTCCGCATCGACGAAAAAAATCGGATCGAACTCTCGAGCAATGTGGCCGGAAAAGTCGACAATGCACAATCCGTCACACTTGGCATTCGCCCCCAAGACGTCGTGCTCGCCGAAGACGGACTCGAGGCCAATCTACACGTCAACGTCGACGTCATCGAAACACTCGGGTGGGAAAGCCACGTCCACTTCAAACTCGGCGATCTCACATTCTTAGCCGTTCTTGAGGCGCAAAAAGTCGCTTCGTTTGCCGATGGCCAAACCGTCGGACTACACGTCCCCGCCAACGCCATCCATCTCTTCGATGCACAAACCGAAGTCGCCATTGCGCACGGCGGACAACTCGATACACAAGCCCACAAACAGACCAATGAAGCGGCAACACAAGACGATGCCGAGGTGACATGCTCATGAAATCTACTACATGCATAAAGCATCACCCGAAGCGAACGCTCGGGCTTTGCCTCCTACAACTCGTCGCCTTTTTCCTCTGCCTATTTCCTCTCGAAGTTTCGGCTCAAGATATCGTGCTCGATTTGTGGCACTCCTATCAAAGTCGCGAAGAATCGGCGCTCAAATCCGTCGTTCGAGACTTCGAAGCGCAAAATCCTGACATCAAAGTCAGCGTCCTTCAAGTCCCCGAAGAATCGTTCAATAACAAAGCATTCACCGCGATTCCTCGCGGTTCTGGCCCCGATGTCTTCATCCGTGCCCACGATATCGTCGGCAACTGGGCCGATAACAAGATCATCGCCAATTTATCCGACGATCTTCCAAAAGACGAACGCGACAAATTCCATCCGACGACTATCGAGGCGCTCACCTATAAAGACGCCCTCTATGCCGTTCCGTTGGCATATAAAAGCACCGTTCTCTTCTACAATCGCGATCTCATCGACGACGCTCATGTCCCCGATACGAGCGACGATTTGTTGAGCTATATCGAGAAGAATACCAATTTTGAGAAGCAAAAGTATGGACTCGTCTACGACAATACGAGCTTCTTTTTCCATGGTGCATGGTTTAACGGCTACGGCGGAAGTCTTTTCGACGAAGACGGAAACGTCCACCTCGCCACGACCGAAAACGCAAAGAGTTTCGAATTTGCTCGCAAACTAAGTCAATATCAGCCTGCAGGCCTCGATGGCGCGCGCATCAAAACCCTATTCAACGACGGGCAAGTCGCTATGGTCATCAATGGACCATGGTTCATGGCAGAACTCCGCGATGGTCTCAATTACGGCGTACACATTTTGCCGATAATGAGCGAAACAGGGCGCAGATCCGCGCCTTTCGTCACCGCCGAGGGCATATTCATGGCAAACGAAGAAGGCGCGCTTGCCAAAATCGAATCGCAAAACGCCAATCTTTCGCCCGAAGCTCGCGTCGCTTTCGCGCAAAAGAAACGCACCGCATCCCTCGCTCTCATGAAATTCATTGCCGAGCAAGGTGCCTATACGCGCGTCATCGAAGGGCGACAAATGGTCGCCTTCACACCCGCCTATGACCAACTCTCCAACGATACGCGCCCCGAAGCCGCTTTCATGCGATCCGTCGCTCCGACGTTCCTCAAACAACTCGACAACACCGTCCCACAGAGCAACCGCCCCGAAATGGGATCCCTATGGGCAACGCTCCAAAATGCCCTCGTCAAATCGCTCTATGGCGGCCCTTCAGGCGAAACTCCCTACTTGCTCTTCCTCTTCCTCTCGCTCATCGTATGCGGCTTTGTCTTCTTGGCAAAATCGACAAACCCTAGCGTCGTTTCGCAACAAAAAAACACCCTTCACAAAGTTCTCTGCGCCGCTTCGTTTGCATTGAGCATCCCCATCCTCGTCTGGATGTCGAGCGTCCAAGGGTCTAATAGCCTCGTCGATGCCATGACAGCCCTTACCGAAGCACAATCGAGAGCTTCGACGCTCAAAGCACCACCCGCCGAAGAAGCCAATCCTGGCCCATACCTAGCCATTCTCGGCGGTTTGCTCACCATCGGTTGCATCTTCGCGCTCCGGGCTCTCAAAAAACACAAAGCCAAAAACATCGAATACACCGATAACAAAATTGCCATTCCCTTCGTCGCCCCTGCCATTATCGGCATGATCGTCCTCGTCTTCTTGCCGTTCATCGTCGGCGCTGGGCTCTCCTTCTTCTGTTATCAAAACGGCGAATTCGTCTTCGTCGGGCTACAAAACTTCGCCCGACTCTTCTCGACTGGGTCGACCTCGTTCCTCGATTCGATGTCGTTCTATTTCACCTTCGTCGTCACCGTCTTGTGGACGATTACAAACGTCGCTCTCCACGTTGGCATCGGCATGGCTCTGGCTCTCATGTTGCGCGAGCCTTGGCTCAAACTCAAAGGCCTATATCGCGTCTTGCTCATCGTGCCTTGGGCAATCCCCAACTACATCACAGCCCTCATCTGGCGCGGCATGTTCAACGCCGAATTCGGCGCCATCAACAACATCCTCGCATCCTTCGGTTTCGACAAGATCAATTGGTACAGCGAGTTCCTGACTTCGTTTGCCGCTAACCTCACGACGAATACATGGCTCGGATTTCCCTTCATGATGGTCGTCACGCTCGGCGCTTTGCAAGCCATTCCGCGCGATCTCGAAGATGCCGCCGCCGTCGACGGCGCCAGTGCATGGCAACGATTCCGACATGTCACTTTCCCTCTCCTCAAACCCGCTCTCATGCCCTCGGTCATTCTCGGTTCGATTTGGACTTTTAACGCCTTCAACATCATATACCTCGTCAGCAAAGGCGACCCCGATGGATCGACCGAAATCCTCGTCACCGAGGCGTATAAATGGGCGTTTGAACGCCAATACCAATACGGCTACGCCGCGGCCTATGCCATGGTCGTCTTCGCCATCCTCGTTCTCTATTCCAAACTGACACAATTCGTTTTGGAGGATAATAAAGCATGAGTAAGCAAAAAGAATGGGTAGAACAACCCGGCGCGCTCAATAAGCGCGATATGATTATCCGACAAATCGTCTTCAATGCCATTCTCATCATCGTTTGCCTCATCGTCCTATACCCCGTTTTGTGGGTCATCATGATGGCAATCACGCCAAACGAAATCGCCGGCGTTTCGTCATCTCTCATCCCACAACAAGTCACTTTCGACAACTTCATCGACGTCGTCTCACGCGTCGACGACTACGGAAATCATCTATTCCTCCACCAGCTCAAAAATTCCGTCCTCGTCGCCGCTATTACAACGGCACTCGGCGTCTTGCTCGCCTGTACTGCCGCCTACGGCTTTAGCCGGCTCAATTTCGTCGGCCGACAATTGGGGCTCCAAGCTTTCCTCGTCACGCAAATGTTCCCCGGCGTCGTCATGACGATTCCACTCTATATCCTCTTGGGAAAACTCGGCCTCTTAAACAGCATCGTCGGGCTCGTCCTCGTCTATAGCGTTTCGGCTTTGCCATTCTGCGTCTGGAATCTGAAGGGATATTTCGACACGATACCCAAAGAACTCGAAGAAGCCGCTATCGTCGACGGCGCCTCGCGAATCCGTATATTCGTCACCATCGTCTTGCCACTCGCTCGACCCGCCATCGCCATCACCGCCCTATTCAGCTTCATGACCGCATGGAACGAATTCATTTTGGCGGCGACACTCATGAACAGCGAGCTTGCCTATACGCTCCCTGTCGCTCTAAAACAGTACGTCGGTGCGCAATCGGTCCAATACGGTCTATTTGCCGCTGGCGCCATCATCGTTTCTGTCCCCATTATGGCGCTGTTCTTTGCCCTACAAAAACACCTCGTCGGTGGTCTCACCGCTGGCGGCGTTAAAGGCTAGCGACAGCAAAATGTGCACGGCGTATTTCGCAGAAATAGCCGTGCAAAGCGCCGTATTTCGCAGAAATAGGCGCGTCAGCTACGCGTATTGGCTCCTGCCAATAGCGTAGCCGCTGGCGGCGTATTGGCAACCGCCAATAGCCGCCCCCCAAAGAAAAGGCGTATTGGCAACCGCCAATAGCCCCCCCCCGAGCACAAGAGATATTTTTGCAACGCGCACTGCCTCGAGCAATGGGCGTTTTTTTTGCAAGTCAAGGAGTCTGTGGTGAACAATAGCGAAACCGTGTGCATCATCGGCAACATTTACACGTGCTGTGACGACATGCCGCGCGCCGATGCGGCGGTCATCGAGGGCGGCGCGTTTGCGTTTGTCGGCAGTGCCGAGGCAGCTCGGGCGTTTGCTCCCGATGCGCGTGTCGTGGCGTTCGAGTCGGGCATCGTCTTGCCTGGATTCATCGACGGGCACACGCATGCGTTTGGCGGAAAAATGTCGGAGCTCTACATGGCGCACCTCAACGAGGCGAGTTCGCTGGCCGAATATGGCGAAATCGTCGCCCAATTTGTGGCGGCGCACCCCGAATACGACGTCTATTTGGGCATGGGCTGGAGCAACGGCATGTTCGATGACCACGTTCCAACGGCGCAATGGCTCGACCGCATCGAATCCGACAAACCCGTCATCATCCAATCGTGCGACTGGCACGCATATTGGGTCAATTCGGCGGCTCTGCGCGCGGCGCACATCGACCGAAACACGGCGAGCCCGGCGGGCGGCAAGATCGAACGCGATGCCGCAGGCAATCCAAACGGCTGCTTGCGCGAAACCGCCATGAACCTCATGATTCCGATCATCCCACGACTCACACTACAACAATATAAAACGGCGATTTTGGCCGTCCAAGACATGTTCCTGCGCCTCGGAATCACCGCCTATATGGACATGGTGCTCAATTTCGATGCTTCGCACGAAGTGTTCGACGCTTATGCCGCGCTCGATGCCGAAAATAAGCTCAAAATGGACGTCTTCGGCGGCTACCTCATCGATTCCGACGACGACCCCGACGCCGAAATCGCACGCGCCTGCGAACTCCGAACGCAGTGTGCCTCCCACCGATTCAAACTCACCGATATCAAGATCTTCGTCGATGGCGTCGTCGAAGGTGGCACGGGCTTTCTACTCGAACCGTTCGAAACCGATACGTCGTATCACGGCGAAAACCGTTGGGCCGACGCCGAAAGCCAAAAACGACTACAACACGTCATCGAAGCCGCCAACCGCGCTGGCTTTTCGGTCCATTTCCACACCGTCGGCGACGCCGCCGTCACCGTCGCGCTCGACGCCCTCTATGCCGTCGCGCAAAAGCAAGGCACAAACTTCCAAAACCCCGCCCGAAATGCCCTCACCCACCTGCAAATGGTCACACCCGACCAAATCATGCGACTGCGCCTGCAAAACATCCTCGCCGTCGTCAATCCCTACTGGTTCTACAAAGAATCGGGCTACCACGAAGTCGAACTCCACTACTTAGGCGCCCAACGCGCCGATCGCGAATACCCCCTGCGTTCTCTACTCAACGCAGGCGTCCGCGTCTCCATGGCAAGCGACTACCCCATCACACCCGATCCAAACCCTTTGCTCGGCATTCAAACTGGCGCCACGCGCTCAAACCTCGCCGGCGACCCCGACTCGCAACTCGACCCCAACGAATGCGCAACCGTCGAACAACTCATCCGCGCCGCCACCATCGACGCCGCCTACCAACTCAAAACCGAACGAACCATGGGCTCCATCGAACCACACAAAACCGCCAACTTCATCCTGCTCGACCGCGACATCACCACATGCCCACCACTCGACATCGCCAAAGCACGCGTCGTCAAAACTTTCGTCGCCGGCAAGTGCGTCTACAGCGCCACATAATCAAAACATTTCAAAACATTACAATTAACATCATATATAATTAAACAAAATCTCACTCATGCAATTTTAATCACATCATTTCACTAACTTCGTTTTTTTTGGGCGCCCTATTGCCCGTTGGGCAATACGGGCTTTTTGGGGCGCCCTATTGCCCAACGGGCAATACGGGCTTTTTGGGGCGCCCTATTGCCCAACGGGCAATACGGGCTTTAGCTACGGCTATTTCGTTGCGCTCAATACGCCTCCGCGGCATGGCTATTTCGCTTGCGCTCAATACGCCATGCTCACCGTGCTACGTGCGCATTGCGTTGCGCACGTTTTTTGTAGCTCACCTATGCCATAGCCGTTCTGACGAGATTCTTTTCGGTATCGCTCAACTGCAAATAACTCATCGCTTCTTCGAGCGTCGCATGATTCTTCGACATCACGCGTTTCGTGATAGTTTTTAGCTGTTCGACTTTTCCAAGGCGTTTCCCCTCTTTTTTCCCTTCTCTTAGACCTTCCTCTTTGCCTTTTTTCAGACCTTTTTTCAGGCCTTCCTCTTTGCCTTCTCTTAGACCTTCCTCTTTGCCTATCATTTTGTAGTTATTGCGCATGGCTTCAAAAATCTCACACATACGTAAGTTCTCCTTCTCGCTATAGGTTTGTCGCATTTTTTTAAACGACGATTCTCCCGTAATCTTTTCTAAGAGCCTCAACACCGCATCTGGGTGTTCAATGGTGTCGTCGAAATCGTCTTCGAAATTGTGTTCTCGAAAACTTCGCAAGCACCGAGCAAGTGTTTTCAAATCCCCCGTCAACCTGTCGATCTCTTCGTCAGTGAGCCAAGCAAGTTCGATGACGTGAATCGAGTAATCGCAAAAAAACGGCTTCAATTGTTCGGGAACTTCGAAGCACTCGCTAAGCGATCGAGGACCGTCCCAACATTTATCATACCCAAAATAGAGTACGAACGTCACTACTGGCAGTACTTTTTCGCCAGGTTTTAAAGTTTCGAATTGCCGACAATAGCTGAGCGCATCATACGCCATGATGCGCATTTATGACGAACTTCGGCTAGCGAACTAGCTATCATTTGATGGGCGGGCGCCACGCTTTTTTCGAGCACTAACAGGGCGCCCGTTTATGACGAACTTCGGCTAGCGAACTAGCCAAAAACGGAGAAGGATTCCCGATGATCTATGCCTATATACGCGTTTCGACGCATAAACAGACGACCGAAAACCAACGACTCGAGATCGACCAATTCTGCACCAAGCGACAAATCACCATCGATCATTGGATAAGCGAGACGATAACGGGAACGAAAGGCGTTTCGCATCGACAATTGGGCTCCGTTATGCGAAAAATGCGATCGGGCGATATCCTCATTTGCTCGGAATTGTCGCGCCTCGGACGATCGATTTTCATGATCATGAACTTGCTCTCTGAATGCATGCAACGAAATATCCAACTCTGGACTGTCAAAGAACGATACGTCTTGGGCAGCGATATCCCCTCCAAAGTCCTCGCTTTTGCCTTCTCTTTGACCGCAGAACTAGAACGAACGCTCATATCCTCGAGAACAAAAGAGGGAATTGCAAGGGCACGCCGCGAGGGCAAATGCATCGGGCGACCGCACAACATCGACAACCAATACGCGTCGAAATTGCGCGGACGCGAAGCCGAAATCGAAGCCATGGCACGCAAAGGCATTGCCAAATCCGAAATCGCTCGGCGTCTCAAAGTCTCCCGCACCACGCTATGGCGCTTCTTATCTATCGCTTCGCCAAACGCGATTACTACTTGAGAGAATTCGCAATCGCGTTTAGATTATATATGTTGAGAACGATGCAGCTGTTTTGATGGGGACGGAGGCTACAAACGATGACGACGATTATATATTACGATGCAAATAGAACTGTTCGACAATTGATATCTCAAGCACTTCGTGCACGCAGCTATACGGTCGTCGAGATCGAATCGCTCGACGACTATCGCTCGGCTATCGACGACAATGCCGATGTTGAAGCGATCATTCTCGACATGTCGCGCCATCCCGATCGACTACCCGTGCTCCAAAATGAACTCCCCAATCTCTTCAATCGACCCGACCGATGCATCATCACGATTGGGCGCAGCAACGACCTCACGCCATATTTGCCAAAATCGCCCGAGGCGTGCTTTTTCAAACACGTCGTCGAACGCCCTTTCAAAAAAAACGAATTCGTCGATTTTATCGCGTCGTTAATCGGCAATAGTCACAAAAAACGCCATATCGAAACGATCGATCCCAATGCCACCTGCGAACTATCGGCCGATGCACTCGCTCGATCGAATTCCAAAAACGACAGCATTCCTAGCGATTTGGCTATGCCATCGCTCACCCAGCCCCAATCGTCCGATCGCGATATCTCGAGCGATATCACCCATTTGAAAAAAATCGACATCGACAAACCAAACATCGACGAGCCATTGCCCGCCTCATCTAGCACCGATCTCGAGGTAAACGATGCGACCACAAGCGAACCTCCGACTCTCGTCACAGCCCCCTCCATCCCAGCTTTGCCCAAACAAAAGCAATTCCACGTCTTGCCCTCTGACCCGGCCAATCGCAAAGAAAACCGCATGTCGCGCATCGGACGATCGCGAAGCGCTCAGCCGCATGCGCGCGACGCATACCGCGCCATGCGACCCGATATCGAATACCCATCGCCTCATGGCTCCGAACACCACGAGGCCGAACTCGATAAGCGAGAAACTAAAGATACTTGCAACGTCGAAAATGCCGCAAAATTGCCCCCATCACAAAACGACGGCGATCGACAAAACGTCGAAAATGCCGCAAAATTGCCCCCATCACAAAACGACGGCGATCGACAAAACGTCGAAAATGCCGCAAAATTGCCCCATCCCCAAAACGACGGCGATCGACAGAGCGATGAGCCAATCGTCGAGGCTTCCGCACTACGAGAAGTCGACGAAAATCTCAAAAAGGGCATCTCGATACAAGCCCAAATTCTGACGCATATCGATGCTCGCAAAGCCCCTAAACTACCGCGTCCAATTTGTCCATTGCCCCCCCCTTTCCGACTCGGGCGATCGACCGATCCTTTGGCGGCAACGCTTGCGGCAAGCGTGCCAAACGACGACTCAGCAAGCGATAGCGCGACTCGGCACGACGAAACCGAAAAAATCGTGCCGCGAAAACCTGCATTTCTAGCCTCGCAAGCCCCTGCCGAACCGCCTCTACCCATGTTCCGAAGCGGCATTCCTCAATTTGCGCCTACCATCGAACCGACGTCGTCAAACAATCTCACGCTGCCATCGAGTTGCGCCGATATTCCCGTCGACATACGCACGTCGTTTCAAACGCTATGGTTTGTTCGCCTTCTATGCGAATCGGTTCTATCGAAATCGCGATTCACACTCGTCGCCAATGGCGGCCAAACTCGGCACGTTCTCTTCGTCGAAGCCGGACGCGCCTTCTGGTTCGAATCGTTCATCGCCGGGCACATCCCCTCGATTAACGAATATCTCTCGTCGATAACCGATGCGACGATCCCCGTCGAATCGATTAAAAATCACGTCCGAGCAAATCGTTGCGCACTTTCACAAGCTTTCAAATCGCTCAAACTCGAAGACGTTGCCGCACAACTTTGCCGATCCCGCATTCGTTCGGGCATCGACGGCATCTTTACACAATGGAGCGCACTCACTTTCGAAGTCTACGAAGGCATTCCAGAGCCCTATGCCGCCGTCATTCGCTTGCGCCCGTGCAAATTCATATCGCTCCCCCCCATCATCTTCGAAAAACTACGCGATAACGAAGACGCCATCATCGCCCCTCGTGCCTTCTCCGACCTGCGATTTGTCATGCGAGCATTCCGCTCACCCCTCAATGCTCGCATTCAGCTCACCCCCGAAGAACTCGACTTTCTCGCCACGATCCAGTCGCCCAAAACGCTACAACAAATCAAACAACTCGGAAAAAAACACGCACGCGACACGCTCTATCGACTATGGCTCTTCCAATTCATCGATCTATGCGCCTAGTGAAAGCCTATCGAAAACAGTGATCCTTCTTCTGCAGGTATTTTCATAACCGGATTCACCTCACTTTCTTCTAGAACAAACGGATTATACGATATCTCACCTTTCTTTATCCAAGGCTCCAATAGTTGAATTCGTACTTCGTCTTGGTCTTTCGCCAAGCGCGAACCACAGGAGTTTTCTCCAAAATTGTATTTGACATTGACTTTTGCACCGATGAGGTAATCGTTATTTTCGATATTATCAACAAACTCAGAAAATAACTCTGGGTTCTTGGCATATAATGCCTGGAACTCTTTTTCGTCGTACTTCGCCAATCTTACGTTAAAATACCCTACAAATACGTCGTCATTGCACTCGAATGTATAGAAAACGGTTTTCACATTCTGCCCGATGACTTTCTGAATCTTCCCAATCGCATGCCCATCGCGGTCTTTATAAGACTTCAGATCGTATTTATTCCACTTCTTCTTCCTATTGTCATTATCGTCTTCCGATTCAGACTTGTTGAGAAGTTCGTATAATTCGGCACAATTTTTAGGTCGTTCTTCGGGGCGGACTGCCAATAATTTCGAAAGCGCACCAATCATACGTTCGCTCGTATGGGGCGCTTGTTCCGCAATCACTTGTTCGAATTGCAACTTCATCCCATCGGTATCGATCTTATACGGCGGCACACCCGTAATCATGTGCAACATCGTCGCACCTAACCCATAGTAATCCGATTGAATCGTACAATCGCCCATGAGCTGCTCGGGCGCCATATAACCTTGCGTACCCGCTATCGTCGAATTCAAACTCTTGCGCTCGGGATTGGCAACCGCGCCAAAATCGATGAGATAAAACTTCATGTCTGGCGTCAAGAGAATATTCGATGGCTTGATGTCGCGATGGATTATCGGCGGCTGATACTGCGTTTCGAGCAAAAACAATATCTGAACCATGCTATTGGCAAAATCCAATACGATTCTCTCTGCAAACACTAAACCGCTTTCATTCATCTCGTCGATACAATCGAGTAGCGATCGACCATCGATAAATTCTTGAACGATGTAATAATCGTCATACGATCCCTTGCGCTCGACGTAATCGAGGTATTTCGGCACGCCATCGATGTCGACGCTCTTCATCGTTTCGACTTCGCGACGAAATAAGTCGAGCGATTTGAAATCACCAACGGTCTTGAGCTGTTTAACCGCAACCTTCGCCCCCGATACGCGATCAACCGCCAAATACGTCTTCGCATACGATCCCTCGCCAATGAGTCGAACAAATCGATAACGGCGTTGCATTATCTCGGGCGTGGCGATCTCGGGCTTCGCCGTCGACACGGCTTCGTTAGCCACACCTCGATTCGACTCCTGAGCCACACCTCGATTCGCACCTTCGTGCACATTTTCCATACCCTGCCCTGCGGCGTCGTTGGCTTTATCGGTCTGATTGAGTTGTTCCATCGTTTCCTCCTAATCGGCACTTGATCCAGCTGAATTGACCACGACGATGCGATTGAACGACGTCACGAGCTTGCAAATATCGCCCGATAAATATACATCGTCGAACTCCAAAACAGGCCATGGCATGCTATAGACGTATTCGCCTTTTTCATCGTTTGCTATGATATATATACAAGGAATGAGATCTCCGGGTTTGAGATCTGTTGGCTCTCGGCGCGTATAAAAATAACGCAATAAATCTTCTTCGCTCGAATCATCGACTGGATTAAATGCATACGTCACCTTCCACAACGGCCGATATTCAATACTAGTGGTATCATCATACAATTCAAATTCAATCGACACCACCGATGCTAACGTCTTTCGACCATATTCTAACAACGGAAGAATGCGCTTATATGGATTCGTAATGACGACTTTTGTATAATCATGCGCACTTTCATCCTTTTTACCTGATCGCCATGTAGAAATGATTGTAGCTCCTAGCATGTAAAAAAAGCAAATCAAAAATACTACCACTGAAAAATCATCGACAATTGAGCAATAAATAGCTAAAAACAACATAACAACCAAAACACTCCAGAAAACGTACCATTGGCCTTTCGTGAACTCTGGAGCAGACTCCACCAATTGGTTCATCACGCGTCTACGAGATTTCAGCGAACGCAAAAAGACGCGATGGCGAACAGTCCATTTCGTCAACCTGCCATATTCATCGATCTCCGTATCATCCGAGCACCAGGTGAATTGATTGAGAGATTTCTCGAATCGCTTTTCGATGACACTCGGCAATTTGCGCGGCAACACATCGCTCAAAGCATCCCATTGCTCGACACATCCCCCTTGCTTGTACGACTTCATCGGCAAAACTTCGACTTCTTTCGCGACGAATCCATCTTGAACGAGCGATTGCAATCCATTGAAATTGCTTTTCTTTATCTGTTCCAGTGCACGCAATATCTTATTCGTATCGGTCAATCGTTGATCGATATGCGGTTCGAGCATTTGGCGCAATAAGACCGTGACTGGGAACGGCAAATTCTGCAAATGTGGATCGATGAGAAGCCGGAAATCTTGAACCTCGATCGCCTCGGGGGGCACACCTGTCAACATGTAAAATGCCATCACCGCCATCGAATACAAATCACTCGCAGGTTTGGGCTGCCCCATCAATTGCTCGGGCGCCATATAACCATACGTCCCGGCCACCGTCGATCCGCCGTCTTTGACTTGTGGATTCGCCACCGCGCCAAAATCGATCAGCCAAACTCTATATCCACGTGGCAAATCTTCCAACATGATATTGCTCGGTTTGATATCGCGATGAATAATCGGCGGATTCGAATGGTGCAATCTTTCTAATATCTTTGTCAATTGGATGAGTATATCGGCAATATCGCACAACAAAAATCGATGATGCGCCTTGATAAACTCGCTCAATGC
Source organism: Myxococcales bacterium (assembly GCA_004554395.1). Taxonomy (GTDB): domain Bacteria; phylum Myxococcota_A; class Bradymonadia; order UBA4248; family UBA4248; genus UBA4248. The sequence continues at coordinate 6,296 of SFMP01000143.1, read as the reverse complement.
ATGCCCATCGACGAATTGTTGCACGATCACCGACACCGGGTCGGCACTATCTAAGTCTTCGATCGCCTCGTAAAACTTCGCCACGCCCTCGATATCGATCGCCGAAAGAACCTGGGCTTCGCGATGAAACAATTCATACATCTTCCAGTTCTTCACCGACTTGATATGCATGACTTTAATCGCGACCTCGGCGCCATCCGTTCGACGACGAGCCCGATAAACCTCCCCCTGGCTACCCTGCCCCATGCACTCTAACACGTCATATCGCCCCGCAATACACGGGATCAACGCGTTCTGATCGGCATTTGCCTCCACCCGCTCTTCGACCACCGCATCGCGATAACCCTCGTATTCGTCACGCCTGGGCGCCACTTGCGCTAACTTCTTCTCTTCTACCATATCGCGATGCTCCAACCTTCAACATTACAACAGCCACCCCAGCTGTAACAACATGCCTTGCCCCCGCAAACTCCACCTTTCTTATACGAATACCGCATTTAAATCAACATAATGCAACCCGCCCTCCATAGACCCACTGCATCAATGCACAAAAACGGGTGCATTTGTCGAGTTCATTTCTTTTTGAGGCTGCGCTATTTCGCCGCTACGCAGGCTCAATACGCTCAGCCATCGGGCTATTTCGCCCGCTACGCGGTCTCAATACGCCCTCTTTGCGCGGCTATTGGCCATGCCAATACGCCGCGCTTTCCCAGGGCGATCGATCGCCCCCACGCGAATACTTCGTTCAAACGCTTACGCTCAAACCGATGCCGGTTCTACCCAGCCATTCTCCTTGGCTCGTTCGATCAATTTCAATAATTGCATGCACTGTACTTCGTTGGGCTGCCGCGTAATCGAGGCGTTTTCAATTAATGATATATATTTTTCATCATTCGGCATAAAAATGCGCTCTCGCTTTGCAAACTCGCGCAACGATTGCCAATAATTCGATTTATAGTTCATTAAACTCATTTGTGCATTGATACCGAGTTCAATCTTTTGTTCCCTGCGAGCCGACTTCTTCGCACTCTGTGCTTCGTCTTTGTCGACGAGAAACTGTTTTATCGACTCGGGCAAACTGTAAGATATCTTATTAACTTGCGACCAACATGCCTCTTGCTTACACCATTGTGTGACGTTTTGTACGTGGTCATTCCCTCCCGTCAACACGTCAAATACGCATCGACTCAAATCGACGAGTATACATCTCAATGCCTCGGGTACGCTTTGCATTTTCCAAATAACATTGAAATCAAATTCCAATTTCTTATACTGCGCGACGATTAAATGGTGAAGTAGCGCTATCGTATAGCACACGATATTGGCACGATATCCGCCGCGATACCAACTTTGCATCGACACTTCTCGTTCGACACACTGAAACATGATGATGAGCGCAACGGTCTTTTGAAAATACAATTTGTTAAATTGCGTCTCGTCGCGTTTCCATTCTTCGTCGATATACGTCGCAAATTTGGCAAAATTCGTCTGTGCTCCCTTGCTCACGATATGCGGATTCCCGCGCCAAGTATTGTGAACTTTCGACACATCCGTCTTCTTGATCACTTGCTTCTTAGGGTGAATCCGCTCAAATTCGCGCTTTTTTGCAGGACTCATCCGCGCTTGAGCCTGGATGTATTGCCCACGAGCACGCTCATAAAACCATTGCGTATCGCAAGCACCGACGAGCTTTGCAGGCGCATAGACTTGAAGCGATAACTGCTCAAAATTGCGATGGAACGGATGAGATGCAAAAAAGTCTGCATCGCTCACTTTGTTCTGGCTATTCGATGAGCGCGATATATCCATGACGAGTTTATCGTACTCTTCATTCGAGACGGTATCGTCGATCGCCGTCAACTTCATCTGGACAAATATCTTGCTCAAATCGACGCGATTGCCTTCTCTATGCCGCGCATGCGACAACGAAGCCGTCGTCTGACCGCCGTTGATAATCTGAAAATCTCTCGCAAAACGAAGTTTGAGACCATCGGGTGTCGCGTCGACTTCGACGCCCCTTGCCGTGACCGATATGCCGTTGTTGTAGGCAAAAAACATCTCGGGCGCATTTAATATCGTATTGCGAATATTCTTATTAACGGCGACTTTCGTCGTCAGAAACGATCGCACATTGCTCTCGAGTAAACGCGCCCCATACTGATCATAAATAGCGCACAGAACATCGCCTCGAATCACCGCCAAATAACTCGTATACTTCCCAATACTAGCAACATTTGCGCAAATGCAATCAAGCCCATCTTGAGTATATTGACAGAAATCGACGGCGATTGGCTCTCGTCCCTTATCCGAGGCGCACACTTTATATATGCGCTCGATATCCCAAATTTCTAATTCGGTTGGCAACGAACCGATTTCATCGCTTTTCGGTGTCGTTTGATTCAGACTAATCTTCGCATCTGTCAACAATATAAATACATACTTTCGAATATCGTGCTTGTGACAATGAAACACGTCGATCAAATCGGCTATCGGTTGACTCTTTTCGACTCGATTGTCGAGCTTTCCGCCGAGCGCCGCTTTGGCAAAACTGGCGAGCATGTCGAAACGCTTTTGCGCAGTCGTACTCGTCAGGCGACGCTCGTCGTCCAGTCCTTCGTAATCGGCAATAAACAACGTCATCACCTTATCGGCTTCGTCGTAATAATACCCATCGACTCGACAATTGCTCCGCCCGACTCTTTCGCTAAAAAAACACGCTTCCGCCTCGAATATAACTTCGGCCTCGCGCAAATAATCGACCATCTTATCGACAAAAGCCCGAGTCGATCCTTCGCCACTCTCTTGTGATGTCACCTTGACTTCTTGAAGAAATTCATGGCGAAAGCACTCCGCCGCCGTCATCGGCTGCTCTTCCGCAATAACCGATGACGAACCATAGTCCTGCATATTGTCTACAGACTTCATTTCATCCATCATTTATAAGTCCTCTGAACATTTCCATGGAATGAGTTGATCGAGCAATAACTTATATGTCATTTTATATACAGCTTCTGGGATCATATTGCGACAGATACGCGGGAACGAATTGTCGACGCGATAACGCATTGTATCGATGTGACGGAAATACGCATCATTATAAGCTTCAGATTCTGCATAGCCGAACTCTGCCAGTTTGAGCTTAAACGCACGCTGTAGCTGTTCATGTCCATCAAGGCTCTCGCTGCAGGCATTCACCATGTCATTCAACGTCATCGATCCTGGCTCATCTTCTTGTGACTTAATCAATTGAACGACGACGAGTTCCCCCAACGTCGAGACGTCGAGTTGCTCGATCGACGAAATCGTAACATCGATCGCTTTGAATCCAACCGTCTTGACCTCGTACCACACTTGTGGATAAACGAAATCACGCACTCCGTATTCTGGCCCTTTCCAACCATCTAACACAGAATCTGGGGATCTTCCTGAATCGAGTAAAGATTTTAAAAAGACCACCTCGCCCATGAGTCCCTGCAGTTTTTCGCCATCGAGCACCTTCCCTTTTTTGACGCGCATGAGCATTCGCCATTTTTCAAACCGCGACATCACGCTATCGATCGCTAGCTCTGCGCTTGATTCATGTCGCGAAGTTTCGATGAGGTCTATCGCCATCTCGATAAACACTTCTTCGAGCAACGAATCGAGCAAAATAAAGCAATTATTGTAACGCCCATCCCCGCGCTCAATACATCGCAACTCGACGCTATCCGTCGGATCGCCTAGATTTAACCTTCTATTACTCACAAAGATGAGCGTTTTTCGTTCTTCAACCAATGCTACATACCAATCGAGATTATGCTCGACATCGAGCATAAATCCCCCCCCAGAATGACACGTAATTCTATTCCATTTCTCGATTAATTGTTCTCTCGTCGACATAAGTTCCTCCGCAAATCTACAGTTGATTGAGTTTACCACCTAACTATTCGATTTCGTCTTGTTCATCCTCACGAACGCGATTATTAATGACGTATAAAGCGTACTCTTCGGCGGCTGTGCGACCACAGGAGCAAGCAAAGCCAATTCCCAAGGCAAAGAAACAGTCTACTCCCATAACCTGCTCTTTTGTCATGCTAGAACTGGCATGCACCACAATACTATCGGGCTTTGGCTTAATAGCGTGAATGAACAAAATAGGCGATCTTTCTATCGACAAAAACGCCTTGTCGGAAAGCTTTTTAGTCTTATCACGAGCAGCATATTCTTCCCTAATCTGTTCAATCTGAGCTTTTGTTAGCCCGATCTTTGTATCATCACCAGATCCAACTCTCCCTTTTGCGCCCGATATGGCAATGACTCCTCCACAATCATTACTGTACACTTCAATTGTTCGATTCTCAGGAGTGACATACAACGTCTCGCCACTCTCAAAAGTCAGCAAATTTGCTTCGTCCGTTTTCTTGAGGCTACGAATGACGACATTCCAATCATCGAAATGATTATTATTAATGTAATCAACAAGTACATCAGTCCTATATTGCAACGACATCATATGGGCATTAAACTTGCTTATTAAATCACATATTTTCTTCATATCTACGTGTTTCCACAAGTAATTACCATCTGCGCGGTCATCACTATTTGCTACACGAGTTCCGTATTTATCGAGGTTTTTAATAAAGTCCCGCATGACATCGTCATTTGCATCCACAAACTTGTCGTTATCAATTTTTCTTGGAAAACACAATTTCGGTGTTTCGACGAGGCTCCCGATGAGTGAAATTGGCATTCTCACTATTTCAGTGTTTCTCATCTTTTTGAGAGCAGTTACCATAAGCGCACCTGGATTGTGTCTCACTTTTAGACGAAACTCGCTCGGCGTCTTACCAGCTTCAACCATCTCTTCGATATCGCGTTTGAGTTCCTCGGTTGCGCGCATTACTCTTGCAAAATTGTCAAAAATGAGTTCAGGCATCCATATTTTACAGTACTGTGCATAATTATCGCGATAACCAAACCATCGCCCCATTTGGAGCAAAGTATCGTATGTCTGTGCATTACGACAAAAATATGACACGCACAATCCTTCGAGCGTCAGACCACGCGACAAGCAGTTACCTCCGACGGCGATTACGCTTAGACCATTTTCATCGTTACTTCGGTAATTGAGTCTAGCTTCCTCTTCCGAATTAATACATTGAATTTGAATATTCTCGCATGCTTGATTCAACGCAGGTAAGACATCATTCCATTCCTTACTCGAATACTCTGCGAGATTAAATTTATCCCAAACTCGATGTATATTGCAAATAGATTCAATACTATCGCAATCTGGACGACGAGCATAATTTTTCAAGTCTGCTTTTAGACTGTCGAAGTAATTCCTTATCAAATCAAATATGCTGCGTTGGATAACATTCTTCATTGAAACATGAACAAGCATCGACATGTTTTTGAGAATAGGCTCTTTCACCTTTAAAATCACATTGAGCAACACGAAGTAATTGATAGCCTCGATTAAATCGTTAGGTAATACACCAATCCCAGAACAACGATATGTTGAAAGAGGTATGGGATGGTTGTCTTCTGATTGATCGATAAATTCCACCCACTTGTAATCCGGATCGTCAGAGAATATCATTTTTGGACCGATATAATTACTCGGTGGATTTAATTTATAAATAAAGTCCGATGGAAATAAATCAGCATTTTCAGGGCTAGGATCGATGAATATGTTTGCGTATGGCGTTGCTGTAACGGCTAGATACGTCGACTTCTTGAACTTTTTGAGTATTTTTCGGATCCATCTGTTTATTGCCGTTGGGTCTTCTGTATCGCTTACATTTATAGAAGCATTATCGGCCTCATCATCGATGAGCAATAGCGGATACTCAATATCAGCACAGTGAGATCCTGGATTATTATTTAGCCACTTGTATAATGACTTGAGTCTACTACTATTCTTTTTAACGACCATGAGAACGGGGTTTTGATTCAATACCCCAGTTTGTTCGCAGTTTCCCGCTTCAAAATCGCTATTAGACGATGTATAGCTCGCGATTTGTTTGCCAACTCCGTACTGGCTCACACCATATAGACGATACCCACCATCTTGTAAATTTCTGTCTCTTCGACTATCCATCCCAACGAACTCCAAATCGAGTCGTTCTTGTGTTTGACGTCGTAAGTCTTCTGTTACCCCTGTTAATACGATAATGTAACGATATCCCAAATCGGCAGCTTTGTTACAAATCGCCGTATAATTTGCCGTCTTTCCCGACTGTATATCACCGAGGACGAGTCCGCGCACTGCAAATGGATCGACTTGGGCTGGGTTTCCGCACAAATCTAATATC
>SFMP01000142.1 GCA_004554395.1 Myxococcales bacterium | reverse complement strand
TGGGATCGTCGGTGGATATATCGTCGGAGGAATTGAAACTGACGCCAAGGGATTTTGCCATCGATTGATTGATGATGCAGTAGCGATTATTGAAGTTTTTGAGGTAATCGTTGGCATTTCGAAGCAATTGCTCAAAAGTAATCGTGACGGCGTAGTTTCTGAAGCGTTTGCCATCGGCAGATCCGATGAGTTCATTCATTTCGTTCCAAATCTGAGCATCGGCCAACTGTTGTTGGAGTTGTCGTTGCAACTCGTCACGATTGCTACATTTGTTTTTATTATCTTCCAATTCATGGTTGATTTCGCCGATGCGTTGGGAGGCCTGATCGCGTTTTGCTTGATTTGCCTCGGCTTCTTGGGCGATATCTTGAGTCGATTTTTCGGTGAGATTTTTGGCACGATGTTGATCGAGCTCTTTGTTTTTAAGGGCGATTTGCGAGTCAATTTCGGTTTGTCGATTGCGCAACAATTCGTCCTTTTGTTTTAATGCATTGAGTTCTTCGTCGGGGATCATCGCCGAGGCGAGCGTTTGTTCGGAATCGAATCCCGCCTGCGCCATTGCATCGCGAAGGGCATTGTCGCATCTGTATTTTTCGCTTCGTATTTTTTCGAGATTGCTCTTCGTCATGTTGGATTTTTCGAGAATGACGCTCAATTCCGTATTGAGATCGGTGGCGCGTTGACGATGCTCTTGAGCTCGTTTTTCACATTCTGCGAGTTTTGCCTTTGTCGAAGATTCGAGCACATTAGGGTCTTCGTCGCCAAATTTGGCGCGTCGATCGCTTTTAAGCGACGAAAGAACTTCGAGTCGTTTATCGTAATCGGATTGCGCACTATTCAAAGTGTTTAGGCATTCGTCGTGAGCTGCTTTTTCGCGTGTATAATCGTTTTCAATATCGGATAAAGCATTATTCAATGTCGTCGATCTTTCGCTGAGGGATTTGAATTGGCTGAATCGGCGCGAGAGTTCTTTGATACATTCATCGATTTCGTTAGATTGAACGAATTGAATCAAATTCGCTTCGCCGGCATCTTCGAGGCAGTCGCATGTGTCTTTTTTGAGTTCATTGTACTTTTGTCTTAAATCATTGAGCTCGGATTCGATGATTTCACACGATGCTTTGTCGTCGGAAATGGATTTTTCGAGTTGTTTGATTTGTGTTTTTGCACTCTCGATGTGAGCTTTTTCTTTTAAGACAACGGAATCGAGTTTAGGTCTATCATTGTTAGCCTTACTGTATGCTTTTTTCGTTTCATTCAAAGCATCGGATTTAGCGCTTAATTCTTGGATTGTACGATTGACGTTATCTTGTGAGATCCCCGGATGTTCGAGGGAGCCACAGAGTGGGCATGGCTTGCCATCGACGAGTAGAGAGCGGTCTTCGATATATTTGTTAAACTTATTAAATTCTTCGAGTCGTTTTCGAATCGAATCGATTTCTTCATCGATAGCGTCGAACGATGATCCGGCGAGTAACGATTCGATGAGCTTTTCGTTTTGGTCGTAGGCGTTTTGTGCTTTCTCGCAATTGAGTTCACAAGTTTTGAGATCGTCGCGGCGCTGTTGAAGGGTCTCTTGATTCTTTTGAATATTGGCTTTGAGTGTATCGAGTTTATTGCGTTGTTGCACACCATAGCTGGTCGATGATTTGAGTTGTTGGAGCTTTGATTCGATGCCGGAATGCAATTCTCGCAGTCTTTCGCCGAGGGGAAAATCGGCCAATTGCGCGTCGAGTTTTTGTCTTTCGGAGAGATATTGATTGCGATTGGATTCGGCTTGCTTTAACGATTTGGCACGGGCCTCGAGCGCCGAACGATGTTCGGCAACTTTCTTATTTTGATTATTGCATTCTGCTGTTGCATTTTGAATTTCCGTATCGCATTTGCGCATTTCGATGAGTTTTGGAGCGCACTCGTTTTGATAGATCGTTTTTTCGCGTTCGAGTTCGAGTTTCGATTGCTTTTCGTCTTCGATCGCGGCGTTTCGGAATTCGGTTTGCGTGGCGATTTGATTGTCGAGTGTTTCGAGTTGTTCGACAGTATTGGCTTCGTCTTTTCGTCGTTCGATGGCGTGGTTGTATTTGTCGCGCAAGGCATTGGCGCGAGTCGCGTCTTGCATTCTCAATTTTTGCGGTTTAAATTCTTCGATTTGCGTAGCGATCGATTGGCTATTCTGCGCGAGTAATTGACAATCGGCGTTGCATTTATCGATGTCGAGTCGCCATTTTTTCCATTCGTCGAGTTTTTTGGCAATTTTGTCGAGTTCTTCGATACTGTTATTGAGTTGTTTGAGTTCGTCGTGACGCCGTGCGAGGTCGTCGTCGGATAATGTATTGAGTTGTTCGAGTTTGCCCTGGGTATCGCTTAACGCATTTTTATACTCTGTAGCTTTATTGTAGGTAGCAGTCGAAATCTGCTCGTAGATTTCGCCATCGGATAATTGAGCGAGGATTTTGGCGCGGTCGTCGAGTTTACCCTTTAGGAATGCGCTAAAACTGCCTTGAGCCAAGAGAACGGCTTTTGTGAATTGGCCGTAGTCTAAACCGATGATCGTGCAAATCTGGTCTTTGAAATCGTTGATTTTCTCGGTGATAATGTCGTTTGTTTGATCATTGATGAGCCTGCATTTGGGTTGTTGTAGTGCGCCATCGGGTTTATTATGGGCGCGATTATGCGAGCGAAAGGCTCGGAATACGCCGTTATTCGTTTCGAAAGTCAGTTCGGCGAAGCACTCGCCCGTGCCGCGCGTCATGATTTCATTATTCTTATTGCTAATAGACTTTTGACGAGGGGTGACGCCATAAAGCGCGTAACAGATGGCGTCGAGTATCGTCGTCTTGCCCGAGGCCGTTTCGCCCGTAATGGCAAATATTCGATTTGAAGCGAATTCTGGATCGGCGAAATCGATCGTCCATTCGCCAGCCAATGAATTGATATTCTTAAAACGTAATTTGCGAATTTTCATCTTGAATCTCCATATTTAATTGCGTTCGTCGTGATGCTATGACATGTCGATATGGAAAGCGGGCTAGGGATTGATGCCTTGATTTGCGAGTTCTTCGAGTATGGTTTTGAAAGCTAATCGATAGGCATTTGTCTTGTCGTCGCCGACTTGCATTGCATTGAGGAGGCGGTTGAAGACGTCTTCTGGGGTGAGTTCATTGAGCGATACTTCGGCATGATTGTTTTCGTTGCGCAAATATGCGTTGACGAGGGCTCGATTTGTCACACGTAGACAATTGACTTTGGTGTCTTTGAGCATTTCTTTGATGGTATCGGAGAGGGATGGAATGAATTTATCGCTTTTACAATTGACTTGAACCCAAATAGATTCGCCCGATGTAGAAGATTCTTCGATGCAAAATGCGAGTTTTTCTTTGATTTCGTCGAGAGAAGTCGCCTCGATCGATTTCATCTTTTGGAAACACGGTATTTCGATCGTCTCGATTTGCGGTGTATGATTTGAATCGTCGAAAGAGATGATGCATGCCGTTTTTGTGTCTTGACACTCGCTAAAGCTGATGGGAATTGGTGCCCCACAGTATCGTATGAATGGGTTGTCGTCGACGATTTGCGGTTTGTGTATGTGACCGAGGGCGATGTAATCGAATGATGAACCGAAGATGTCGGCCGACATGCCGTTGAGATTGCCGACGACTTGGAGTTGGGTATCGGTGACGGTTGCGCCAGCGACGTAGAGATGCCCCATGGCGATGATGGGAATGTGACGCGCCGATTTATTGCGCAATTGAGTGGCGTATTTGGCGACTTCGGCATAGTGATTGGCTACGCCATCGCGATAATGATTGACATGAGCTTCGGGCGTTTCGCCGGGGAGTGACTTGCAGACATCGCGGGAAGGGAGAAATGGGACGGCGCAGACGATGAGATCGGGGTCATCGCCGTGGATTGAAACGGAAATGACTTCGTCTTGTATCGACTTGCATGCTTGACCGATGACGCTGGTTTGGAGCGTGGCGAGGATTTCTTTTGGCGCTTCGAGCAGTGCGGCGGAATCGTGGTTTCCGGCGGTGATGATGACGTTTTTGCATTGTCCGTCTTTTGAAATATTGGCGAGGAAGTTGTAGTACATTTTGCGAGCATCGATGGACGGATTGGCGACGTCGAAGACGTCGCCCGCGACGAGTAGGACGTCGATATGATGATCGACGATAGCTTGCCGCAGCCAGTCGAGCCAGCGCTGAAATTCATTGGTGCGTTTTTCGTCGTGTAGAGACGCCCCCAAATGCCAATCGGATGTGTGTAATACGCGAATCATCGTAACCTCCTGATTAAACCCCAAAACGACGCTATCGAAAGTCGTCGGCGTACTTCATAATGGTATTGCGATGGGTGTTAAAAAGTTCATGCCAACGCGATACCGAATCGACGCTTGAGTTTCTACAACAAACGCTGGTAAGAGTCAAATGAAAAAGCGGTCAAAATGTTCACGCAATTCTAAATAACTTTCCCAGATTATTAGAGTCCAGTGCACCCGTTCTAAATGGTCGTTTGAGCGATGTGGAGAGCAACTTTTTTTCCGTTGGAGAGGAATGAATTTTCTATATGATATTATCGGGTGCAAAGTGCAATTGAGTTTCAACTGACTAAACGTTTTGTAAAAAAAAATGATTTATGGCTATTGCAATTCAAAAAACGGCGGTTAGAATGACGCTGTGTCTGATTCTGAATCTTGTGATTAGAGGCGTTTGACACGGTTTGTTGGTGCAATGGGGCGAACAAGTCATTTGTGAGACTCGATTTTGCGATAAGAATTTTACAGAAGAATTTTGCGTGAAAATTCTTGCAGAAGAATTTTCCGTGAATCGTTTGTGAGGATCGGCGAAGTGGAAAAATTAGCGAGAAGAGTTTTGCGAAAGAATTTTGCAGAAGAGTTGTGGAGGCGAAATAGATTGAAAGGAAAGCAGAATGAGAAATGCGAAGATATTGAAGCACGTTTTGCGAATCATTGGTTTTGTCGGGGCTCGGTTGTCCTGCATTTGTTCAACACTAAAATAAAGGAAATTGTTTATGTTTTTTCAAGATGAAAGACGAATTGGCAGAATACCGTTTAAGAAGAAATTCATGGAGGTATTTATTAGGGTGCGCGAACACAATCCGGCGCACGTT
>SFMP01000141.1 GCA_004554395.1 Myxococcales bacterium | reverse complement strand
CTTTTTGCTCTTCAATCTTTCGATCTATCGACTGGATATCGGGCATAGCCGATTTGAGATCGATGACGTCGGGCGTTTTGGGCTCTGTGATGTCTTCGACGGTCGTGCTTTGAGTGGTTGGTTCTGGAGGCGTACAACGCTTTTTCTTTGCAGAGTAGATGAGCAAAATGATGCCCAAGGCGATCATGACGAGGGCAATGCCTTGAGACGTCGTGAGTATCGTTGGGTGATCGCTGGAAATGTGTAGCAAAGCGTTGACTTTTGGCCAGACGGCTTCGAAGAAGTAGCCGCGATCGGCATCATCGCGCAATATTTCGACGATAAAACGCACGATTCCGTAGGAGACGAGCCACGTGCCCGCCATGATACCGGGTTTTGAACGGCGCGAGAGCAACCACCAGAGCAAGCCATAGATGGCGAGTTCGGAGCAGGCTTCGTAGAGTTGCGAGGCGTGCATGAGTGGTGTGACGCCGTTTTGTACGATTTCGTCGTGGAAATGTGGATCGTTCAAGAGTGCATTATAGGCGAACGAACCCTTTGGGTAGCGCAAGCCGAAAGACCCCGTGGTGACGGCGCCCCAGCAACAACCAGCGGCGATACAGCCGATGCGTCCGCAAGCATGGGTAATGGCGAGGGCCGATGCGAGGATATCGATGAGAGAGAGCGTAGAGGCATCTTGTCCACGTCGATAGCGTCGAATGAAGAACCAGACGAGGACGAGCATTCCGGCAATGACGCCGCCATAGAACGTGAGTCCGCCTTCGGAGATATCGAGCACGCGCATGCAATTGGGCTGAGCTAAGCCCGCGGCAGCAGGATCGAAGCAGGAATTCCAATAGGTGGGAAATTCGACGGCGACGTGAGCGAGTCTCGCGCCGACAAATCCGAAGATGATGAGTAGAAAGCAGAGGCGCGATAATTCATTCGGATCGAAGTGAAGTCGCCGCCCTTGTGCTCGAACTGTCCAAATCCCTAGGGCAATGCCGACGATAATGCAAAAGGCATAGGAGTGCAGGACGATTGGCGTCGAAAACGTCAATACATAGCTGGGATCGAACGTAGCGAAGCATTTTTTCGCCGCCCAAACTAGGACACCTCCGACGAGAACGCCTTGGATAATGCCCTCTGTTTTTCGCGCGGCGCGAAATAGGCGCACACTGCTCGCGATGCCCCAGAGCATGAAAACGCATATTGCGATCCAAAGGATGCGTTCGAAAACGACGCCGTGAAGTTGAATGCCGAATACTTCGAGTAGATCTGGGTACATATTGTGTGCCGTATGTGGGCGCCGCTAGAGGCGGCGCATAGTGTGTTTAACTGAGCATGGCGCGAGCCTTTTGTAGTTTTTCGAGCTCGAGTCGGCTTTTTTCGATGCGTTCGCGTTCGACGGCAACGACTTCGGGCTTTGCACGGCTCACGAAATTGGGATTGCCCAATTTTCGCTCACTTGCATCGAGGTCTTTTTGCACTTTTGCGATGTTTTTATCAAGTCGAGCGCGTTCTTCGTCGATATCGATGAGGTCGGCAAACGGAACGACGAGTTCGACGCCGTCGGCAACGCCAATGGCGCAGGGAGCGGGCTTTTGTGCGCTAGAATCGGCAACGGTAATGGCGTCGACTTTGGCGAGCTGGCGTATGGCCGATGCCATATCGGAGACGATTTTTCGCTTTTCGGGGTCGTCGCAGAGCGCCAACATTTGTGGAATGGCCTTGCTCGGAGCAATATTGGCTTCGCCGCGAATGTTTCGAATCGCCGACACGATGGCGATGAGCGTTTGCGTTTTATCGGCTTGCTCGCGATTGTAGAAAGCCGCGTTTTCTTTGGGCCATGGGGCGATCATAATCGATTCTGGAGCGCCTTCTCTTTTGGGAATAGCTTGCCAGATTTCTTCGGTCATGAACGGGGCAAATGGATGGAGCAATCGCAAGAGCGTTTCGAGTACGTGGATGAGAACGAGTCGCGTCGTGCGCTTAGCCTTTTCGGCGTTCGGATCGTCATTATAGAGCACGACTTTTGAAAGCTCGATGTACCAGTCGCAGAAGCTGTTCCACAAGAAATCGTAGATGCGTTGCGCCGCCTCGTTGAAGTTAAATGCATCGATTTGAGCGGTGACATCGGCAACGCAACGATTGAGTCCGTCGAGGATCCATGCGTCGGTCATCGATAAATCGCTCGGCGCAAAAGGCTCGCGACAGCCTTGTGTCGAAATCGCCGAATACGCATCGCTATTCTCGATATTCATGAAGACGAATCGCGAAGCTTGCCAGACTTTGTTCAAGAAGGCACGGTAGCCTTCGATGCGCTTGATATCGAGGCGCACGTCGCGTCCTTGAGCGGCGAGCATCGTCAACGAAAAGCGCAGCGCATCGGCTCCCTGCGGATCGATCCCCTTGGGGTAATCGTCGAAAAGCTGTTGAGAGGCCGCCTTCTCGTCGGCGGGAACCGAATCGGGATCGCAACCATAGATGAGCAAAAGCGGATCGATGACGTTGCCTTTCGTCTTCGACATCTTGAGACCCGCTTTGTCGCGAACGAGTGCATGGAAATAGACGTCTTTGAACGGCGTCTCGCCCATGAAATGAATGCCGAACATCATCATGCGGGCGACCCAGAAGAAGATGATATCGGCCCCCGTTTCCATGACGCTCGTCGGATAAAACTTTTCGAGCGCTTTTGTTTGATCGGGCCAACCGAGCGTCGAAAACGGCCATAATCCAGAGCTAAACCACGTATCGAGAACGTCGGGATCTTGGATGAGATGCGTCGAACCGCAAACGGGGCATTTCTCGGGGCGTGTGCGCGATACGATCGGTTTGGCCACGTTATCGATGCGCAAATCGGGGTCTTTATGACCTTCGCGCTCGATGTAGTGAATGTGACCTTTCGAGCATTCTTCGCAATAATAGGCGGGAATTTGATGCCCCCACCAAAGTTGGCGCGATACACACCAATCGCGAATGTTGTTCATCCAATTGAAAAAGGTCTTTTCCCAGAGATGAGGCGTAATGCGCGTTTTCCCCGTTTCGACGGCTTCGATAGCGGGCTTGGCGAGGACTTTTGCATCGACCCACCATTGCGGGAGCAGAAGCGGTTCGACGAGTGCGCCCGAACGCTGACTGCGCGAAGGTGTGAAAGAATAATCGACGATTTGCACCAAAAGCCCTGCCTCTTTGAGATCGGCAACAGCCGCTTCGCGGCACGCCTCGCGCGTCATGCCGCGGTATTTTTCGGGCACGGCATTGGTCATCTTCGCATCGAGCCCGATAACCTGGATTCGCGGCAAATTGTTGCGTTTTCCCGTTTCAAAGTCTGCAAAGTCGTGCGCAGGCGTAATCTTGACGGCGCCCGTTCCAAATGCCGGATCGGCTGCTAACGGGTCGGCTATGATGGGGATCGTTCGACCGCAAAGCGGTAATTCGACGTGTTTGCCGACGAGGTGTCGATAACGCTCGTCGTCGGGGTGCACCGCAACCGCCGTGTCGCCGAAAAGCGTTTCGGGGCGCGATGTCGCAATGACAATCGATTCATCGCTATCGCAGACTTTATAGCGGATTTGCCAGAGATGACCGTTTTCGGGTTCGTTGTCGATTTCGAGATCGGAGAGAACGGTTTGGGCAATCGGATCCCAGTTCACGAGCCGTTCATCGCGATAGATGAGCCCTTCTTCGAAGAGGCGAACGAAAACTTCGGCCACGGCGCGGCACGATCCTTCGTCCATCGTAAATCTCTCGCGATCCCAATCGCACGATGCGCCCAAGATCTTCAGTTGTTCGATGATATTCGAACCCTTCTCGCGTTTCCACGCCCAAACGCGCTCTAGGAACGCTTCGCGACCGAGCTCCAGACGCGTCTTGCCCTCTTTGGCGAGTTGGCGCTCGACCATGACTTGCGTAGCAATGCCTGCGTGATCGGTACCTGGAAGCCAGAGCGCTTCGAATCCTTGCATCCGCTTATAACGCGTGAGCAAGTCTTGAATCGTCACGAATAACGCGTGACCCATGTGAAGTTTGCCCGTCACATTGGGGGGCGGTATGACGATGCAGAAAGGCGGTTTCTCAGACGTTTCATCGGCTTTGAAGTAGCCTTTTTCGGTCCAAAACTTATACCAACGAGATTCGACTTGAGTCGGATTGTAGTTCTTTTCGATCATCTCAATGTGCTCTGAATAGATGTTGAGAGGGACGGAATCGTCAAAATTCCGATATCTTCGAGGTGCGACGACTCGCGCCAATCGCACAAAACGACCGCCTCATAGCACAAAAAGCGCGCCATTTTCACCACTATTATCGCGATTCGATGGGGATTTATTGAATAAATGGTGAGATTTATTATCACATTTGATAGTATGTTTGAATTGGTCATAAATTCGTAAGAGTTTGCTTTAACGGAGTTTTTTCATGGCTGAATCGAACAAACCGTCGAATCCTAAACGAGATCAAAAGGAAACGGATAAATCGTCCCAGAATCGGAATGAACGCGTCGAGAATTCCTCCGAAAAACGCCGCGATGATGGCACTGCAAAGCGCAAAACAGTCCTCGCCAAACCCGCCCCCGTCGACGACCTCAACGACGCCAAATCGGCTAAGCTCGTCGCTCCGAAAAAACACGCCATTAACGTCAAACTCATCGACGACGAGATCGAAGCCGAAGGCGATATTACGGCTGAACGTCGAAAACCGACGCGCGTCGATAACGAAATTCCCGCGTCGCTGCGCGATGCAAACGACATGTCTTCGTCGAGCACGGGCAATCCCAAATCCGATGCCGCGCATAATTCTGGCCTCAATCGCTCTCTGTCGAATCTCAGCGGTGCCAACGTGGCGCAAAAACGCCCCCTGCCCAATCCCAGCGGTACGAATAAAGTTCAAAGTCGCCCCCTGCCCAATCCCAGTGGCGCAAACCCAGCGCAAAGTCGACCTTTGCCCAATCCCAGCGGGCTCAATCAAGCCCAAAATCGCGGATTGGTGAGCGACGGGCGCGGATCCAGTGGCATTCCCAATATCCCGCCGACGAAAGCCAAAACGCGATCGATCGACGATAATGACAAATGTAGCATCCCAGGGATCACATCGCCGAAATCCCAAGAAATCGTCGTCGATAAGAATCGCAGCAGCATCCCTGGTATTGCTTCGCCAAAATCCCAAGAAATCGTCGTCGATAAGAATCGCAGCAGCATCCCTGGTATTGCTTCG
>SFMP01000140.1 GCA_004554395.1 Myxococcales bacterium | reverse complement strand
GATGTCTATTCCCCCTCGCCAACTTTCTCACATCTGCCGTAGGCAGATGTCTATTCCCCCTCGCCATTTAGGGAGAGGGGGTGGCCGACAGGCCGGGGGGGAGGTCTAGGAAATGGACGAGATGATAAACGCAGGCAAATGCGCATTCATTTTTTGTACAGAATCAAAAACAATATCTCAACAAAGCATCCAACGCTGTCTTCATAGACACGTGCTGCGCCATCCCGCGCCACGCGATATCCATCGCCGTGCCGTGATCGACCGACGTTCGTAGCACGGGCAAACCCAACGTCGCCGATATCGTACGGTCGAAATCATACGTCTTTGCCGCTATATGACCCTGATCGTGATAAAGCGACACGACGGCATCGTACTTTCCACGGCTAGCCAAATAAAACACTGAATCCGCACCGATTGGATCCGATATATCGATGCCCAATCTACGCAATCGATTCGCCGCTGGAACGAGTATGCGTTCCTCTTCGTCGCCAAATTGCCCGCCATCGCTAGCGTGTGGGTTCAGCGCGGCGAGTGCTAGGTGTGGCGACGCAAAACCGAGCTGGCGCATGTGCACATTTATCGTTTCGCCAAAGGCGACGAGCTGTTCTACGTCGAGCGCGTCGATGGCCTGTCGTAGCGACAAGTGACGTGTATAGAAGAATATGCGCAAATCGTTCGTCAAAAACAGCGTTATCGGATTCGGGGCATCGAATGCGTGCGCCAACATTTCCGTATGCCCGATTTCACCTATATTTGCTAGGCGCATTGCCCCCTTGTGGATGGGCCCCGTACATATCCCATCGATATCGCCATTCGTGACGTCGAGCGTACATCGTTCTATGGCGCGATGTGCGCATCGCGCCGCTTGAGCGGAAACGACGCCGGGCGCGATGTCGTCATCGCCGTAACCGACATCGATGCAATAAATCCCCGTTCCATCGATTTCGCCAGGCGTTCGAGCCCTGGCAATCTGCATTTTTGGCGCATACCGTGCCCGAGCGAGTTCGAATAGCCCTGCATGGGCATAGACGACAAATGCCGCAGGCAAAGCCCCTGCCTCGTCGTATTCTCGAAGTGCCTTCACGGCGATTTCGTAACCGATACCCGCCGGATCCCCTGGTAAAACGCCAAAACGACGACGCCCAGTCATCATGACTTCCGAGCCCCAAATATCGCCGTTCCGATTCGAAGGTGCGTCGCACCTTCTTCGATGGCAACTTCGAAATCGTCGCTCATTCCATACGACAAAACGGTCAATTTCTCGGTGCGACGACTATTGATCTTATCGAATAATCCTCGTACTTCCCTAAAGTAAGGACGCGAATCTTCGGCACAACGCCCCAACGGCGGAATGATCATCAACCCGACCCAATGCAACTGACGACAATCGTCGATCGTCTCGATCATATTCGGCAAACATTCGGGCGAAAGACCTGTCTTTTCGCTATCTTCATCGCCGATGCGCAATTCGACGACGATCTTTTGGCGAGCCTCCAAGGCGACCTCGGTGCTCACTTTATTGATCTGAAGCACCAATTCGGGCGAATCGACCGAATGGATCATGGCGGGCGGTTGCGACATCAACTGACGAACTTTATTCCTCTGCAAATGACCGATAAAATGAAATTTCGCACCATAATCGGCAATTTCTTTCGACAATTGTTCGCGCTTGGTGACGTATTCTTGTACATAATTCTCACCAAAATCGCGCAAAGTCGTCATCTCGAGCGCCGCACGAATCGAACCGACGGGCTGCTTTTTGCTTACACCAATGAGCGTCAAATCTTCGCGCCGACGCCCCGAGCGCATACATGCTTCTGCAATTCGCGCTTCGATGAGATTAAGATTGGTTTCGATTGACATTATCGTTTAATACTCCGCGATACGGGTGTATGGATGCCCGTTTCCATGCGGCATTTCGATGCGCTTCCGCGCGATGACGCACGCAGGTCACCCCATTGGACTTGGCATTTTGCCACAAAAACGAGATTTACGTATGAAAAAAATAGCAGTTGCCCTTAGCGGTGGCGTCGATAGCTCGCTGACCGTGCTTCTCTTGCGCGATGCCGGCCTCGATGTCGTCGGCATCACGCTACGCGTACAGCGCAATGCCGACGGCGCGAGTGTATGTGCCGGCGACGACGCCGTCGATAAAGCTCGAGCCGTCGCCAATTATCTCGGCGTCGATCATTTCGTCTGCGACGTATGCGATGATTTCAAAGACATCATCCTTTCCTATGCATGGCATACCTACGCAAACGGCCAAACGCCCTCGCCATGTGTCCGATGCAACGAACGCATTAAATTCGGAAAACTCTTCGATTACGCCATGTCTCTTGGCTGCGAAGCCATGGCTACCGGCCATTATGCACAAATCGTCGACTATCGCGATGTGAAACGCATCGCCCGCGGTGCCGATGCCAACAAAGACCAAAGCTACTTCCTCTCGGGCCTCCCCAACGCAACAGTCGAGCGCATCCTCTTCCCATTGGGCGGCTATACAAAACCCCAAGTTCGAGCACTAGCCGATCAATACGGCCTCCCCTCGGCACATACCCCCGACAGCCAAAACGTCTGCATCACAAAGCCCAGGCAAACATTTGCCGAAACCCTATGCGATCTATTCGGCGAAAAAGCCAAAATTGGCAACTTCATCTACGATGGCAAAACAATCGCCAAGCACGCGGGCATTCACCACTACACCGTCGGTCAGCGGCACGGACTAGGCAATCTCGTCCCGACCCAAAAAGCATACGTCAAAGCCATATCGGGCAACGACGTACAAATCACCACCGATCCCAACGACCTCCTAACGTCGCAGTTCTCTGCCACCCAAGCCATCTGGCACGCCGATCCCGCCAATGCCGAATCGCTACGCGCTCAAATTCGATACCGAAGCCCTGCCGTTCCATGCTCACTATCGCAAAATGGCGACACACTATCGATTCAATGCCATACACCCGTCAACGCCGTCACACCTGGCCAAATCGTCGCCTTCTACGATGGCGACGTCGTCATCGGGCGCGCCATCATTAAAAATTAAAAGCCCATAGGCCAGACGTCAATTCCCCCTCGCCACATTTCTCACATCTGCCGTAGGCAGATGTCTATTCCCCTCGCCACATTTCTCACATCTGCCGTAGGCAGATGTCTATTCCCCTCGCCACATTTCCCACATCTGCCGTAGGCAGATGTCT
>SFMP01000139.1 GCA_004554395.1 Myxococcales bacterium | reverse complement strand
GTTGCAGTCATGCAAGGCACTTGCGCCAGGCTCACAATTCAAACTGCCCGGGGTAAACAGCCTGATTCTGATGGACGCGACAACCATTCAGCTGTGCCTTGATGTCTTTCCATGGGCAACTTACACGCAGACCAAAGGCGCTCTCAAGCTTCATTTTGGCCTCAATGACGATGGCTATCTGCCGGACTTCATGGTTGCTACTACAGGCAAAGTACATGAGATCAATGTGGCTAAAAGTCTCGATTACCAGCCAGGAAGCATGATTTGCATGGATCGCGGCTACAGTGCAAAAAAAACGCCCCAGTGGGGCGTTTTTTTGTTTCAATAATGTAACATTATATATCTGGCTATGATTCCTGAATGTCACCAGTTGGCTTGCAAGTTTCGGGATCGACGGCGCAACCAAAGCTATATATACCACCATTTGCACAGAATCCCGGTGAATTCTTTTTAACGCAAGATTCCTTGCCCTCGGCAGGCGGATAAATGGTGACATCGCTATGCCAAATGAGCTCTTCCTCGCCTGTCATCGTGTCAGACTTTTCGTTGGCGCGGTTTTGGGACTTACCATTCGCGCTGGAGAGCGGTTTTCGAACCGCTACGGGGCTTTTGTCGTTCGTCGTTCCATCGACGACATAGACTTTGTAATAAGCGCTATTCTTGATGGCTGATAAACCAGTAATGTTTGCCGTACCGATGGGCATGCCATGGATGCCCTTTTGCGAAACGACGATGAAGCTATCGATATCTACTGCGCCCGACAATGGGATTGGGGTTTGAGCAGAGCAATCACTCGCCGCATCGCTCTTGCACTTTTCGAGAACGAGGTTGAGTCCATCGAGCATAACGCGTTTTTTCGTTGCATTGAGAATTTCAACGAATTCAACTTGGTCAACATCTGGCAATACATCAAATTTAGTACCGCTCTTGGGCGACCCCATGACTTCGTTGACAAAGAGCTTTGTCACATCTGCCTTTTCTGGAATCTCACCCGTGCAAACTTTATTTGTATCATCGCCTTCACACGAGAACGACAAGCAGTCGCTATTTTGTTTACATGCCTTCGTATTCGCGCATGCTTGGCACGAACCACCGCAATCGACGTCGGTTTCGTTTTGATTCTTGATGCCGTCGGAGCACGTCTCTTCGAGTTTGCACTTAGAAGTTGTGGTGTCGCATACGTAGCCATCGCCGCAATCAGACGCTTTGGTGCACGATTTTTCGGTGCAGCGGCCTTCGGAGCACGCGCCCGTCGCGCAGTCGCCCTCGACTTTGCATTGTTTGCCTAGATCGCAAGCTTTGCAACGCGAGCCGCCGCAATCGACGTCGGTTTCGTCGCCGTCTTTTTGATCGTTATTGCACGTGTTCACGACTTGGCATTTTTCGATAAACAAGCCGCCGTTGGCGCAATACCCAGGGGAATTGGCGTATTTGAATTCCGAGACACCGTCGTGTTTGGCGAGTTCGGAACTGGAATTGATATCGGGGTTGCGGTTCGCCGAAGAACCTTTGCCCGTTGTCTCATAATTCACGCTTGGGCCTTTATTGCCCGAGGCATCCAAAATCGAGAGTTCGTATTTGGCTGGCGATCCAGTGAGGAAATTGCCATCGGATCTAGAATGGACGTTCTTTGCAACGCCATCGGGCACTTCTAAAGCGCAATCTTTAGCCAACACGACGACGGCGCCATTGGCGGGTAAAACGCCGGTCAACTTGTGCGACTGAGTATCGGTTTTATCGGTGCGCACGATGTTGAGCGTGAGGCCATCGAGGCTTTGGGGTTTATCATGAGTGCTGACGATTTCGACGAAATCGCACTGTGCGCCGCTCGATTGAAGGGCGAATGGCTTGTTCTTGTCGGGTTCCGACATGACCTCATTGATGACCATTTTGGAGACCGAAGCGGGTTGTGGCATTTCGCCGGTGCAAACGCTCGATTCGCACACGCCCGTTTTGCAATCGGCGCCCGTTTTGCATGCCTTTCCGTTATCGCAACCGCCGCAAACGCCGCCGCAATCGACGTCGGATTCGTCTTGATTTTTGATGCCATCGGTGCACGTTTGTGCAACTTTGCATAACTTCGTTTCTTCGTCGCAAACGTACCCCTCGCCGCATTGAGACGAATTTGTACACGGTTTTTCGATGCACAGCCCTTCTTCGGAGCACTTGCCCGTGGCGCAATCGCTTGCGACTTTGCAGTGTCCGCCCAATTGACACGGCTTGCAACGGCTACCGCCGCAGTCGATATCGGTTTCGTCGCCGTCTTTTTTGTTGTTATTGCACGTGTCGACGACTTTGCAGTCGTCGATAAACAATCCGCCGTTGGCGCAATAGCCCGGGGAATTGGCGTATTTGAATTCCGAGACGTCGTCGTGTTTGGCGAATTCGGCATTTGGATCGCGATCGGGCGTGCGATTCGACGAGAATCCTTGTTTCGCCGATTTATAGTTGACTTTCGGTCCTTCTTTGCCCGAGGCATCCGAAATCGAGAGTTCGTATGTGGCGGGCGATCCAGTGAGGAAATTGCCATCGGTTTTGGCGTGGTAACTCATCACGACGCCATCGGGGGCTTTGAAAGCGCAATCTTTAGCCAACACGACGACGGCGCCTTTGGCGGGCACGACACCAGTCAATTTGTGCGACTGAGTATCGGTTTTATCGGTACGCACGATGTTGAGCGTGAGGCCATCGAGGCTTTGATTTTTGTCGAGTTTGTTGACGATTTCGATGAAATCGCACTGTGTGCCGCTCGATTGTAGGGCGAATGGCTTGTTCTTGTCGGGTTCCGACATGACCTCGTTGATGACCAATTTCGTCACGTCGGCGGCTAGAGGGGCATCGCCCGTGCAAACGTTATTCGAGCAAGTGCCGTTGGTGCAGTCGCTATTTTGGAGACATTTTTTGCCATTGGCGCATTTCGTCGAGCACGAACCGCCGCAATCGATGTCGGTTTCGTCGCCATCGGCGACGCCATTGCTACACGAAACGCAATAGCCTTTCGATTCGTCGGCGAGGAAGCATTTTGCGGTCTTTCCACAATCTTCGTCTTTTGCGCACGACTTTTGGACGCATTTATGCGTTGCGTTGTCGCAGCTATCCGAGGCGCAGTCGGTATTTTTTTCACACGACTTTGCCACATCGCATTTCGTCGGGCACGAACCGCCGCAATCGACGTCGGTTTCGTCGCTATCTTTCACTTTATTTGAACAGTGCTTGGGCGAGATTTCGACGCATTTGCTCGTGAGCGAATCGCAGCGATAGACGCTCGTATCGCCGCAATCGGCGTTTACGAGACAACTGCTCGACCCATCGCTATCGCATCCCGACATGGCGATGAGCGTCGCCGTTACGGCCAGCACCGAATAAAACTTCGAATGTCCTTTCATTGTAACCTCCTTTGTTAGGTAAGGGACACGTCGGGGAGTCTAGCAAATTTTCCCAAAATTCAACAATGTTGATATATTTTTTGCATTTTTCGTGATGTTTAATCGGAAACCCCTACGTGGTTCAATGATTGACGCTACCGCGGCGGTGGGCATTTATGGGATGCGAGGGGGAATGGGCGCCCTGAAAGGGCGCCAGAACACAGCCCGGGGTAAGCGAAGCGCAACCCCGGGAAGCGCAACCCCGGGATTCCGATCGTTCACACCACCGGCGCCCTGAAAGGGCGCCAGAACACAGCCCGGGGTAAGCGAAGCGCAACCCCGGGAAGGCGGCGTATTGCCCATCGGGCAATAGCCGCCAGGAGCCCGTATTGGCGCAGCCAATAGGGCGACCCGGAGCCCGTATTGGCGCAGCCAATAGGGCGACCCGGAGCCCGTATTGAGCCCAACGGGCGAAATAGGGCGACCCAGAGCCCGTATTGGCGCAGCCAATAGGGCGACCCCCATCCCAATCGAAAAAAACGATGGGAAAAAACGCGTGGTAATTACTCGGTTTCGGGGTTGTGTGGTGTGCCGAAGAGGCGGCGCCAAATCGACTGGAAATCGTCGAGGATGAGGTAATTGCAGGGCACGATGAGTAGCGTAATGACGGCGGAGAAGAGCACGCCGACGCCTAGGCTGATGGCCATGGGGATGAGGAAGCGGGCTTCTTTCGACGTTTCGAGAATCATGGGGAAGACGCCGAGGAAAGTGGTGGTGACGCTGAGGAAGATGGGGCGGAAGCGGCGGACGGAGCCGTCGATGACGGCGTCGTAGAGCGTCATGCCGGCGCGCATGTTGTCGTTGACGACGCTGGTGAGCACGATCGACGAATTGATGACGACGCCGCTGAGGGCGATCATGCCCAAGATGCTGATGAGGCTGAGCCCGTAGCCCAGGAAGATGTGCCCGAGAATGGCACCGACGAAGCCAAACGGTATGGCGACGAGGATCATGATGGGTTGGACGTAGGAACGGAAGGCGATGGCCATCATGCCGAACATGGCAAAGAGCGAGAACCCGAAGAAGAGTGCCATTTTTTGCCACATTTCGCCGCTATCGGCGTGCATGCCGCCCATGCTGAGCGAGAGGCCCGGGTAGCTCATTTGCATGTCGCGGATGTCGGTGTCGTTGAGTTTTTGGGTGAGCGATTCGATCGTCGTGACGTCGCCGTCGAGTTCGGCGCTGACGCTGAGGATGCGTTTGCCGTCGATGCGGTTGATGCTCTTGTTGGCGTGGCCGCGCGTCGCTTCGGCGGCATCGGAGAGTGGAATTTCGCCGCCCGATGGGGTGCGAATGAGGAAGTTTTCGACGAGTGCTTCGCTGGCGCGGTCGGCTTGCGGGTAGCGCACGAAGACTTTGACCGTATTGGTGCCGCGTTGTTGGCGCAGGGCTTCCGATCCATAGACGGCGGCGCGCAGTTGGCGTGCGAAGTCGGTTTCGGTAATGCCCAGCGATCGAGCTTCGGGCTTGAGCGTGTAGGAGATTTGGGCTTTTCCTTTGGCGGCGTTGACGTCGACGTCTTTGACGCCGTCGTAGAGTTTGAGCCGGCGAGCAAATTCGGCGCCTGCTTGGTCGAGGATGGCGCTGTCGCGGTGGCTGAGATTGAATTGTGCGCCCGCCGATCCTCCTCCGGGGCCCTGATTAAACCGAAAACTCATCGCCTCGACGCCCGGGATTTCGCCAATCGCCTTGCGCCATGCCGCCGAAAACTCGCTCGATACGTAGTTGCGTTCGGTGGCGGGCGTCAAATAGGCGCGAACCGTCGCCGAGCTACCGCCCGAAACGGTGCTGTGAATGCCGATGACCGAATCGCGCCCGAACTTTTCGACGACGCCATCGGTTTTTTGGAGAAAGTATTTTTCGACTTCTTTCATGCGGCTCACGGGCGATCCTTCTGCCATGCGGATCGACGCCGTCACCGTATCGCCCTCGACTTCGGGCATCATCGTGTAGCGCAATCGGCCGCTGGCCACATAGCCGGCAGTGCCGACGAGTATCGCAATCGCGAGCGCCGCCACGATATAACGGCGATCCACGGCAAAGACGACGAGGCGGCGAATGTATTTATCGGTCAGGTACTCGAAGACGTTGGCAATCTTGAGTTGCAACACGCGAATCCATTTCAGAAATCCTTGCGGATGCTGGCTCATCCCCGACAAATGCGCTGGCATGATCATCATCGCCTCGAATATCGATATCATCAATATGATGATGACGATGACGGGCAAATCGCGATACGTCTTGCCGAGCATACCGGGCAAAAAGAGCAACGGAATAAACGCAATAATCGTCGTAAAACACGAAAAGAGAACGGGCGTCGAAACTTCTTTGAGCCCCAGAATCGCCGCCATCATGCCGCTCTGCCCGCTCTGGCGCCGCACATAGACCGCCTCGCCCACGACGATCGAGTCGTCGACGACGATGCCGAGCGCCAAGATAAACCCAAACAGCGATATCATGTTAAACGACGTGTTGAAAAAGACCATGACCGCAATCGACCCGACGAAGGCGACGAGCATTCCCAACGCGCTCCAGAACGCAATCCGAACGTCGAGGAAAAGCCCCAAAAACAAGAGCACGAGGATGAGCCCAATCTTGGCATTGTCCATCAGGAGCGCAATTCGCACGCGATACGAATCGGCGCGGTCGGAACGAATGTTGACGTGTATGCCCTCGGGGTACGTTCCCTCGCGCTCTTCGAGAAACGCGTGCACGGCATCGCTCACGCTCACGGGCGTTTCGCTCCCGACGCTGTAGACCGTAATTCCCAACGCCGGCATGCCGTTGTATTCCGTCGAATAATCCGACTCCTCGAAGCCATCGGTCAGCTTGGCGACGTCGCTCAAATACACCGTCCGCCCATCGGGATTCGTCTTGATGACGACTTTTTCGAACTCACTGGCGTAATCTTTGCGGAGTTTCGTGCGCAACATCACGGCACCGCTCTCGGCCTTGAGATTGCCCGCCGACAAATCGATCGAACTCGACGAAATCGCCTGCGCCACGTCCGAAATCTTCAGCCCATAAGCCTGCGTCGCCTCTTGCGAAATCTCGACTGCTATTTCTGGGTTCTCGACGTTATCGAGCTCGACGATGCTCACGCCCTGTTGCGTCATCAGGTCGTCGCGCACTTGCTCGGCCGCCTCGCGCAGCGTGTGTTTGTCGACATTTCCGCTCACCAAAATGCTCAAAACTTGCGATTTACGCGTCATTTCGCGCACAACTGGCGTTTCCATATCGCTCGGGAACGTCGTAATCTGCGCAATTTGCCGCTCGATTTCGTTACGCGTGCGCATCACGTCGGCGCTATCGAGCAACTCGAGCATCACTTGCCCCGAACCCTCGCCCGCCATACTCGTCACTTTTTTCACGCCCGTAATGCCGCGCACCGCCTCTTCAATCGCAACGACAATCCCCTCCTCGACCTCCTCGGGGCTCGACCCCGGGTAACTCGCGCTCACCATTATCCGCTCGGTCTCGACGTTCGGCATCAGCTCCTGCTTCAAATACGGCACGCAAATCAGCCCACCCACGATAAACAGCAGCATAAACAAATTCGCCGCCACGTGGTTCTGGCACATCCACGCCAACGGCCCGCGAAAGTCCTCGGGACGCGCCCCACGCGCTGCATCGCCCACCGCCGCCTCTTGCGCCGCCTTCTTCTCGGCATTGTCGTTGTGCACCGCTTCGGTCTTTTCGGTCTGTTTTTTATCGTCCATCTTGGCGCCTTCGCCTGTCGATCGTCGTCGACGACTCGAGAATTCTATGCAATGATTTCTATAAATGATGCATTTGCTTCGGCAATTTCGCCCAATACTTGGGCTCAATTCGCTTCCGCCGCGAGCGATTGCCCGGTGGGCAATCCGCTCACGCGCCGCCCTATGTCGCTGACGCTCCATACGGGCTTTTGCTTTTTCGACCAGTTTGCGCACCTGCGTCGTCAGCGTCGCCGCTCGTGCGGCGGGAACGTACCCGAGTACGCCCCCGCCGCCCTCGGGCTAGCTTCCTTGCATCTGCATCAAACTGGCAAAAAAGCGATTTATCGATCGCCCTATGTCGCTGACGCTCCATACGGGCTTTTGTCGCCCTATGTCGCTGACGCTCCATACGGGCTTTTGTCGCCCTATGTCGCTGACGCTCCATACGGGCTTTTGTCGCCCTATGTTGCCCATTCGGGCTCCATACGGGCTCTGGGCTTCGCCTATTTCGCTTTCGCTCAATACGGCTACGCGGTTGCCGTGCTATGTGCTCACATTCGTTGCGCGCATACGCACGGCTATTTGGGGCGGGATCGATCAATCGGGTGGCCCAGGCGGTGGCCCGAACTCAGTATCGCTGTTCTGTACTTCGACTTTTTTCGACTCGCCCTTGATCCGCAGCTTGCGTCCTGTCACGGGCGAAGAAATGAGCGTCGTCACGACGCGATCGCCCGTCGCGAGCCCCTCGGTCACGTAGACGTATTCATTCGATTTAAATGGCGTCGTAATGTTCCGAATGTCGAGTTGATTGTTGCCATCGGCAACGTAGACCAAATTTCCTTCGCGCACATAAGACCGCGGCAATTCGATGCTCTCGAGTGGCTCGCGCGACGAAATCTTTGCGCGCACAAATGCCCCGACCAGTAGCGGATAAGCGACGGGATCGCCCAATGGGTCATCGACGGCCAAGATGTATTGCACCATGCGCCCAAGCGATTCGACTTCGCCGAGCATCGACAAGATTCGCGCTTTGCGCTCGATCGTCTTGCCGCCGATTTCATACTGCACGCGAACGTCGAGTTTTGAATAATCTTCGACAGTTGCCCCAATCCATCGAAGCATCGACGGCTGTAGGCTAATTTTTACCCATATTTCATCGGTTGCCGTCATCGTCGCTAGCGTGGCCGCACCGTTGACGTAATCGCCAATCGAGACATTCGTCGCCGTCAATACGCCGTCGTAGGGCATTTTGACCGCGCTGCGATCGAAATCGAGTTGCGCTTGTTGCAAGTTGATCTTCGCCTTTTCGACGTTTGCCATCGCCTCTTGCAATTGCGGCGCACGCAAGACGAGCGATTCTTGCTCGGCGGTGAGTTCTTTGGCGTTGAGAATGCTCTTTTGCATGGCTTTGAGTTCGGCTTGCGCGGCGCGGCCCTTTGCCTGCTCTTGCACGAGAGCAATCTCGCTCTGGCTCAAGGCGATCTGCGCTTGCATGAGTTTGAGCTTGTAGTCGTCGGTCGAAATGCGAGCGACGATTTCGCCCTTCTTTAGCCTAGCTCCCGGATAAAATGCCTTGTTTATCTCGGTAATGCGCCCACTCGCCTCGCTTTTGAGGTTCATCGTCCGCGCGGCTTCGACGATCCCCGTCGCCTCTATCGTCAACGTGTGCGGCTTCGATTCGACGCCGACGACTTCGACGAGTACGCCCGAATCGGTGCGCGCTCCGCGTTTTGCCGTCTGCTTATCGCCATAAAACGTGCTGGCGATGAAAAAACCTATTGCGACGACGACGATGGCCACGAACGCTTGAACGATATATGGTCGTGCTTTGCTACTCATCGTTTTAGTCCTCATTATCGTTATCTTTTGTGGCTTTATCTTCTATATCTTTCTCATCTTCATCTTCTATATCTTTCTCTTTCTCATCTTCATCGTCGAGGTCTTTGAGCTGTTGTTTGGCCTTTTTGAGCCCGGGATCGTGGAGATCTCGCGCCCATTGTGCGCCACCCATCGATTTGAAGAGGGCGATTTGTGCATTGATGAGGTTGAGTCGGGCGCTGAGCTCGGATTGTGCCGACGATACAGCGCTTCGCAGTGCCGATAAAACTCGGTTATAGGTGAGCGATCCGCCGACGAAGTATTCGCGCGAGACGTCGAGTATTTCGTTTTGTCGATCGAGCTGTGATCGGGCATCGGCGAGTTGTTGCTCGGCGATTTGCAAATTGAGAAGGGCTTTTTCGACGTCGGCAACGGCATTTTGTACGGTCACCATATAAGTCATCGCTTGGGTGAGGTAGGTGACTTTTGCGCGATCGATAGCCGTCGTCAGGTTAAATCCATCGAATATTGTTCCGACAAACGAGACAGCGGCATCCCAAGCGAGCGATTTAAACATTTCGATGAGGCTCTTGTCGCGAAACGAGAGCCCGGCGCTGATACGCAAACTCGGGTGTCGATTGGCCAGCGCAATGGTGATTTTGGCATCGGCGGCTTGGGCATTGCGAAGGGCCGATCGCACGTCGGGGCGAGCCTCGAGTAGCGCTTCGATGGTGGGCGTGCCGCCGACGTCGATCGCCTCGGGGAGCTTGCCCGCGACTTGGGGCACGTGTTGCCCGCCTGCCATGATCGATAGCGCATGTTTGGCGATGCGTATGTTGGCATCGATTTCGTTGAGCGTCGATCGCAACGTCTCGATTTGCTGGCGTTGTTCGAGCACGTCCATGCCCGTCGTTTGCCCGGCGACGTAATACGATTCGACGAGCTCGTAGTAGTCTTCCGATAAAGCGAGCAGCTTTTGGGTGAGTTCTTTCCGGTCGTTATAATATTGGATGGTAAACCATTGGGTGGTGACGTTGGCGACGAGGGTTATCGCTGCCGATTCGGCGTCGTCTTGGGCGCTTTCGCGCGAGAGCTCGGCGACGCGTGTTTGAGCTCGGACTTTGCCCCAAATATCGATTTCGTAGCTCATCGATAGCCCTAGGCTAAAATTCGGCGTCGCACTCGGATCGGTATAGACCTCGCCGCCTCCGCCTATGCCGCGCGAAAACGATATCGATGGATAATAACCCGATTTCGCCTGTCTCATCGCCATTTCGCTATCGAGCAACTTGAGATAGGCGATTTGTAGCGTCGGGTTTTCGCGCAAGACGACTTCGACAAACGCATTGAGCCCTTCGTCGCCAAATGCCTCCCACCAACGATTGCGAACATCGCCCGAGAGCGCAATATCGCCATACGTCATGGCACTTGTTGGCGCTTCGATATCGCCCGAATACCTCACTGGCGAATAGCAACCGCACAAAACGAAAGATAAGAGCAAGAAACACGAGAATATATGCTGCTGTCGTTTCACTGGCGAACTCGATTGTTATGGACGAACTATGTGTCGTCGGACATAGACTCACATGAGTCCACATCGCCCATTTGCATAACACATCGATTTGAAAAACAATTCAATAAAATTTTGATAAAATTGATATTTTTGAATTTAATTCCGAAACACTCCGATATAATGCAGATTTGTCGCATTTATATTCGCAAATGTTTGCTATCGATGAATCAAATGCAACGATGGAATGGTGTGTATAAATGCATCTGAGTTGCATAAATGTCGTAGAAAAAGCAAAAATGTAGTTGCATGTAAGTAAAAAATGCGCAAGAAGGTCGGAATTTTTTTCAAATACGCAATTGAGAAAAGGTTTTATTCGGTGTAGAACGGGCGGCGCTTTAAGCGCGCTTGCAAGGCGTAGTCGTAGGACTTGCATAGCGTCATTCCATTCATTTAGGAGATATGTCATGGTAGATTTTTCAGAGATCCTCAAGAAAGCGCAGTCGTATCGCGCCGAAATGTCGCAATTCCTTCGCGACATGATCCGCATCCCGAGTGAATCGTGCCAAGAGCGCGAGGTCGTTTTGCGCATCAAAGAGGAGATGGAAAAGGTCGGATTCGACAAAGTCGTCATCGATCCGATGGGCAACATCGAGGGCTATATTGGTCATGGTCCTCACGTCATTGCCATGGATGCCCATATCGACACGGTCGGCGTTGGCGATCGTCGTCTTTGGACGGAATGCGATCCGTACGAAGGTAAAGAAGACGAGAATACGATTTGGGGTCGCGGTGGTTCCGATCAAGAGGGCGGCATGGCGGCAATGGTCTATGCTGGCAAAGTGATCAAAGACTTGGGGCTGGAGGGCGAATACACGCTCATCGTCACGGGCACGGTTCAAGAAGAAGATTGCGACGGTTTGTGCTGGCAATACATCGTCAACGAACTCAAATTGCGTCCGGAATTCGTGGTCAGCACCGAGCCGACGAGCTTGCGCATCTATCGCGGTCACCGCGGTAGAATGGAAATTCGCGTCGAAACGCGCGGCGTGAGCTGTCACGGTTCTGCTCCCGAACGTGGTTCAAATGCCATCCATAAAATGGCCGACATCATCCAAGACATTCGTTCGCTCAACGAAAACGATGCCGCCGACGGCACCGAGATCAAGGGCTTGGTCAAGATGCTCGATGCCAAATACAATCCCCTTTGGAAAGACGCCCAATTCTTGGGTCGTGGTACGATTACGACGTCGGAAATCTTCTTCACGTCGCCGAGCCGTTGCGCCGTCGCCGACTCGTGCGCCATTTCGCTCGATCGCCGAATGACCGCTGGCGAAACGTGGGAATCGTGCTTGCAAGAAATCCGCGATTTGCCCGCCGTCAAGAAATGGGGCGACGACGTCACCGTTACGATGTACAAATACGAACGTCCTTCCTATACCAATTTGGTCTATCCGACCGAATGCTACTTCCCGACATGGGTTTTGCCCGAAGATCACGTCGTGTGCGAATCGCTCGTCGAAGCCTACAAAGGCTTGTTCGACAAAGATCCCGTCGTCGACAAATGGACGTTCTCGACAAACGGCGTCTCGATCATGGGTCGCTATGGCATTCCCTGCATCGGTTTTGGGCCGGGGGCCGAAGAACAAGCCCACTTCCCCAACGAAAAGACGTGGAAAGATCACCTCGTTACGTGCTGTGCCATGTATGCAGCCATCCCGCTCACGTACTGCAAAAACGTCGATAAAAAGTAATCGATTGATCGCAAAAATCGACGCAATATCGTAGATATATCGTCGCGACGCGCGTTGCCCTGCCCACTGGGCGGCGTGCGCCGCGGTTTGTTTTGTTTGAACATTGGAGCCGCCCACCCAAAGCGGCATCGTTGTGATTCTTGGGCGCGCGGTGCGCCGTTTGAATTAGGAGAATTTATGCAGACACAATTTCGTGGCAAGCACTTTGTGACCCTTCGCGACTGGACGCGCGAAGAAATCGATACGCTCTTAGATGTTTCGCTCGACCTCAAACGCGATTTTGCGTTGGGTCACGTCAACAATATGTTGGAAAATCAGACGATTTTCCTCATGTTCATGGAACAATCGACGCGTACGCGTAACTCGATGGAAGCCGGCATCACCCAATTGGGCGGTCACGGTCACTTCATCGATGGCGGCACCTCGCAATTGGCCCACGGCGAAAGCCCGAAAGATACCGCTATCATCTTGAGCCGCTTCGGCCACGGTATCGCCATGCGCTATTGCAACTGGGGCTATGGCAACAAATTCATCACCGAAATGGCGAAATGGGCGACCGTCCCCGTCATGAACCTCCAGTGCGATTTGTATCACCCGATGCAAGCCATCGCCGACCTCATGACGATGCAAGAAAAATTCGGCCGCGATTTGAAACGCATCAAAGTTTCGATCATCTGGGCGTATGCCGAAAGCCACAAAAAACCGATTTCGGTTCCGCTTTCGCAAGTCCTCTTGTTCCCGCGCTTCGGCATGGACGTCTGCTTGGCTCACCCCAAGGGCTGGGAACTTCCCGATTGGGTTATCGCCGAAGCGAAAGCAAACGCCGAACGCTTTGGTGGCACGGTTACCGTCACCGATAACGAAGAAGAAGCCTATCGCGATGCTAACATCGTCATCCCCAAAAACTGGGGCAACTGGGTCACCGACCAAACCGGCTTGACCGATCACGGCGCCGTCAAAGTCGTCGACGAAAAACTCATGGCGCATCGCTCCTGGAAATGCACCGAAGAAAAAATGGCCCTCGCCGATCGCGACGTCTGCTACATGCACGCCCTTCCCGCCGACCGCCACAACGAAGTCGACGATTCCGTCATCGATGGTCCTCACAGCATCGTCTATGACGAAGCCGAAAACCGTCTCCACACCGCCAAAGCCGTCATGGCTCTCACCATGGGCGGTCGCGGTAGAGGTTAATCCTCGGCGATTCGTCGCATAGCCTATCAAAGCGCGTCTCCGATCCTCGGCGGCGCGCTTTTTTGTTCTTCATCGACGCAATTTCAATATATCCGAAATATTGAAATCAATATATTGAAAAGCTCTTTTCATACATAGACAAAAATGCCGATATATCGACAAAAACAAGCGATATATCGGCGTTTCAGAATAGGTGGCGATGTGATATGTGACAAGTCAAAGATTGATATCATGCGATATCGATATATCACATCGCGATATCGACATTAACCGATGTAGTCGCATTTCATATAATCGCGCAAGGCCTCGGGAATGCGAATGCGACCGTCGGCTTCTTGGTAGTTTTCCATGATGGCGACGAGGGTGCGACCGACGGCGAGACCCGATCCGTTGAGCGTATGGACAAATGCCGTCTTTTCTTTGGCATCGGGGGTGCGGTAGCGAATATTGGCGCGGCGAGCTTGGTAATCGCCGAAGTTCGAACAGCTCGAAATCTCGCGGAAGCAATTCTGCGAGGGAAGCCAAACTTCGAGGTCGTAGCATTTGCGCGCGCTAAAGCCCATGTCGCCAGCCGAAAGCAGCATCACGCGATAGGGGAGTTCGAGGCGGCGGAGGATTTCTTCGGCGTCGTCGACGAGTTTTTGGTGCTCGGCTTCGGACGTTTCGGGCGTGGCAAATTTGACGAGTTCGACTTTGTCGAATTGGTGTTGTCGGATGATGCCGCGCGTATCTTTGCCATAGCTACCGGCCTCGAGACGGAAACATGCGCTATAGGCTGCATATTTGATGGGGAGCTGATCGGGCGTGAGGAGTTCGTCGCGGTGGAGGTTGGTGACGGGGACTTCGGCAGTCGGAATGAGGAACATGTCGTCGTTCGTCTTGTAGGCGTCTTCTTCGAATTTGGGGAGTTGCCCCGTGCCCGTCATCGAGGCGCGATTGACCATATAGGGCGGCATGACCATGCGATAGCCGCGTTCGGTGTGGCAATCGAGCATGAATTGGATGAGCGAGAGCTCGAGTTTGACGGCAGCACCCGTGAGGAAGGCAAAACGAGCCCCGGCAACTTTGGCGGCGCGATCGAAATCGAGCAATCCATGGACTTCGCCCAAGTCGTAGTGGGCTTTGGGCTCGAAGTCGAAATGTCGCGGCGTCCCCCAACGACGGATTTCGACGTTGGCTTCTTCGTCGGCGCCTTGCGGAACGTCGTCGGCAGGCAAATTCGGAATGTAGAGCATCATTTTGGCGAGTTGTTCGTCGATTTCGGTGCGTCGCGCATCGATGGCTTTGCATTCGTTGCTCATGTCTTTGAGTTTGGCGCGTAGCGTTTGAGCCTCATCGCCCGAAATCGTGCGCATCTTATCGCTCGCTTGGCGTTGTTCAAACTTGAGTTGATCGTAGCGCGCACAACTGGCACGACGTTCGTCGCTGAGCGAACGCAACAAATCGAAATCGACATGGGCGTTACGGAATTTTAATTTTTCGATAACGGTATCGAGGTTAGCCAATACGTATTTGACATCTAACATAAAGCAGACAACTCCGCAGAAAAGTGATTCGGACGAGCGCCGCCGCCAAAACCCATTGGGCAGGCGCACAAAACCCCGCCGTTATTACTCCAAATGTATGTAAAAATACAACATGCGAACGCATATCGCGCGTTTTCGTCGTTCGTAGAAGTATTTTTTTCGAAAAAGTTTATAATATGTCGATGCGTTGGATTTCCAATTGGCGATTGCGCCGCATCTTGCCACAGAGGACGATGAAATGAGCAGAGATTTATTTACATTTGAATCGATCACGTTGAAGACTGTTGAGCCTAGCGATATTGCCGAGATGCAAAACATTCTCAATCGCGCGTCGTATTACCATACGACGATATTGCAACAGTCGCCAGCGGGCTTGGCCGATCGGTGTTTCCGTGCCGAGGTGCCGACCGTGAGCGGTTCGCGCGTATTTCGCCACCTTTTTTTGGGCAGCGATGCTCGCGTGGGCATTTCACCATCGTTTGCCCTCGACGTCTTCGTCGGGTTTCCGAATTATAAAATTGCGAGCGTCGCGCTATTCGTCATTCGCGAAGATTGCCAACGCAAAGGAACGGGGCGCGAGGTGCTCTCGCAGACGCTCGCGCAATACTTGATCGAATACCATCCTGCCGTCGAAACGATATCGGTCTCGCTGACCGAAAACAACGTCCCAGCCCTACGATGCCTCGTCGCTTCGGGCTACGAACGAACGAATCGTTGGGAAAAACTCGACATCAACGGTCGCCCCATCATCGCACTCACCTATAGACGTAGCGTGCGCGATAATCACACCTCGGGATGATATCGATAATTGTGCTTCTCGAGTTTCGCTTCGGTCAAGCTCGCGTGGGCTTGCTCAAATGGCACGTCGAGTTTGCGGATGGCGTGGAAAGCAAACTGCCGCCCGCAGGGCGGCAGCTCGAACAATCACACCTCGGGGTGATATCGATAATTGTGCTTCTCGAGTTTCGCTTCGGTCAAGCCCGCATGGGCTTGCTCAAATGGCACGTCGAGTTTGCGGATGGC
The DNA here is from genome assembly GCA_004554395.1 of Myxococcales bacterium. GTDB lineage: Bacteria > Myxococcota_A > Bradymonadia > UBA4248 > UBA4248 > UBA4248. The sequence continues at coordinate 18,969 of SFMP01000139.1, read as the reverse complement.
GAGCGATTTATACGCCAAATTATCTTCGAGGCAGTGTCTTTCGCGCGTCGAGAGAGTCCAAACTTTCGAGCTAGGAACGTCTTCGATGGCGATGCGTTCGAAGCACGGAAGGTGCTGTAGGTACTCATCGACGGCATCGAAATAGTCGAGCACGTCGGTTTTGAGGACGAAGCAACCGCCGGGCTTGAGGAATGTATGCGCCATTTCGAAGAATCCGTCGTCGAGCAAGCGTCGGCGGGCGTGCTTGCGCTTCCACCATGGATCGGGAAACAAAACGTAGATGGCGTTGACGGAATTGGGACGGCAGAGCACGGGAATGGCGAGTTTTGCGTCGGCGTGGATGACGTGCCCGTTGGTGAGGTTTTCGCGTTCGAGTTTTCGCTGCGCGATGCGGCATAGACCGAGTTTGAGCTCGATGCCGAGCGTCGAAACATCGCGTTGCCCACGCGTAATGCCCAAGAGGAAGCAACCGCGATTTGAACCGATTTCGATATCGATGGGCTCGGGAAGCGGGTTTTCGGCTTTCCAAGCGATGATGCGTTCGATTTCATCGGATCGGTATTGGAGAATTTCGTCGGCAATGTAGGGTCCGAATGGTTCTTTTTTGAGTTCAGTCCAATTGGGATTTTTTGGCGTCATGGAGTTGTGCCTTTGGCAATGATGTTGAGAAGTTTTTGGGCGGCATTTTTCGATGCGCTCGCCATTATCGTTCCGCAGCGCGGTGTGATTGGATTCGCATCGTGCACTGCGTTTTGCTTTGAATCGTTATCGGAGCCCAAATCGTCGACCGAATCGGACGACGACGGGGCTTGCGCCGCCATGTCGTCGGTTACGGGAACAGATGGCGCAAAAAAGCCGGCAATATCGTAGCTCATGCCCTTGCCAAAATAGAGAATGACGAAGAGCGCGACCGACATGATGATAATCGTCGGAATGTGCGATTTGGGCTTTTTGTTTTGCTGATAAATGCGGCGTTTTCGCATAGTTGATCGATGGTTCTAAGATTTTCTCATTTCGTCGTCTTCGGGGCGTCGTACGGCGAGCAAGATAAACTCGGGGATATCTTTAAATGGTGCGTATTTTGGCGTGAGGACGAAATCGAGCGTCATGCCTTGGACGACGTCGGGGAGGACGCCGGTGGGGACGAGGATATTTGTCGTAATGGCCTCTTGCCGAATTTTGACGCGAGCATAGATGTGATTGAGCCGTTTGATGAGCACTGGGCGAACGTTTCGCACGAGAAACGTGGGCTCTTTGTTGGCCGTGCCAAAGGGGCCGAGTTGTTCGAGGTATTTATTTTGCCACAACTTGAGCAATTGCCCGAGCGAAGCTTCGGCGTCGATATCGAGTGATCGCTTTGGCGCGTTCGTCGTATTGAGTGCGTGAGCGGCGTATTTTTCGAGTCTCTGCGATAGTTCGTCGATTTTATCGGCGGCAATGTTGAGACCGGCGGCGCTGTGGTGGCCGCCAAAATCGTCGAGGATATCTTCGCACGAAGCAAAGGCATCGAGAATACTAAAGCCCTCGGGGCTCCGCGCCGAACCGCGTCCTTTGCCATCGTTGACCGATATGACGACAGTCGGTTTATAGAATTTGTCGAGGATTCGACTCGATATAATGCCCAATATGCCTTGTTGCCAATCTTCTTTGGCGATGACGAGGATTTTCCGCCCCTCGAGGAGCTGTTGCTGGGCCATTGCCGTCGCTTCGTTGATCATCGTCGCCTCGGCATTTTGCCGCATGTGGTTGTAGTTTTCGAGGCTTTGAGCAATCGTCTGAGCCGTCGAAAATTCATAGGCGGTGAGCAGTTGGACGCATTCGTTTGGATCGCCCATGCGACCGGCGGCGTTGATTCGCGGTGCCAATCGGTAACAAATCGTGCGCTCGGTAATGAAGTGTTCATCGGCGCCGACGTCGCTCAAGAGAGCCGCGATACCGCTTCGCTTGCGCTTGCGTATGACGTCGAGCCCAACCGATACGAACATGCGGTTTTCGCCCAATAGCGGCACGACGTCGGCAATCGTCCCGAGGCAGACGAGGTCGAGCATGTCGTGGAGTTCGGGCACGGGTTTGCCAATTTTGATATAGATTCCGCGCGATTGAGCGGCTTTGACGAGCGATTCGACGAGGTGAAAGACGACGCCAACGGCGGCGAGGTCTTTGTACGGAAATTTGTCGTCGGGCATTTTGGGGTTGAGAATCGTCGTATCGGGAACCGTTCCCATCGCCGTATGGTGATCGACGATGAGCGTGTCGATGTCGATGGACTTGAGCATTTCGACTTCTTTGTGCCCACTCATGCCACAATCGACGGTGATGAGCAGATTGGGTTTGCCCGCTTGGAATGCGGCTCGCAGTGTATCGTCGTTAAAGCCATGACCGTCTTCTTTACGGCGTGGCAAGAAATAGCGCACATTTGCGCCAATGTATTCGAAGAACTGATACAAGAGCGTCGTCGAGGTCACGCCGTCGACGTCGTTGTCGCCAAATATGAGGATCGATTCGCCGTTTTCGTAGGCTCGCAGACATCGTTCGACGGCTTCGGGCATGTGATTGAGCAACATCGAATCGGTGAGATCGTCGAGAGATGGCTGGAGAAACCGGCGTGCTTGATATGGCGTGCGAATGCCGCGATTATAGAGCACGCTCGTGAGCAGTTGCGTTTCGTTCAAATCCGACGCCAAAGCGTCGACCGTTTCGGTATCGATTTCCTTTAAATTCCAATATTTCGTTTCTGGTTTGATCATACGTTTCTTTGACAGGCTAAAGTTTCTGTGACTTTGCCGTAGCCAGCGCACAGTACTATGCCTTATATAATCATCGATCGATAATTAGCAACGAGCAATTCTCATGCCCCATATCGATAAATGTGCGGGCACAAAATATTTATCGCCCTCGCCGAGAAAGCGCGGCGACGCCGCGAGGGCAAAGATTGGGGCGCAAAAAGAGCCCCCTCCGATTTATCGCAAACTACCGATATCGCGTAGCGTCGCCGCGATTTTTTCGCGCGCAGCGGCCGGGAAACACAAACGCGCAACTTGAGAATTGACGCGCGTGAGCATCTCGACGATGGGGCTCGCATCTTGAATCGAAACGACAGCCCCATCGGGTTGGCAAATGCGAATATCGGCATTGGGATGGCGTCGTTGCGTTGGTGATATAAATGGCAGAAGCGGCGCCGTAGGCGGCGCGTATGGCGCAAATGCGCGATTTATCGTCGTATCGAGCGCGAGATTGTATTTGGGATCGAGCCCGCATTCGCGCACGACGTCTTCGAGGCGTGCCCAATTGTCGACGACGAGGCGCCGGAAGGCGTCGGGGATTTCGATCGTCTTGAAAAATTGGCGCCCGAGGAGGCGATGCGCCAAGCTCGATAACACTTTGTCGTCGCTATCTTGCCAGGCATCGATTGCCGCCCAAGCATGGGCATCATTGACTTTGACGCTGAGCACAGGATCGATCTTGCCGCGTCGCACCGTATCGCGCAACAAATCGCCCAAACGACCGACGTCGAACACCTCGCTGTGGCCTTCGAGACTCAAATCGGCGACGCGACGGAATATCGCCTCGAGCATCTTTTCGGCGCCTCGCACCGCCTTGTGGTGATAGACTTGCTGATACATGTGGTATCGGCTTATCAGATACGTTTCGACGGCATGAATGGCGCGGTATTCGACGATGAGACCATCGGCATCGAAATCGAGCATCTCCATAATCCGATCGAGATCGTACAAATAATTGCGTATCCCCGTCATATAGCCATCTCGCAAAATGTAATCCATGCGATCGGCATCGAGCTGGCTCGATACAATCGGATGATACCAAGCATGGCTTTCTTGAGCGATACAGCTGACGACGCGTTCGGGCATGCGGCGGTCGAAATCGCTCAAGATCCGATAGACATCGCCATCTTCGCGCAAAATATAGGCGCAAGTCATCGCTTCGTGATCGAAATTGCAAATCTTCGACATCCCCGATTCGAAAGCATGGCTAAACGCCGCATGACCAATATCGTGCAACAATGCCGCCGCGCGCGTCACGGCTCGCTCGAAGCGATCGCCGCGTGGATTGGCACTGTCGAACATGCGCTTGGCGACGTGTTGAGTCCCAACCGAATGACCAAATCGCGAGTGTTCTGCGCCGTGGTAGACGAAATTCGCCAAACCGAGCTGACCGATTCGGCGCAATCGTTGAACGACATCGGTATCGACGAGGGAAAATAACATGCGATCGGTTTCATCCGACATGTCGAACGAAATGACGTTGTGAATCGGATCGCGGAACAATTTTTCGTGGTGTTTATCGGTCATGAGTCTGAGCTTCTTGGGCTAGATTATCGATTTGAATAGAATTTCGATCGTGTAATGTTGAATAAAATTCGATTACTTGCGATTTGAATGAATTTTATGCGCAAATATGGGATTATCCAATAGAATGCAATTCTCGTTCGACGATTATTGTCAAACGATGGAATAGTTGCTAGAGAGGCGCCCGTGTGACAAATGTGTGCATTTGTCACACAGTGTTTCGCCGATGAAATGGAATTGCGAAGGATTGCCCCATTTCTCGACGAACGAGGCGCACAGACGATAAATGCAAAGAGGATATGGAGAGAAGAGATGAAGAAGCATGCGTTGATTGCAACGATTTCGATGCTTTGTGCCATTGGGTTCGCTTCGTGTAGCGATTCCGACGATGCGTCGAGCAAAGCCAAAGTCGATAATGGCGCGAAATGTACGCAGAGTTCCGACTGCAAAAGCGATTACTGCGATAGCAGTAACACATGCGCCGACAAACCTGCCGACGTTGCGAAAAAAGATAATGACGCCGATTGTCAAGCAAATTCGGAATGCAAAAGCGATTATTGCGATACCACGTCGAAAAAATGTGCTAACAAACCTGCCGACGTCGCGAAAAAAGACAATGGCGTGAACTGTGCGCAAAGTTCCGAGTGCAAAAGCGATTTTTGCGACAGCAGTAACAAGTGCGCCGACAAACCCGTCAAAGGCGACACAGGCGCAGGCTGCCTCAAAAACGACGACTGCGCTAGCAATCTCTGCGACACGACGTTGCACCAATGCGCCAAAATACTCGTCGAAATCGGCGAAGATTGCGCGCAAAACGACGACTGCAAAAGCGGTTTTTGCGACAGCAGTAACAAATGCGCCAAAAAACTCGGCGAAATCGGCGATGATTGCATGGCGGCCGACGATTGCAAGAGCGGTTATTGCACTTTTGGCGGTAAGTGTGCCGAGGAACCCGTCGTAAAGCTACCCAATGGCGAAGATTGTGCGCAAAACGACGAGTGCACGAGTGGCTTCTGCAATAGCGAAAAAAAATGCGCCGCAGTCGTGAAAAAAGAAAACGGTGCCACATGTAGCATCGATGCCGAATGCAAGAGCAATATTTGCAAATCCAATCTATGCGTAGCCAAACCGACGACTGGCGAAATCGAAAACGACGCCCGATGCACGATCGATAGGGATTGCAAGAGCGGTTATTGCAAAAGACTTCGCAAGTGCGGCGATGGCAAGATTTGCAAATCGCACGACGATTGCATCGGAAGCCTTTGCAACGACGCGAGTTATTGCGCCGATCTCAAAGCTACCAGCGAAACGTGCGAAATCGATGACGATTGCCAATCGAAGTATTGCGATCTCTCGAGCAAATGCAAAGAAAAGAAAGCCAATGGCGATTCGTGTGAGTCGAACCTCGATTGCCTGAGTGCACGTTGCAGCGAAGCCAAACAATGCACGCCGAGTAACTTGCCAACGGTCGAATCGCACGAGAAAGCTTCTTGCTCGACGAGCTATTCATACGTATGCCTCGATAATAACTACATCGGCGAGTGCCAAGTTTGGGAAACGGGCGCAGGTGCTTATTACATTACGCGTTGCAGTAACAATACGATTTGTACGACTTATGGAACTGCGACGGGGTGTTACGCCACGTGCACGGAAAAAGATCTCGGAAAAACGTACTCCCGTTGTGATCCCGACTACACCGACGAAGGCTTCTCGATCGGCTACTTCACGTATACGTGCGTCAAAGCCGAAACGGGCTATGTCTACGCACTGACGCAAGATTTGGCTTGCTCGGCGAGTAAAGATAAAGGTTCTGGTTATTTCTGCTACGAAACGGGCACGTCGTTCGCCGATTTCGACGTCGAATGCAAGCCCCAATAATCAAGCCACCATCATATCGATGCAAATCGACTCATTCATACACCTTAAATAAAGGATTATCATGAAACGTTTGCCCTTTATCGCACTCGCCATTTGCGCATGTTTGTCGGCGTGTAGTTCGACTTCCGACGACGCCAAAACGTGCTCGAATCATAGAGATTGCGACACTGGCGATATTTGTCAAAATGGCTTTTGCATTCCCGAACCCGAGTGTTGGGCGGCAAAACCATGTGTCGACGATAATAAGCGATGCGATAACGGCAAATGCGTCGATAAACCGGCGCCAACACCCAAAAAGGCAAATGGCGAATCTTGTTCCGCACACGATGAATGCGTCAGCAGTTACTGCGGGTTCGATAGAACCTGCGCCAATGCCCCCGCATGCTCCGACTCAATGCCATGTAGCAATGGCGATCAGTATTGCGACAATGGCGTCTGCATCGATAGAATTGCCAACGGCAAACCCTGCAATTCGAGTATCGTTTGCAAAAGCGGGTTTTGTAACGCACAAAAGACGTGCGAAACGAAGCCCGAATGCGACGACGCCAATCCATGCGCAGATAAGACAAAAATTTGTAAGAATGAAAAATGCGTCGACAAACCCGAATGCGACGACGCCAATCCATGCGCAGATGAAACGAAAGTCTGTCAAAACGGCAAATGCATCGATAAAGACAAAGTCGAAGAATGCGTCAGCGATTCCGAATGCGGCAATGGCAAGATGTGCGATAACAAACAATGCGTCGATGCCGATTCGTGTTCGATAACGCGCACTTGCAAAGACAAAAAAGTCTGCCAAAACGGCAAATGCATCGACAAACCGCACACGACGTGCGACAGCAAGACGCCGTGCACCGCAACGGGCGAGACATGCGTCGCCGGCAAATGCGTCGCTTGCCAATGTGGCAATGGTGAAATCTGCACGGCCGACGGCACGTGCATCGACAAAAACACCTCGAAACTCAAAAATATCAAAGTAGGCGACGTTTGTGAGTGGTCGCCAGACTTCAAATTTTGCGACAATAACCGCCTCTTTACGTGTTCTAAGGCGCAGGGCGAAGCGGATTATACCGTCGGCGTGCGCAATTGTGGCGCAGGAATATGCGCCAACTCCCCAACCGAAGACTGGAATTGTTTCGAGCCCTGCCCCAACGAAGGCGATGTCTATGGCGAGTGCTGGGACGATTACAATTCTGCCGAGCAAACATCTCGCGCACTGGCGTTCAAAACGAAGTGTACGATGTCCGAACAAGGTCTCATTTGGACGTTTACCCCTGGCTACGAAACTTGCCGATCGAAATGCGTCGATGGGAGTTGCGTCAACGTGCCCAATGTCTATGGCACGGCTTGCTACGAAGCGACGTTTACCAACGCCTGCCAAGGCGATTGGAACCTCTTCTGCGTCGCCGATAAGAATAAGGCGGGCATCGTCAGTGGCGAAGATTGCATCTACGGCTACGCCAACGACAGCCAAAAATTCTATTGCGCCTATAACGACGAAAAAGAACCCGAATGCGTGACGGCATGCACCGAAGACGGCAAAAAGCAATCGTTCTGCCACGACAACGGCTACGGAACCGTCATGAGCGATACGCGCGTTTGTCGAAAAGGCGCCGATGGCAAACTCGCTTTTTTCCTCGATTCGTATACAGTATGCGCCAAAGGATGCGATTCGGCGACGGGATTGTGTCGTTAAGCCGCGCTAAAATCGCAATATCTTGCGCAATTGTAACGATTTTTAGGAGACTGGCGTGTTGAACAAATCCAAATTGGGCTATGGGATCGGCTTCATCGCCGTGCTAGGACTAGGTTTTGCGATGGGGGCAACGATGCCCCAGTCGTTTGCGCAAAAAAAAGACGCCGATCCCTACAAACGGCTCGATGTCTTCGCCCAAGTCTTGAGCGTCGTCGAACGCAATTACGTCGAGCCGACCGATCGCACCGCCATGATCGATGGCGCCATCCACGGCATGATCCGCGCCCTCGACCCGCATTCGTCGTATATGTCGGCAGAAGAACGCGCAGAATTTGAACGCCGAACCGATGGCAAATTCGTCGGCATTGGCGTCGAAATCGGTCTGCGAAACGACGAATTGCGCGTCATTACGGCGTTTTACGGCGGACCTGCGCAAAAAGCTGGCATAGAATCGGGCGACACCATCCTCGCCATCGATAACAAAGACGTCTCGACGATGAGCCTCGACGATCTCTTCGCCGCACTCCGTGGCACGCCCGGATCAACCGTCAAACTCACCGTCCGCCGCCCCGATAAACTCGCACTCAAAACGTTTACCATCGAACGCGCCGTCGTCACTCTCGACCTCGTCCAATCCCAACTCCTCGCCGACGACATCGGCTACATCGGACTCAAATCGTTCGGAAACGGCGCCGCCGACAAAGTCAAAGAAGCCATCGATCGCCTCAAATCCTACGCTCCCAATGGGCTCAAAGGGCTCGTCCTCGATTTGCGCAAAAACCCCGGCGGATTTCTCAACGAAGGCGTCGCTCTCGCCAATCTCTTCGTCGAAAAAGGCAACATCGTCACGACGCGCGGCCGCGACGGCGTGCTCATCAAATCATACGACGCCAGCCGTGCAAAATACGCCTACGACCTGCCCCTGGCCGTACTCATCGACGAAGGCACGGCATCGGCGGCAGAAATCGTCGCCGGCGCCCTACAAGACCACCACCGCGCCATCATCGTCGGACAAACGTCGTTCGGCAAAGCGAGCATCCAAAGCCTCTTCCAACTCTCCGACGGCGCCTCGGTCAAACTCACCATCGGGCGTTACTACACGCCATCGGGCAATTGCATACAAGCTCGCGGCATCACCCCCGACGTCGAAGTCGAAGACCTCCTGCTACAACACAAATCGCGCGCCATCACCCGCGAAAAAGACCTCGCACACGCACTTTCGGCATCGCCCGCCGCCCCGCAAGTCGTGCCAAAAACGACATACGAAACAGGCGATCCACTCCCATCGATCGACGATTTGCAACTGTTTACAGCCGTCCAACAGCTACGCGCACGCCGTTTTTACCTCCCCGACGCATAACACGCGCTTTATTTGGGAATGATATTGCGAAAAAGCCGTTATTAGATGTAGCAGTGGAGTCGATCGCTCGAAGCGTTGTTCGGTGGCGCCGCTATGTGCTCACCGCCGCCCGGTGGGGGCGGTTTGCGCGCATACGCTGCGCCGTTTGGCGTATTGGCTTTCAGCCAATACGCCAAACAATTGGCCCCCTGCGGGGGGGGCGCTGCTATGTGCTCACCGCCGCCCGCAGGGGGCGGTTTGCGCGCATACGCTGCGCCGTTTGGCTATTGGCTTTCAGCCAATACGCCAAACAATGTGCCCCCCCATCCCCCCCCAAGGGGGGGCGACTGCACACACGCCAATTCCAAATTTTGCCACCCACAATGCCTTGAGAGCGACAAAATTTGCGAAGCATAAAATTCAACTTTTTGCTCTGAAAATCGAAATATATGCAAAACGAAACGGCAAACACAACACCACACGAAAAGACATGTCATGCATGTTTGGCGTCGATTCCCATGGGCGAAAAACGGTGTCGATATTGCGGTGAAAAACAGCTATCCCCCCTAGAATACCGCATTTCACAGAAGTTTCTACACTCTCGGATTGGCGTTTATCCGGCGACGAAATTGTTGCTCATCGTGCTCGTCTTGTTGTTCATTGCGATGAGCATCGACATCGTCACGACAGATGGTTATGGGCTCGCAAATGCGCTATTAGAGCCACCGAGCGAATTGATCTACCGCTGGGGTGCCCATTTGCGAGGCGATTTCGTGTGGTGGCGACTCATTACAGCGAATTTTATTCACATAGGCATTATACATATCGTATTTAATGCGTATGCGCTTCGCTACGTATCGCCCTATGTCGAGCGAGCCTATGGTGGATCGCTCACGTTCGTGAGTTTTTTGTTCACGGGCACGGTATCGATGTTGATGTCGAATATCTTTGGTGCTCCGGGGCTCGTCGCTGGCGCAAGTGGCGGTTTGATGGGCTTTATCGGGCTTGCTGCCGTATCGGCGCATCGCGAAAAGACGGCATTATCGCTCGAAGTTCGCAACAGCATGCTCAAATGGGCGGCTTCTGTCATGATCTTTGGCATCGTCGTGTCGCAACTCACGCCGATGGGCATCGACAACATTGCCCATGCCGCTGGCTTTGCCATGGGCGCATTGTTAGGCTGCATATTGCCGACGCAATCGACGACGGGGTTCACGAAATTGCGCACGATTCGTTTGGCACGATTGGGGCTGCTCTTGGCAATCGGCATCACGCTCACGTCGTTTGGATTTATGACGGCTTCGAGTGTGTCGTATCGCTACCAGACCGAATGCATCGCAGGGCTCAAGCTCAAGACATATACCAAAGCGCAGAAATCGTGCGAAATCGCCTATAAAACCGATAAAAGCCAAACCATCTCTTACCACAATTACATTTTAATCAGCATTATCAATGGGAAACGCGACGTAGCTCGATCGCTCTGCACCGAGGGGAGGCAGCGATTCAAAAACAGCCCACAACCGCTATCGTTCGATGAAATGTGCCGTTCGATTGGGCGATAGACTAACACGGAGCGCCGTCGAAGAGCATCTCGGCCAACAAATTGTTGAGTCGTATGCCGTCGGACGTAGTGCGGTAGCAAATGGAATCGTTTTGGCGTTCGGCGACGATCCAACCATGGTCGACGGCGCGTTCGATATAGGGCGCGTATGGCGAAATATCGGCCCCAAGCCCTCGGGCTATCGCATCGGGGCACCAAGCCACTCGCGTGCGAGCGGCGCAAACGAGGCGTTCGGCGAGGTGCATTTGCGGCGAAAGCGATTCGGTGAAATCGGGGGCAATGTCGCCTTTCGAAGCGATATAGTCGCGTATATGGCTCGTGTTGGCGCGTCGTTCGATAGTCGGCAAATCGACGTATAGCGAATGCGCACCTGCGCCCAATCCCAAATAGGGCAAACCCGCCCAACACGAAACGTTATGCGCCGATAAAACGTCGTTTCGGCAATAATTCGACACTTCGTATTGTTCCATGCCGAGTGACTCGGGGATGATGCCCATCATTTCGGCGATCGTGTCGTCGTCTTCGGTCGTCTGAGAACCGCGTTTCGTCGCAGTCCAAAGGGGGGTATGGGGTTCGATGGTCAATTCGTAGCACGAAACGTGCGCCGGACGAAGCGATCGCGCCACGGCAAGCGACTGTTTCCACGACTCTAGGGCACGTTGCGAAGAAATGTGCCCGCCGTAGATGAGATCGATGCTGATTTCGTCGAATCCGGCGTTTTTGATAGCAGCGACGGCATCGATAGCCATTTGAGCCGTGTGTTTTCGCCCGAGAAAAGCGAGCATTTCGTCGTCGAACGATTGAATGCCGAGCGAAATGCGAGTAAAACCGGCCGATTTCCAAGCTTTTGCGCGTTCATACGTCACGTGCTCGGGGTTCGCCTCGAGCGTACACTCGGTCGGTGTACCACATTCATCGGCGATTTGCGCGATGATTTCAGCAAACAAATCGTCGCCAAACGTCGTCGGCGTGCCACCGCCAAAATAGACGCTGAGCAGGCGATGGTTGCCATAGCGCGGTGCGCGGCAACGAAATTCGGCCAAGAGCGCATCGACGTAATCGCGCGCAGGTATGTGCGAACATACCGACGAAAGAAAGGCGCAATAACGGCAACGGCGCAAACAAAAAGGGACGTGGATGTAGATTCCAAAGCAATCTTGGAACCATGCATCGAGACGTCCCTTTTCTAAAAAACTAGCGCATTCCAATGGTCAACGCCAATTACTTGATCTTGGCCTCTTTGAACCACACATGAGCATGTGCTTTGGGGTCGTATTTCTTCATGCGAAGTTTATCGGGCGTTCTTTTACGATTCTTTGTCGTCGTGTAGAAATACCCAGTACCTGCTTCGGAAACGAGACGGATTTTTTCGCGTACGGCTGCCATATTAAACCTCTTAATCGAATCTAAGCCCAAATTCCTGCACGGGCGTACGCCCAGCAGGATTCGAACCTGCGACCCACGGCTTAGAAGGCCGTTGCTCTATCCAGCTGAGCTATGGGCGCAAAAAAAAATCGGGGCGATAGGATTTGAACCTACGGCTTTCTGCTCCCAAAGCAGACGCGCTACCAGACTGCGCTACGCCCCGAAACGGCTAGGCTTTTAATGAGCTAATCCGAAAAATGCAAGTTTTTTTTGACATCCGATGTCGTTTATTTCTTTCCCAGTCTTTGCCAATCCTCCCAACAAACAGTGACCTCACCCCACAAAGCTGAACCCCGTAGGGGTTTCCGCGAGTAGCCCCCAACAACGCCGGGGGATCGTGATGCCCCCACAAAAAAAAGCCCGTATTGAGCCCGAATGGGCGAGATAGGGCGAAAAAAAAGCCCGTATTGAGCCCGAATGGGCGAGATAGGGCGAAAAAAGCCCGTATTGAGCCCGAATGGGCGAGATAGGGCGAAAAAAGCCCGTATCGCCCGAATGGGCGATAGGGCGATTTAAGCGAGTAGCTGTTCGATTTGCTCGATGAAATCGACGCGGTGGATGATATCGCGTAGGTAGTCGAGTTTTTCGGTTTCGATGACGGCTTTTGGGCCGAGGTCGTATTGTTCGAACCAGGCTTCGTATTGTTTGTGTAGTTTTTGGATGTAGGTGAGAGGGATGGCCATTTCGGACTCGCGGCCGCGGTTTTTGATGCGTCGGCGGACGCCTCGGACGGAGCAACGGAGGTAGATGAGGAGGTCGGGGGGCTGTAGTTCGCTGCGAATCGTGTGGTAGAGCTCCATGTAGGTGTTGTAGTCGCGTTTGCTGAGGCCTTTTCGTCGATGGAGGTTTTCGACGAAGATTTCGGCGTCTTCGTAGATGGAGCGGTCGAGGATGACGCGTTTGTCGGTCTTTTGCGCCTCGAGGTGGAGGGCGAATTTTCGCGACAGGTAGAAGACTTGTGAGTTGAAGGCCCAGCGCTCCATGTCTTCGTAGAAGTCGGCGATGTAGGGGTTGTCGTCGACGGGTTCGTAGAGGGGTTGTAGGCCGAATTTGCGCGATAAGAAGCCGACCATCGTCGACTTTCCGGCGCCGATGTTGCCAGCAATGGCGATAAATCTTGCAGACATTGTTTCCTTGGGGTGATGGCTTGGAATCGTTGCGGCTAGAAGATTGCCGCCAGAGTGGGCAGGACGAGGATGCCGTTGTAGGTCATGTGGGTGGCGATGGCGGGCAAAACCGACCCCGTTTGGAGGCGGATCCAGCCGGCCGCGAGGGAAAAGAGCCCGATGGGGATGAGTGCCCAGAGGTGTTCGACTGATTGCGGAACGTGGACAAAAACGAAGACGAACGTCGCGACGAGAATGGCGACGGCGTTTTGGATACGAGGATGCTTCGAATCGCTACGCGCCGAAAGGCTGCCTTGGATGACGCCGCGGAAGATGGTTTCTTCGGCGATTGCTGCGAGTAGTACCGAAAAGCCGATGAGAATAGAAGAAGATGTCAGGCGCGACGACAACTCGATGACCGTCAGCCCAGGGATTGGGCAAAAGGCTGAGACAACGGCCGCGAGAACTGCAAGCAATACGCCAGTGTATAGCGCAAATTTCAACGGATGTCTTTGGACGCCGTTGCATAATCTTTCGTAGAGTTGAATTAACTTCGTTTTTAAGTCTGTTTTTTTCGTTTTTGCAGACTGTTCTTCGTTTGAATTGTCGGTGTGTAGAATTTCATTCGACGATTGCAGATTTTGCGTTTGGTCGGAATTTATGAGCTTTTGTGCAGTATTGACGGCGTCGGGTGTTGGTGAAGCTGGGGCAATTGAATCGTGAGAATGCCCCGAGATGGGGACGAAGACGCGGAAAAGTCGGATGACGGCAAACGCCGAGAGGAAGGCGACGAAATTGGAAAGCATGAGCGTCGCCGTCGCGTAGAAGCCTGGGAATAGTGCCGATTCTTGGGGGAAGAATTTGTATGCGGCATTGGCAATCGCATAAGAAGCGAGCATGGCTAGAATAAAAGCCAATATGCCGTCGAAACGCCCATAGATGGGGCGCTTGGCGGAAGGCGTGTTGCGCGTCGCCATTTGTAACCGCATAGCGGCGGCAATCGTGGCATAGAGCGCGGTGGCGAAGAGGAACCACAAGAGAAGGGCAATGCGAGCGTCGCGCATGGGGGAGATGGCGGCGACGACGAGGGCATCGTTCGGCGCGACGACGGAAAAATCGAGTGATGAGGCGTCGTCGCATGGCGTTCCGTTACAGGTGCTATTTGGTGAATTAAATTCGGTATTGCTTTGGTTTTTGTAAATTATCGACGATGGAAACGCATCGATGACGCAGAATTGGCGTTGGTCGACGTCGTATTTGTCGGCGAATATCGGCGGTAGAACGATGGGGCGCGGCGCGATGGCGGAGATATGCGTCGCCGAATCGGTTTCGCCGCCCGAGAGATCGCCGAAATCGTCGTCGATAGTTTCGATGAGGCAGTTTGGCGATGTGTATTGGGCTTCGCGCGGGGCGGATGCTTGGCATGAAGCGTAGAATGGCGCGGGGAGTTCGTCGATTCGGGACTCGGGCAAGCATATCATTACCGATATGCGGCTTGGTTCGAGTTGGTCGAACGTCGCGTTGCCCAACAAATGGCTCGTCGATTGATTGGTTTGTGGTGGTTGGGCCGACGCGCCTTCGTTGGCAGCCGTGGCGATTTGGACGCGTTCGCCATCGGTTCGATGGGCGAGCAAATGCATTGCCGAGGCGAAAAAAGAAGCTGTGAGCGATGCGAAGAGAATGCAAAGCAAACAGCGGTTTAGAGAACTACGCATTGGCAAACTCGCTGACGACGGCCGACGATCCACTCGAAACGATATCGGGAGAGCTGAGTTGTGGGATGACTTGCCCGATGAATAAGTCGACGATATCGGGATCGAGGCCACCGGCGGCGGCGTCTTTGAGGAGGATGGCGGCGGCATCGGCGAAGGAATGGCGCGTTTTATAGGGTCGGTCGCCGCCTGTGAGGGCGTCGAAGATGTCGCAAATGGCGAGTATTCGGCTTTGGAGTTTAATTTGGTCGCCGTGAATGCCGTGTGGATAGCCCGTGCCGTTGAGTTTTTCGTGGTGTTGCAAGACGAAGAGAGGGACGTTTGCCCATTGCTGTGGCCAAGAAATCTGCGAGAGATATTGCCATGAGATGAGGGCATGTCGCTCGATTTCGCGTCGTTCTTGTGGCGTGAGCGTGCCGTGTTTGATTTCGAGCGCTTCGGCTTCTTGTGGCGTGAGGAGTTTGATGCTCGGGCAAGGATCGAGGCAGACGGCTTGCATTTCGCGGATGATGGCACTATCGGCAGGTGCGGCGTGAACGTAGATTTGATTGAGCCGCGTAACGACTTCGCGATACATGGCGAATCGCTGTTGAGAAATGTAGCGATTGCCCAATGTTTGGGGCGATTGCGTTTGGAACCAAGCGGCAAAGAGCGAAATGCGGTCGAGGAGGTGTTTGAGATCGGGCGGCGTGAGCTTCGAAGATTTGAGCAAGATTTCGCGTCGCAAGACGACTTTGCCGATATCGTGTAGGAGGGCTGCGAAGCGGAGTTCTTCGAGGAGATTCGACGTGAACTGGACGTTTTTGAAGGCCGGCGACGCGGAAGCGTGAATCGCTTGGGCGGTCATGAGGGCGTATTTTGAGACGCGCTGAGAATGACCCGATGAGGCGGGATCGCGAGCATCCATGACGGATATGATCGAACGGATGAATCCGTCGAAAAGCGCACTGATATCGGCGTTGTAGAAAGTTCGTTCGATGGCATAGGCGGCGACTTCGCTCAATCGAGCAAGCGTTTCGAGCTCGGTATTGCCTAGCCCGCTCACGTGCGATGAATCGACGATGAGAACGCCCAAGTCGCGCGTCGACGTCATGAGGGGGGCGACGATGACGTTGATGAGCGATGTGCCGGCGATGCGGTAGAGAATGGCTTCGCGGTGTTGAGTCGCATCGCGCAAGAGTTCGTCGGGGAGGAGTGGCGTTTGGACGTAGTTGCAACGCGATCGCTCGTAGATGCACGAGAATGCATTGCTACAGGCGTCGAGCTTCCAAACGGCGATGTGCGAAGCGAGCCCCATGCGCTGCAAGATGACTTTGGAGAGGTACGACATGACGGCTTGATGCGTCGTCTTTGCCGTGAGCTCGAGCGATGTTTCGAGCAAAAATCGCATCATATCGACGTCGCCGCTACGCGGCAAAGTGAGTAGCGATAGGCTCGAAACGCGTCGGATGTCGATGGCTTCTTCGAGTTCGTCGCGATATTGGCAGGCGATGATCGTGCTTCCGATTTCGAATTCGACGTCGCCGGCCAGGGCAACGCTTTGCGGGAATTGGGTATTGTGCAAATACACGTCGAGTTCTTGGGCGCGCACGCGCGTCCCGTGCTCACTTTGCAGGTCACTATAAGAATAGTGACCTTCGCGACTGCAGATGATTTGCCCGTGATAACCGCTCATCTGTGCGTCGCTGACCCGAAAATCGTTCCCGATTTCGGTGCCTATGTGAACGACACTCTGCTGGAAACTCAAACATTTGCCCGCATCTTGGCCGTTTAGAACTTGCAATTGCAACATCGCCAAGCCTCAATTCGAAAGCCAACACAATGTAGGTAACAATACCACATTATGATTCATTCCACCGTATAAATCGATTTTTTTTTTCGCGTTTGTGTGAGCCCCGTGACCTCACAATGACCTCACCCTCGGCCTGTCGGTCTCCCCCTCTCCATAAATGGCGAGGTGGACTGGACATCTGCCTGCGGCAGATGTGAGAAATTTGGCGAGGTGGACTGGACATCTGCCTGCGGCAGATGTGAGAAAATTGGCGAGGTGGACTGGACATCTGCCTGCGGCAGATGTGAGAAAATTGGCGAGGTGGACTGGACATCTGCCAGATGTGAGAAAATTGGCGAGGTGGACTGGACATCTGCCAGATGTGAGAAAATTGGCGAGGTGGACTGGACATCTGCCAGATGTGAGAAATTTGGCGAGGTGGACTGGACGCCCGCCGCGGCGGGCGTTTATGACATGCGGGGGGATGGACATTTGCCTGTGGTGTGCATTTAAGATGTTTTACCGGCGAGTGCTTCGGCGATTTGAGCGAGTTCTGGGGTCATGTTTTCGAAGGTGACGCGGTTGCCCGAGATGATAATGCGAGTTCCTTCGGGGATCGATTCGAATAGATCGTCGAGCGATGGGGTAGATGTGGCAGGGGCTGTTTGAGCAGTTGGAACGGGAGAATTGGGCCGAGAAGCCGAATTGGTGGTGGGCTTGTTTTGAGGCGTGGCGGATGGGGAATTGGGCAGAGATGCGGAATTGGGGGCAGTGGTGGCGTTTTGAGGCGTGGCGGATGCGGAATTGGGCAGAGATGCAGATGCGGAATCGGGCAGAGATGCGGAAACGGTGGCGGTTTGGAGATTGAGTTCTATATGATGTGATAGTTGAGTCATGGGATTTTGAATGGTTATTGGTTGGAAACGCGTTGCGTTTGTTTCTCATAAAGATCGATTGGTGGTATAACCGCGCGCGTTTTGCGCGGTCAAGCGTCATTTTGTCGATGCTAGCGAACGCGCGTTTTGATGGGAAGGGAGTATTATGCCTTATGTGCCGCCACCCGTTTCGAATGAAACGATAAACGTGACGAAGATAGGAACGCCAGTTGGCGAAACGCCGATTTACATATTTGCCGATGTGCTCGATGAATTGCGCTATAGCGCCGCCGAGCGCACTGCGCGCGGTATGCTCGTGGGCATTCACCAGGTCAAAGATCCGACGATACGGTATATATCGTTAAAGCCGAATCGCGAGTTTGACGTCGAAAAAGACGTTTCGGAATTCGTCGGCGAACTAAATGCCGAAGCGGCAGGTGCTGAGCCATCGACGAACTCGGAAAATGTCGAGGGTTTGGGGCATGCCGCAGACGCGGCGATGCCTTCGGCTAGGGGGAATGCGACAGAAGCGAGCATTGCACAGAATTCAAACGAAGATAGCGAGGGTGTAGATAATTCGAGTGATGCGCCGAAATCTAGTACGGAATACGTCATCATTACGGCGTTTAAAGATCTTTACCCGATACAAGATGCGCTCGATTATGCGATGTATTTGCGCCGACAGAGGAATTTCCGTTCGGAATCGGGAGATGAGACAGACGTCGGGATGGTCATGTTGAGCAGTGAACCGTGGAAGATCATGCTCGAAGATTTGATGCTTCAGCGGTCGTATTGCGCGACGGAATGGCAAGTGGCGTTATTCGTCGATGCGACCGATGCGCTCGCGCGAGCGTTTATCTTGACGAAGGGTTTATCGCAGCTGACCGAGACGGGGTATTATTTGATTAGTGCGAAGGAGAATAGCTAAAGCTCGCGTTTTTTGTCACCAAAATGCGGTCTTTGGTGGGGCATTTATCGAGGTCGCCAGGGGCAATGATTGGGGCGGGGAGAAGCGGCGTATTGGCCTTGTGCCAATAGCCGCTTTGCGCCGGGCGTATGCGCGCAACGCAGTGAGCACATAGCCGGCGTGGCGGAGCGTATTGCCCCCGCAGGGGGCAATAGCGTAGCTAGAGCCCGTATGGAGCCCATCCGGGCGACATAGGGCGACAAAATGATTTTTTGTCAGTTTGATGCAGATGCTAGGAAGCTAGCCTGAGGGCGCGTGGGGGCGTACTCACGTACGTTCCCACCGCATGAATGGCGACGCTGACGACGCAGATGCGCAAAATGACAAAAAAG
>SFMP01000138.1 GCA_004554395.1 Myxococcales bacterium | reverse complement strand
CTCGACGGGTAGTTCGAGTTCGACCGGCTCATACGTTCGCCCCTCGACGGGTAGTTCGAGTTCGACCGGCTCATACGTCCGCCCCTCGACGGGTAGCTCGAGTTCGACCGGTTCATACGTCCGCCCCTCGACGGGTAGTTCGAGTTCGACCGGCTCATACGTTCGCCCCTCGACGGGTAGTTCGAGTTCGACCGGCTCATACGTCCGCCCCTCGACGGGTAGCTCAAACCGCGTCTATCCGAATGGTAAAGGACAATACATGCAAAGTGGTAGCAGCGACGAAGACGATAGCCGATCGAGCGGTAGCAGCAGCGGTCGCAGCAACTCCGAAAGACCTCGACGCGCAATGCCCGTTCGAGCTCGCTAGCCGCAGGCGGTAACGCCCCACGCATCATGAACAGAAAGCGCCTAGAAATAGGCGCTTTTTTTTTGCTTTTCCAGTCCACCGACTAAATAATACAACCACATATACTTACATGTAATTATAATATACTTGAAAAAATCACGATAGATTACGTTGACATTGCCCCCGATTGGCTCTAGAGAACGTGGGCTTAAAAGACTAAAAAATGGTCTTTCGAGCGTCTTTTTAAGTGTTTTTGTGCGCACGCCGTGTGTCGTCAGTGTGAGCCTCGTTGGCTCACTTTTTTTCACTTCGAAGGGTACGAGAAGATGAGTAAAAAGTTTTGGATCTTTGCGGGTTTGTTGGCTTCTATGGGAATGGTTGCATGCGAGGAAGAGAGCGATAATTCTTGCGACCCGACGAATTTCCCGTTTTGTGCCGATGGCGTATACTATACATGCGTGAATAACACTGTCGTTGAAGAAAAATGCGCCGCTGGATCTGTTTGTGTTGCCAATCTCAATGGTTGCGTCAATTTGGACGACGTGAAGTGCGAAGGCTCGGTGAAGAAGTGTATCAATGGCGTTCCCGTGATGTGCGTCAACAATGCATGGGTCGAGAACACCACATGTGCCGATGGCATGGTTTGTAGCGATGGCGAATGCATCGACGACCCGTCGCGAATCTGCAAAGAAAATAGTAAATCTTGCCAAGAAGGCGTGCCCGCAATGTGTACCAATAATGCATGGGTCAAAGGCGATGCTTGTGGCGCTGAGCAAAAATGCGTCAATGGCGCTTGCGTCGTATATAAAGAATGCAACCCCGCCTGCGATAGTGCGACGCAATCTTGCGACACGACGACGGGGACATGCAAAGATTTGCCTAAACAATACACCGTCGAAAACGTCGGCACGCTCACGATTACCGAATCCAATACGTGCGAACGCTCGGGAAAAGGCAAAAACATCGTTTTGCGCGGCGATGTCCTCACGAAAGAAAAGATTTATCGCGGCGGCGGCGTCGTCGTCAGCGGCAACAAAATTACGAAAGTCGGCGCCATCACCGACGCCGACATGAAAGATGCAACCGTCATCACATGCCCCAATGCCGTCATCTCGGCGGGATTGATCAACGGCCACGATCACATTACTTACGACAACCAATCGCCCGATTCCTGGGGCGACGAGCGATTCGACCATCGCCACGATTGGCGAAAAAACAAAAATGGTCACTCCAATCACAACGCCAATAGCACGAAGAACAATGAAACGGCCGAATTGCGCCAGCTCCTCTCGGGTACCGTCGGCGTCTTCGGTTCGGGCGAAATTACAGGACTCATTCGAAATATCGATAAGAAAGGCGCATACGGCAATCATTATTATCCGCAATATCAAACATTCCCGCTCGGTGATGGTAAGGGGGCAATGTATAAATCTGGGTGTTCGTCGTATAATTACAAATTGGGAAATTTTGCATTCGGACCTCATATCGGCGAAGGGATTAACGAAGAAGCCCTCAACGAATTGCGTTGCCTCAGCGGTGATGGAACTGGTTCAAAGAACATTTTCACCAATAAACTCGCCATTATACACGGCGTCGCATCTACGCCCGATATCGTAAATAAAATGGCGAAAAACGACGTCAAACTCATTTGGTCGCCGCGCACAAATATATCGCTCTATGGCGATACGGCGCAAATCGCCTTGCATAAAAATATGGGAGTCACGATCGCCCTCGGCACCGACTGGGTCGCATCTGGCTCTGTCAATATGCTTCGTGAAATGCAATGCGCCGATTTCCTCAACACGTATTATTACGACAAAGTGCTCACCGATTACGACATCTGGTTGGCGGCTACTTATAATGTCGCACTCGCTCTCGGATATGCCGATATTACTGGCGACCTCAAAGCGGGCAATGTCGCCGATATCGCCATTTATAAAAAATCGAACAACGATGCCCATCGCACGGTTATCGATGCCGCGCTCAAAGATGTCACGGCCGTTATCCTCGACGGTAAACTCGTCTATGGCGATGCCAACATCATCGAAGACAGCAGCGCCGAAAGCTTCGACCTCTGCGGCGTTGCAAAGAAAATTAATACGAAGGCAACGGGCACTTCGATGTCTTTCAAAGATATTAAGAAATACGAGAACTATGAAACGTTCTATTGCGACAAGCCCACGAAAGAACCGACCTGCATTCCGATGCGCCCGCGCCCCAAAGACACGACAGCCCAAATGACGACCCTCTACGGCGCCGAAAGCTACCGTACCAACAGCTATTTCTCCGACCCCAACGATATCGACGGCGACGGCATTCCAAACGATCAAGACAATTGCCCAACTGTCTTCAACCCGATTCGCCCAATCGACGTCAAAGGTGGCGTCGCCAAACAAGCCGATGCCGATGGCGATGGTATCGGCGATGCTTGCGACCCATATCCGCTCTGCGCCGCAAACGATTCATCTTGCAAATAACTTTTGGGTTCGCCGCTATGGCTACGCCATACGCTGGCGGCTACGCCTATTTGTCGCGCTCGACGAGCGCAACAAATACGGCTTCGCGAAGCGCCTATTGCACGGTGTGCAATACGGCGCTTTTTTTTCGACGGTATGGCGTGCCAAATTTATTGCCCAAATGTAGTATATGTGGTCGTGTGTAATATATATGCTTATATATATGCTTTTGTCGCATCATATACTCTCGTTATTATCGAGAAATATTGGCAAAATGACTTGATTCTTATGGTTTTAACCACAATACTACCCGCACCTAGGGCAATGTTGTCCAAGACGAAGGAGTTTTTATGGAAAACAAAAGGTATTTGCTAGCACTAGCTTGTGTGTTGGCATCGGTAGGTTTGGTGTCATGCGACGATAACGACGATAAAGCTCAATGCGATCCTGCGAGCTTTGTTCCTACTTGCGAAGGGCAGTCGTATCTCCGCGAATGCAATGCGCGCGGCATGATTCAGCTCACGCAATGCATGACGTACTGCGTGACGACGGGCAACACCAGCGCTTGCTTCAAAGCCGACGAAAAATGCGATCCGGCCGATTATCCGCAGTGCGTTGGCAATCATTATCTGACGTGCGAGTCGGGCAAAACTGCGAGTCAGAAGTGCGGTGATGACCAAATGTGTACGAAGGAGTCAGGTTGCGTATCGAAATCGTCGTGTTCGGGCAATGCGAAAACGTGTGATGGCAATGTACCGAAGACTTGCGTCGATGGCGCATGGCAGGCGGGCACGGCTTGTACCGAGACGCAAAAATGCGACCAGGGCGAGTGCGTTGATATTAGCGATCCCAATCCTCCTGACGAAGTTTGCAAAGACGAACAGCGCACGTGCATTGGCGCGACGCCTGCCATTTGCCAAAACAATGAATGGGTCAAAACAGATCCTTGCACCGATGGAAATCGATGCGTCGATGGCAAATGCGAACCGTTTGTCAAATGTGAAACGGAATGCGATAGACGTACGCAAGTTTGCAATACGAAGACGGGGCAATGCGAAGAACGACCAAAGGGATTCGAAGAAAGCAATGTCGGAACGTTGACGCCGAACGCGTCTAATAACGTTTGCGAACGCACGGGGACGGGGAGCAAACTCGTCTTGCGCGGCGATGTTCTCGCCAAAGACAAAGTCTATCGCGGCGGTGGCGTAGTCGTCAGTGGAAATAAGATTACAAAAGTCGGCGAAATTACCGATGCCGATATGGCCGATGCTACCGTCATTACGTGCCCCGACGCCGTCATTTCGGCGGGCCTCATCAATGCCCACGACCATATCACTTATACAAATGCAAATCCTGGCAATTGGGGCGAAGAGCGCTTTAACCACCGAAACGAATGGCGCAGAGGCAATAACGGGCATAAAGAGATAAAAGCACCAAGAACGAGTGTAAACGAAACGGGCGAGCTCCGCATGCTACTTTCGGGCACGACGTCTATCTTCGGTAGCGGCGATATCAAGGGGCTCGCGCGAAATCTCGATAAACCAAATGCCGTCGATGGGCACGCCTATACGTCTTACAATACGTTCCCGCTTGGTGATAGTAGCGGACTCATGGTCGATTCGGGGTGTACGAAGTATAGCTATGAGTTGAAACCAGGCAAACACGTGCCGCATATCGGCGAAGGCATTAGCGAGTCGGCGCTCAACGAATTGCGTTGCCTCAGTGGCGACGGCAATGGCGCCAAAGACATCTTCGACTCGAAACTCGCCATCATCCACGGCGTCGCAGCGACACCCGAGATCATCTCGGCGATGGCTGAGAAAAATGTCAAGCTCGTCTGGTCGCCGCGCACCAATATTTCGCTCTATGGCGATACGGCGCGCATCCCCCTCTACTACGACATGGGCGTGACGATTGCCTTGGGCACCGACTGGATTTATTCTGGCTCGATGAACATGCTCCGCGAGCTCCAATGCGCCGATTTCCTCAATACGAATTATTTCGATGGAACGCTCACCGATTACGATTTGTGGATGGCTGCGACGTATAATAGCGCCGTCGCCTTGGGCTTCGAAGACGTCTTGGGCAATTTGGAAGCCGGAAAAATCGCCGATATCGCCATCTATAAAAAAGACGGCAAAGACCTCCACCGTGCAGTTATCGATGCCAAGATTCAAAACGTTTCGGCTGTCATCCTCGACGGTAAACTCGTCTATGGCGATGCCAATATCATGACGGGGGGCAATACCGAAGAATTCGATATGTGCGGCGTGACTAAGAAAATCGACACGAAAGCGACGGGCACGTCGATGTCGTTTGCCGATATCAAAAAAGCCGACAAATATCAGCCCTTCTTCTGTGATCAACCCAATGGCGAGCCGACTTGCGTACCCATGCGTTCGCGTGAAGCCGACACGACGAAGCAGTTTACGCCCGCCTATGGCAAAGCGAGCTACGATGCCAATGCTTTCGTGTCGGATCCCAACGACATCGATGGCGACGGCATCCCCAACGATAAAGACAATTGCCCGAAGATATTCAATCCAGTTCGCATCCAATACGGACCGACGGTTACGGCTATGTTGCAATCCGATCTCGACGGCGATGGCATTGGCGACGAATGCGATCCGTTCCCGTTCTGCAAGGCAAACGACGAAACGTGCGGTACGTTCAATCCAAAAGATAAAGACGGCGACGGCATTCTCAACGAGAAAGATAACTGCCCCGACGTCGCAAATCCCGATCAAAAAGATACCGATGGCGACGGCATTGGCGATGTGTGCGACGCATGCCCCAACGAAGCCGGTATCGCCGCTCTCAATGGTTGTCCGCTCAATGCATCGAAGATCAAAGAGCTACGCGATAAGATGGTCGAAGGTCAAATCAAAGACGGCACCCCCGTCAAGACGTCGGGTGTCGTCGTCGGCTACGGCGTGAAATACGACAACGCAGATGCGAAGTCTGGTTTCTTCATCCAAGATGGAACCGAGGCCGGTGTTTATGTCTATGGAACGAACAGCGCGACGACCGTGGCAATCGGCGATAAAGTGAATGTCGAAGGTTCACTAACCGTCTATAACGGTTTGCTCGAGATTACATCGCCGAAAGTGACGAAAGACGGCACGGGTAGTGTCGTCGCTCGCCCGATTACGGCTGCAGAAGCACTCGTCAATCCGAATCCATACGATTCGATGCTCGTCACGGTTACTGGCGTTACGACGATTGCCGAAACACCGACATTTGAGAAGGGCGACACGTCGTCATGGACTGCTAAAGATGCAGCTGGCAACGAAGTTTATATCGACGACTTCGCCGCTGGCTCCGCATTTATGAAGACGGCGATTACCCCGAGCACGTATTATTCGAGCATTACGGGCATACTCGTCTACGATTTCAAAAAGTCGAGAATTGCTCCGCGTTCTGCCGCCGATATCGTGACGAAGACGGTACTCAAAGAAGTGACGTCGGATGTGACATCGGCCGATTGGAACGATACGATCGATTTGACGCTACAACTCAGCGCTGCTGCGACCGAAGACATGACGATCAACCTCAATTGTGGCACGGGAACGTGTGCAAATAGCACTGTGACGATTCCTGCCGGCCAAACGTCTGCGACGTTTACGCTTACGATGCCGGCCTCGGGCGATGTAACGGTGACGGCAACCGATGCCGATAACAATTCGAAGACGATGACGATTACGGGCACCGACCCCAATACGCCCGTTTCGGTCGCGAGTATCGTCGCCGATAAACAATCGATCAACCCCGGTGGCAAAGTAACACTCACCGTCACGCTCAACAAATACGCCAAATCCGAAACGACGGTCACGTTGACATCCGACAACGAAAAAGCAACGCTCAACCCGACAACTCTCACCATCCCCGCCAAGAAAATGGTGGCGACGACCGAATTGTCGGCTGCCGCCGACCTCGCCGAGGGCACGAACGTTAAAGTGACTGCAAAAGTCGGTACGACCGAAGCCAAAGAGCTTTCGATTAACGTAAAGAAAGCTTCGGAAAAATTCGTCGAAACATTTGATGGAATTAAGCCTGAAAAATCTAGCTCGTATGCCGATATTGAGTTTACGAGCACATCGGTAACTGGCGTCACGTGGAATATTGCAAAAGGTCGAACAGATCTCGATGCCTATACTATTGATGGCGCAGGAGTCATGTTT
>SFMP01000137.1 GCA_004554395.1 Myxococcales bacterium | reverse complement strand
GGGGGAGCGGCGTATTGGCGCATGCGACAATAGCCGCGCGGGGGGAGGCTTCCCCCCGTCCCCAATCCATACCAACACACACCATCCCCGTACCCACCACATCCACAACGTGCTTTGAACACGCCGTTGGCCACATGCCATCGACTTGCGCTGCCCACGCCATCGCCACGAGAAGAGCCCTTTTTGGCGCATAATCGTGCCAATCGCGCTAAAAACTTGACGCATAGGGCGGAATGCGACTAGAAGTTCACCGCTTTTGTATCTGGGATAAGTTTGCCCAGAGCGTGTTTTGAGGAAGTCAGAGAAGGATCGTCCTAATGAGCTTTGAGATCGTAGAAAAGAGTCAGGTTAATCGAGAAATCACGTTGACAGTGCCTGGAAGCGAAGTGCGCAGCGTCGAAAGCCTTATGGTTGAGAATGCGCGTCGCAAGATGGTCGTCAACGGGTTCCGAAAGGGCAAAGTGCCTGCATCGGTCGTGCGCGAGCGCGCGGGTGCGGCGATTATGGAAGATGCGCGGCAGGAGTGCTTGCAGAAGACGGCGCGCGAGGCGATTGCGACGATCGAGAACTTGTTGCATGTGGGCGAAGTCGATGTCGTCGAGCCGCAAACGGCCGATGGCGGTTTTGTCGCCGTTTTGCATGCCGAGTGCACGCCGACTGTCGAACTCAAACCCTACAACGGAATCGAAGTCAAAGTTGCCGACGTCAAAGTGACCGACGAAGACGTCGAGGAAGCGATAAACGTTCGTTTGCAACGCCATGCGACGACCGAGGTGGTCGAAGGTCACGACACGGTCGAAGATGGCGACGTCGTCTGTTGCGAACTTTCGGCGCCTAACGATGCGGCGGCTAAATTGTGCCGCGCAGGCGAGCGCACGATTTGCGTGGGTCGTGGCGACCTCAATGTCGATATGGAAAAATGCCTCGTCGGCGTCAAACTCGGCGACAGCGTCACATTGACGGCGAAAATCGGCGACGAAGAACCCGTCGTGACTGCCGAAGTCAAAGAAATCAAAGTGCGCAAAGTCCCCGAATTGAACGACGAATTTGCCAAGACGACGGGCGAGGGCGAGACGGTTGCCGAATTGCGAGAAGCGACCCGCAAAACACTCGTCGAAGAGGAAGAAGAGCGACGCAAGGCCGAAATCGAACGCAAAGTCTTGGAAAAATTGCGCGAACTCATGCCCGTCGAAATTCCCGAAGGCTATGTCAAAGCGCGTGCCGTCCAAGCCGTCCGTTTGCAAGTCGAACAATGGTTGCACCGACAAGTCGACGAATCGTGGCTCGACCAAATCGCCGCCAATTTGAGCGATAAAGAACTCGACCATTATCGCGACGACTATCGCAACGAAATCATCTTGAACGCGATTGCCGCCGATGCCAAAATCGAAGTCACGCACGACGAAATCGTCGAAGAGGCGATGAAATGGTTTGGCCATGCGAAAAAAGAAAGGGTCGAGCGTTGGATGACTGAAAACAATTCGATGCACTTCGTCGGCGATCAAGTCAAACGCGATCGCGCGCTCAAGTTGGTCTGCGATGCGGCTGTCGTGACGTCGATGACTGACGAAGAAATCGCTGCTGAAAAAGAGGCGCAAGCCTAGTCGGCAACGTGTAACGGTGAGGAATCGCCATGATGACGGCTTTTGAACTGAACGATATAGGCACGGCACTGGAATTGCAGTCGCGCCGTGACTTGGATATCACGAGCACTGTCGGATCGTGGTTCGAACAGTGCGATTCGGAGGATGATGACGAAATGACATTTTTCCCTAATGTAATTGAACAAACACATCGCGGTGAACGAGCTTGGGATATCTTCAGCCGTTTGCTCAAAGACCGTATTGTCATTTTGGGCAGCGCCGTCACCGATATGGTTGCCAACAGCATCATTGCACAGCTGTTGTTTCTCGAGGGCGAAAGCCCCGAGAAAGACATCCAGATTTACATCAATTCGCCGGGCGGCAGCGTCACGGCTGGAATGGCCATCTACGACACGATTCAGCACGTGCGTTGCCCCGTCTCGACGATTTGCATCGGGCAAGCCGCGAGCATGGGCGCCGTGCTCTTGTGCGCAGGGACAAAGGGCAAACGCTATTCGTTGCCCAATAGCCGAATCCTCATCCACCAACCGTTGATTTCGGGCGGCGGAATTTCGGGCCAGGCTATCGACATCGATTTGCAAGCCAAAGAAATCATGCGCATGCGCCGTATCTTGAACGAAATATTGGCTAAACATACGGGGCAAACGGTCGAACGCATCGAAAAAGATACCGACCGCGATAACATCATGAGTGCCGACGAAGCCGTCAAATACGGACTCGTCGACGAAGTCATTCGACGCACAAAAGAAGGTCACCCCGATTCTGTCGCGCCTGCGGCTGAATAATTTTCGCAAAACGATGTATTTCATCGGGTGAAGTTTTCATTGAAACGCGAATCGACGCGCAAAAATGGGCTTCATCGGATGAATCGTTCATAGAGACGTGAATCGACGCGCAAAAATGGACTTCATCGGGTGAAGTTTTCATCGAGCCGCGAATCGAGGCGCAAAAATGGACTTCATCGGATGAATCGTTCATAGAGACGCGAATCGACGCGCAAAAATGGGCTTCATTGGGTGAAGTTTTCATTGAAACGCGACTCGACGCGCAAAAATGGACTTCGTCGGGTGAGGTTTTCATTGAAACGCGACTCGACGCGCAGAAATGGACTTCGTCGGGTGAGGTTTTCATTGAAACGCGACTCGACGCGCAGAAATGGACTTCATCGGATGAATCGTTCATAGAGACGTGATTTGACGCGCAAAAATGGACTTCATTTGAGAAGTATTCATAGATGCGTGTATTTAATATGATGATGGATTGAGAGGAGTATAGTTTTGGCTACGCTACGTTGCTCATTTTGCGATCGAGATCGCGCCGATACACAACGTCTCATTGCCGGGGCAAATGTGTATATATGCGAATCGTGCATCCAAGATGCTTACAATCAGATTTGTCGAGATTCGCAGATGATCGATTGGGGACTTCAACAGCACGTGACGAGCAAGCTCACCGTGCCAAAGCCCAAAGATATCAAGGCGAAACTCGACGAATACATCGTCAAGCAAGATTATGCGAAGAAGGTTTTGGCGGTCGCCGTCCATAACCATTACAAACGCATTATGAGCCCTGCCAAAGATGGCATCGAGCTCGGGAAATCCAACATCCTCCTCATCGGCCCCACGGGCACCGGAAAGACGCTCCTTGCGCAAACACTCGCCAAGATTCTCGACGTCCCCTTTGCCATGGCCGATGCCACGAGCCTCACCGAAGCCGGCTACGTCGGCGACGACGTCGAAAACGTCGTCTTGAACCTCGTCAACGCCGCCGATGGCGATATCGAACGCGCTTGCCGCGGCATTATCTACATCGACGAAATCGATAAAATCGCAAAAAAAGGCGAAAATCCATCGATCACGCGCGACGTCTCGGGCGAAGGCGTCCAGCAATCCCTCCTCAAAATGATCGAAGGTACCGTTGCGGCAGTCCCTCCAAAAGGTGGCCGAAAACACCCACAACAAGAATTCTTGCGCGTCGATACGACGAATATCCTATTCATCTGCGGCGGCGCTTTCGTCGGACTCGCCGATATCATCGATAAACGCACATCGCTCGGTTCCATGGGCTTCAACGCCAACGTCGTCAACAAAGACAAACGCGATCTCTCCGCCCTCTATCACGCCCTCGAACCCGAAGATTTGCTCAAGTTCGGACTCATCCCCGAGCTCGTCGGCCGACTCCCCGTCGTCGCCACGCTCGAACCCCTCGACGAAGCCGCTCTCACCGAAATCCTCACAGAGCCCAAAAACTCTCTCGTCAAACAATATAAAAAGATGTTCAAAATCGATGGCGTCGACCTCGAATTCGACGACGATGCCCTCGCAGAAATCGCCAAGCTGGCCATTAAAAAGGAATCCGGCGCACGCGGCTTGCGTAGCATACTTGAAAACGCCATGATGCCATTCCTATACGCCGTCCCAGGCATGCCGAACATGAAAAAACTCGTCGTCACAAGCGATATCATCGCCAAACAAGGCGACTTGAGCCAAATCGACGAACTCAACGCGCGATACAACGCCAAACAAGACGACAAATCGAGCAACGCAAGCACTAAAACGAGCGATGCCAAATCCGATGCCGACAAATCCGACGATGCCAAATCGGGCTCGGAGCAAAGCGACGATAAATCGATCAGCTCCGACGACACCATCGACGACAAATCGATCAACGCAGACGATAAAAAAGCCAAATCCGCTCGCGCCAAAAAGACGAAGAAAACCGACCCATAAGGAAGAACGATGCGACTCTTACTCAAGTTATCGGGTGAAGTTCTCGGCGGCCGCGCCGGCCTCGGCCTCGACCCCGAAGCACTTTCGCATTTCGCCGACACCATCGCCGCACTCGCGCAAAAACACGAAGTCGCCATCGTCACGGGCGGCGGCAACATCATGCGCGGCAAAACCGCCTCGGGCCTCGATCGCGCAAAAGCCGACCAAATCGGAATGATGGCCACCGTCGTCAACTGCATGACGCTCGCAGAATACCTCGTCGCGCGCAAATGCAACGCCACCGCCATGAGCTCCGTCGCCTCACTCGCTCGGCCCTACGATATCACCGCCGCACGCCAACTCCTCGCCAATCGCCACGTCGTACTCGTCGCCGGCGGCACGTCAAACCCCTACTTCACCACCGACTCGGCGGCCGCACTACGCGCCCTCGAACTCCGCTGCGACCTACTCGTCAAAGCCACAAAAGTCGACGGCATCTACGACGCCGACCCCGCCAAACACCCCGACGCAAAACGCTTCGACCGCATCCGCTACGACGACGCCATCGCGCGAAACCTGGGCGTCATGGACCTCACCGCCATGGTCCTGTGCCGCGACAACAAACTCTCACTACGCGTCTGCTCCGTCGCCGATTTGCCCCAACTCGACGCCGTCATCGAAGACGATTCGCGTTCGACACTCGTCTACTAAACGACGCACGCGCAGCGCCTCCAAACGCCCGCACCCACAAGCACGACCCTCTTTTGCGCCGGCTATCGGCTCCGCCGATACGCCGCCGGCTGCGGCTATTTCGCCCTCCGGGCTCAATACGCCTCCGCTTTTGTCGCGCCTATCTCGCTGCGCTCAATACGGCGCTTTTGTCGCCCTATTTCGCCCGTTGGGCTCAATACGGGCTCTTGGCGGCTATTTCGCCCTCCGGGCTCAATACGCCTCCGCATTTGTCGCGCCTATCTCGCTGCGCTCAATACGGCGCTTTTGTCGCCCTATTTCGCCCGTTGGGCTCAATACGGGCTCTTGGCGGCTATTTCGCCCTCCGGGCTCAATACGCCGCCTTCCTGGGGTTGCGCTACGCTTACCCCTGCCGCCAACTGCAACGACGGAGCAAAACTCACACATCAACTCCTTTGGGATACGTCCAATGTCACTGCCATGGATCACGCCTTCGAAAAAGCGACTTTAGCGGCCGACGAAACACTCGCGCAGCTCAATTACAAAAAAGTCACATCGTTCACCGATATGCTCAAAGACGTCACCGGTCTCGACAAGCAAAAATACTGCGACTTTATAAAACTCGAAATTATCAAAGATCACATTGCCCAACTCGGCATGACGATCGATTGCAGCGAGTCGCCCACCGTTCCCGCCGCGTAGCATACCGAGCCCGCGCCCTCACGGGCGCGGGCATATATCGAGGGCGGCATTGAGCGACGCGCTCATGGCGACATGCCCCAATAAAATTCACCTTTAGAGACCCAATTGCACAGACGAGCAAGCGATAAAGGCGGAGCGCTTCACGTCGTCAACGTCGCTCGACCTCTCTAACGGCACATCGCTTTTTGCAAAAACACATGGCGTACGCTGCTATATCGCCCGATAACAATGCCTCCATTCGCGTAGTGCGATGCACCAGTGATCAAGACTTTCCATTCAATATCTCATCGTGTTTATCGTTTGCCTTTCTAACTGCGCTTATCGAACT
Source organism: Myxococcales bacterium (assembly GCA_004554395.1). Lineage (GTDB taxonomy): Bacteria > Myxococcota_A > Bradymonadia > UBA4248 > UBA4248 > UBA4248. The sequence goes on along the minus strand of SFMP01000137.1, from coordinate 26,265 downwards.
ATTGTTAAATCCAAACTTCGACAAATAATCTAACACAGCTTCGATCGACAGTTGCTCCGGATACGCCTCATTTCCCAAGTGCAAAAATCCTTCACGTTGATACAACGACATTTGGCGCAAAGCGCGAAGGCGAGCTTCGTCTTTTTCGAGTTGCTCTAGGTCGACTTGTGTCGAGTCATACGTCACCTCCGAATCCGCGTCGCCTCCCGTTCCTGCGGGCGTTCCTGAGCTAAAGAGGCCGTTGACCCATTTCACAAAACGATGCCACAGACCGATCTTTTCCTCCGACGTTTCCAGATCCGAAGCTTCTTGCTTGATCCGTTCGCCGCGCTCGATTCGCAACTTCATCTTTCTGATCGATTCTTCTAGCTTGGCAATCGCTTCATCGACTGGCGCCTCGACCATGCCCAAGTGCCAATTCAAGAAATCTGCCATCCATTCAAAGAACCTTTCAATATTGCGTTCAACGGCTGTCAATAATCCAAGATCTATATCGCTATCTTCGACAAAGACGATCGCATCTTCATCGATACCCATGCAATCGCAAACGCATCGACGATGACTCGTTTCTTCATCTTCAGCAGTCGTTTTATTACAGTTGCAAGGCTCAAGTGGTCGGCAAATGCTCGCTAAATGCCCTAAATCGACACTATCTGCTATATCGGCGCGAAGCGTCGCAAAAATATACGGATACCCCTCGGGAAACACCGTCCGGAATATCTCATTGAAAAACAATGATATCGTCCAACGCACATCGAACGTCGTCTCGGGCAAGATAATTTTCAATAATGCTTTATTCTTATACTTTCTCACCGGAATATCGTTGACGACGAATTTCTTTGCATTTACGATATCCGATAAATCATCCATCTGCAAATAGCCTTCAGTCGATATCTCGATATCGCCAAAGCCGCGCTCTGTGCGTATCTTTAACAACTGATCATCTAAATGCATGCTCATCTCGCGCTGGCTTGCCACGGCTTGATCTGCTCGCCATTCCGTTATCTTCGTCTTGCGAAGTTGGCGATAATATAAACGACTATGGATGTGATCGGCGGCTCGACGAACGACGACGCCACTGTCGGCGGTAATACTCTGAACCTGATAGTATTTCCCTTCTGATGTCAAAAATTGACCTGGCAAAAATGCTTGGAATACATGACCAAACAAACGCGCACCGATGAAATGCTTTTCTCCGCTTTCGTCTTCGGCAATAAACGTCGCCGCTTGTAACTTCTTGGCAAATTCCGATAACGAGCTCTCTTCTGCGATTCGGCAATAACGCACCGGCTTGCTCAGCAACGGATTCGCCTGTTTCTCTTCAACCCATTTATTATTAATACCACCCGATATATCGAAGTGCTTTTCAAACAATTGCTTCATCAGCGAAATCGGGTCATCGGCAATCTCTCCGCCTTGCCCCGATATCAATCCACCCAATACGAATTCTTTCGCGATATCCAATTCGCTCAGCGGCGCAAGACTCATCTTCATGATCAGCTTGAGCACGAGATTGCGCTCCGTGCGCGCAAAATCTGGCACGATCGTCGGCAATGCCTTCGGGTCGAACAGCAGTGCATCGATATTGTCAAACATATAATCGCGCAACATGTAGTGCTCGCTTACGACGTGTATTGCACCCTCCTTGTGATATCGCGTCGAAAACAGACGACTCATTTCAAAGAGATTGCAAAATTCATCTTCGACGATGAAGTTACCCGATTCAATCACGCCCAATTGCCACAAATTTGGCTCGACCAAGAACGCCTCATTCCAAGCCGCTTGCGCCTTTGGCAACATTGCTGCATGGCACAACTGGCCATAATACTGTCCATCGATCCATTTGATATCGTGCACGGGGAATTTATCCCCACCCATCCATTTGGCAGGTCGTATTTGATGTTTTAACGCCAATACGTTCATCGACGTTCCAAGCCCCAAATAACGCGCGATATCGGGCACGATCTTATGATGCAACGATACACCCTCCGACGCCCAATAAAAGTAGAAATTCGTCGCGCGGTTTTGTAACGTCGCCGATACGTTGATGATTTTTGTACGAAGGACATGCGACAGCGAATCGACTAAGCCATCGCAGTTCCGGTCGCATGCCGAATAGACTATCGGTTCATCGTCCGATTCGCACATCGATACTAACAAGCTCAAGCCCATCTGACCCGTCGACAATATCTTCGATGGCTCGATCAAAAATATAAAGCTCACATCTTTGAAGAAATCCGCATTCGCAACTTGGACTTCTCGCCGATAGATATCGCTAAACTTCAACACTCCAATGTCATAGTTATTCGGAATTGCCGACAATATCCCTACTTGCCAAAGCGCCTTCGTTCCAAAAAACTCTTCTATTCCCGATTCACACCACGATATCACATCATCTGTAGCCGAATTTCGACCCACGATGATCAAACACTTTCGATTGCGATATAACGAACGCGCCATCGGCAAAAGCAAATAATCCGTCAAATCGTGATAAAATGGATTGAAGAATATCGCACTCTTCCCATTCATCAACGCTAGCGTCGTCTCGATATAACTCATATCGAGCTCATGCTTCTGCGAACGCAAAAGATTGAAATAGTCGACGACTATGCTGCCATCCTTATTCGACTGCGGATTAATATATTCTTCAATATCGCGTAATAATACACCGGCATCGCTCTCATCCGAATCCAAGATCAAATCGTGCAACGGACGATCGCCATATAAGTCGAGAATCTCTTTTCGCAACGCCATGAAATTTGGATTATACGCTTTCTTTGGCTTTTTGCTTTCAGCCTCTTTCACTTCGTCTATGTGATCTAAACCACTTAAAAATGATTTAAATTCTCCAAGCATCAATATCGCCAATACCGGATACGATACTGCCGAAAACACGCGCCATTCTGGTTTCAAATTCGACATTAAGAAGAACAAAAACGATGCCACAAAACAGGCAATGTAAAATCCGCCAAATAAAAATCGAAATCCTCGATATTCTGGGCGCAATACCCACCAATCCCGAACAGTCTTCTTCGACTTCCCTTCTTCCGATTCCTCCGATTCAGATTCTTCTTCTGCTTCAACGACTGTGTCGAGGTTGGTTCCGCGATCTCGACGTTCATACACCGTCTCGCGATGCGGCAATACCCCATGTTGACGCTCATATACGAGACCCGACGTCGATTCTACGACTTCTTTCGATTTCCACCAATGCCACGATAACAACAATAACACGCCCTTGATGAGCAAAAATGTCAATGCTATCGCACAATTCACGATATATACTAGGCGCGACTTTAATACATTAATGTCGTTCGATGCGAGTAAATTATATAACCAGGCATTCTGCTGAACTTCGTCTTGTATGTAAGCGTTGTACTGATCTATTTCATAGATGATCAAAAACGAGAAGATTATCGATGCTATCGGCAACAAGAATTGGCGATATCGATACGGCTTCGATAAATTCAACTTATAACAACATATACATAAGAGAATAAAGGGGAGACTGTATAATATAGCATCTATAAACCCTATCGTTTCCATTATCCACAGACTCCTTCGAATTCGTCAAATATTTCAACGCGCTCGATCTCTACGCTTCCGATAAATCGATAGGGCGCATCTAGCGTCTCGCCACTCCGATTTATCTCTATCTTGTCTCCATCGATATCGGGCTTGAGCTGATATAAATGATTCGCAGCTGGCTCCACATTGACATCGAAATCCTCGAGTATCGCCACGATATCATCGGTGTTGACTCGCTTATCATACGCCAATAACCATCTCTCATCTCGACTACGCGCAAATTCTATCGCTTTCGCATGCTCATATAATTTACGACGCCGCTGACTCGCGCTGTCTTCGCAAATCTTCGCACCATTCAATACTGAATTCGCATACATCAACGTACATGCCTCGGAAAAGAAATCTGTATACTCTTTTTGCGTCTTCTCATTCGCACTTTTGCTTTCCTTGGCATTTTCGGCGATGTTTTTGATCAAATCTTTCTCCTTTGCCTCGTGTATGTTTAACCCCCAATACCCACCGATCAGCGTGATGATGACGACTGCTAGTGTCATCAACGATGCCCATAGCCATACCAAATCTGCAACGCGATAACCTGCGATGATATCTCTTAAATATGGCGCAAACCCCAATACGACCACACATGCAACGGCGATAAATACTTTCATCTTCGTTCCACTACCGAGCAATTCGCCTCGATTCCTGTCATAGTCCTTCTTGGTCTGCTCCGCCATCTCCTTTATCTTCTTTTCATCGTGATAATTCTTGGGGCGCATCTTTAACACGCTCTTTTCGCGCTCTTCGATATCGCGTATTAATTGTTCATATTGAACTTCATCTAACTCATACGCTTTACCATAAAACAAACGGACCTGCTCACGCATCGACCTCGCCGCGCGATCTATTGCCCGACGCGGATCGCGTACACCATCGTTTATTGCATCCCGCTCCTTCTCCTCATCCTTGACTAACGCATCTTTCGGATTTGCACCATGCGTCGCGTCGCATTTGCTCATCACATTACGCGCGTCGTCTTGCTCGATGATGACTGGTATAGGTATCGGCTCGACGATGACTGCGTTCTTATCAAGCGACGCCTTTGGGAGCTCATTCATCGCCTCTGCGACGTATTCCTTTGCCTTGTCGAGCAATGCAATATGTTCGCAAAGTTGCCTTTCAAATACTCCAGTATCGACGCCAACGCCTATCGTATACAATCGATACGCTTGCATATACGCCGTCGGAATCCGATTCGTCGACAATAATACCGCCGAAAACCAAAACGAAGTCAAATCGCGCTCCGCTTTCATCGCATCCGATAAATCGACATTTGCATACAAAAATCGACAACACGACGGATACCGATTCTTCTCCCAAAACGACGAACTCAACGCCTCTATCGGAACTTGCCAAGCCCCCAGCGTCTCTTCTTTTTCGTCTTCTGCCCGACGCTTCCTCAACGACATGAGCAAGATTTCCGACGGGCGTGCCTCCGATGAAAGATATCGTTCATACAGTTCTCGATGCTTCTCTATCTCGGCGGCATCTGGCTCGATTTCGATATAAATGGGCTTGCCCAAGTCTTCAACATTGCCGTCCTCATCGTCGACCGATTCATGTCGAAGCGCATTGTATACTTCTGGCGCAACGTGCATCATGCAACGCTTCTCTTCATCGTAATACTCGATCATCGCCTTGAATTGTCGCTTTGGCAACGGCTCATAACCCGCCAATATATGCGTCAATCGTATCAACGGTATCGGACTCTCATGAGCACCGCGTTCTAAATCGACCGACGTATAATCAAACGGATTCTTGTCGTCCGGACGCGGTATCCGTTCGTCCGAACACAGCGCATCCGAGTTGATGATGATGGCACGGTACTCTTTTTTTCCGCGCAATAACATCGGTAACTCGGGGATCGCATCCTCCGCCGTCCGCCCATCGGCATTCCAATGGCAAAACGCCACTTGCCCTGCCAATTCAAACGGACGAAACAAAAAGCGATATTCCGCCATCGCATCGGCGGTTCTCTTGTCGACAAAGATAAGCGTATACACGACGATTACTCTTGCTCCGCATCACCACTGCGAACCTGCGACATCTGGAGACTCAACGATTGAACCATCGAAGTCAACTTCTCAATCGCTTCATCCTGCTTCGACAGTTTATTCTTGAGCTCTTCGACCTCTGCGTTGTGCTCCGCTAACGATATCATCGGCTCACTCGATGACGCCCGCACGTTGCTGTCTCCCGCGATATCGTTGACTTCGTTCGTTTCGTCCTCGCCATAATCTTCATTCGAATCGCCTGGGTTTACACTTGCCGATTCGGAACCTTCTACGCCAGAAACAGAACCTTCCATCAATGTCGATTCGTGCGCCGTTTCAATGTCTTCGATCTCTTGTGCATTCTCGTCCAAATCGAGGTGTCGCAAATACTCGATCGCGACGCGCTTCAATTCGCTCATAAACCATATCAAATTGTCATAAAGCTCAAAGTTACCGCGTGTCTTCGTAAACTGCCGATATTGCTCTACGACGAATTCGCCAAACACTTCATCGACGTGATTGGCGTCTGTCATCGATGCAATGTAATCGTGGAATATGTCGAGCGCAACGCGCACGATATCCGTCCCCATATCGAGCGTAAACGCGTTATCGGGCGACGACACCGACAACAACGACGGGAAGTCAAATATCGAGACATCGTTCAGCTTAAACCGAACTACCATCTTCTTTTTCGCTTCGTATTCCGTCACCGAAAACTTCTTCAAAAGCTTACACATCTGGCTCGTTTTAAACGAAACTTTCGAATTGAGTTCCTTCTTCATCAAACGCTGCACTTCGTCCAATATCCGATCGACGACGAGCGGATTGATCGTCAATGCATCGAGCACCTCGTAGAACAAATCGCATGGCGTATGATTCGACACGACAAACGATTCAGGTGCCGATCCACTTAATTCCAATTTGTATAAAAAGTCGCGCGACGATACAGGCTTCTGCTTGATAATTCCATAGATGAGACCGAGCAAAAATGCCTTGTAAATCCGCATTTCTTGGTCTTTCTGATCGACTTCGTCGAGGTCTGGCATATTTGCCACCAAGTGCCAACCCTTGTGGATATGCGGCGTAATGATGGGAATATTCTTCAATGCCGGAACGATTTGGCGCACGAGCTCGAAATACGCTTTGTGATACATTCCCTCCGAACAAATCCCCTCTCGCGCTGGTGCAAACTTCGACAATCGATTCGCTCGCAAGCCATATATCGACTGATAGAATATAATCATATTCTTGCCGATATCGCTATCGGGCGTACCTCCGTAATTATTCAATTCCTTTGCAATCAATCCTGCGCGCGGCGAATCATCGTGCGGATCAATACTCGGATGATACGTACACGCCGATATCGGTTCTACTTGTTCGCCCAACGGACGCTCGATAAACGGCGTCGACATCTTGCGCGTGTTATAGATGATGTTTTCCGTTATCTGCGAAATCCTCGCTGGATCGTATTCTCCTTCTTCGATCTCTATTTCGCGCTCCATCGCCGATATGATATCCATGTCGATGAGCGATCCATACGATTCCATCATCTTTTTTTTGTAATAACCGATTATCGTTTCATCAAACAATTCGTTGAAATAACGGCCATTTCCGGGACGCTCGTCTTCGTCAAATTGCGCATAAATCCGAACCTTCGAATAGATTTCGTCTGCCAAATCCCCGTCGATTCGTATCGCGCTCCCCGTATACGGTATCTTGTCCGATAGCGTATTCATGCACTTCGACGATGCACAAATATATCGCGTCGTCTTGCCTGCACAATTTTGATACCGCTTCGATATTTCATTCATTCGGCGCTCGATCATCGAGATCTTCGCCTCGAACGTGTTGTAAAACGACTCAAACGACAAAATCAACGAATTGATATAGTTTAACCCCTCGCGCAAGACTCCCAACTTCAATTTCGCTTTATGATAGTTTACTATTATTTCAACAAATCCACTTAAACGATCCTTTACATCAGCCTGATCTTGAGTCAATGTCTTGCTCAGCCTATTGTAAATCGGTATTTTTTTCGCCACAAACTGTTCAACTGTTTCTATTTGTTCGGTGTTCGGATCGTCATAATTACCATCAAAACCCTTAAAAAACGCTTCATGATCTTCGATGTCATTGCATAACGTCTGAATATGGCGCTCGATCGTCTTTTGGCTCTGATATAAAAAATAACGGACGGCATTGGGGTGCATAAACGATCCATCCGTGCCACGCAAATACGTTTCGAGTTGGTAATCCTTTTTCTCTTTCGTCACTTTCTCGCCTTGCGCACGGAATATCGTATACGCAAGCGATGACGTTGCACTATTGCAAAATTGATCGACGTACTTTTTATACGACCGCACTTTCGCATCTGCATCTAGGATCGATGACCCCGAATCATTTCCACCTTCGATCCTCTGTATCGCTTTGGTCGCATCTGCACGAGCACTACACTCCAAATTCCCCTGCTGCTCTACATAATCAAACAATGCATTGATGTAGTGATCGACTCGGCTACCCGTCCGATTCAATCCCGATTCATCGTAGCACTTGCATTGATCCAATATCGATATTGCAAATGGGTCTTTCTGGCTATCGAGCGTGTCGACCGTTTGCAAATAATCGTCGGCCGCCGTGATTTCTTGCACGACGACGCCTTGGGCTCGCTGTTTTTGCAACTCTTTTACCTTACCCATATATATCCGATCGAATTTCAACCACTGATCCGATATCGTCTGCTGAGCCCATTTCAACGCGATATATTCTTTAATATCTTCGACCGGATACACGAGCATCGCAGACCCCGCCCCAGCATATCGATTCCGACCGCGTTGCGCACACAGATCGCGAATCGTATTGTCTTCCGACGAATTGCTGCGCTTGTTCATCGGGCCTATCGATTGCGAATATATACAATTCGCCGCGTGCTCGATGTATTGTGCGAAGTTATTGAGCTTGCGCCCCGCCGTATTCTGCGCATCGAACAAAAAGCAAAAATCATACGGACGTACCATATACTCATCATACGTATCCGTTCCAACGCGCGGGAAATCCAACTTCACCGAAGTCATGTATTTCTCATTCAACGTCCCATCGCCTTTCATCAAAAACGCATCGAGCTCGCGGATCGTCGCATACGCATTGCACATTAAATTGTTGCGCTCCGTTTGCCCTCGTATGACCTCGAAAAATATTTCTGGCATCAAGAAAAATCCGCGCATGATATTTGCACTCTGCTGGAAGCGCGTCTTTAAGAAGTTGCGTATGTACAAGGCAACCGGCACGATAAGACCAGAACCCGTTCCGCCTGCCAACGAACTGACGATCACCACGCGCAACGCCTGTTCCGTATTCGTCGATTCGACTTTATACAAATTCTCAATCGCAAAATGCAATTTGTCCATCAAACCGGCGCGAACCGCCATCTCAAACGCCAATCGCGATGTCGCGCGTACTTGCCCCGCTCCCTCTGTCAACGTCTTGCTGTCCAATATCTGGTTCATCGGGAACCACTCATTCCTGGCGTGTTCGTCGATGTTCAACGACTCGCCCACCGATAAATTCGTCGACGTCTGAATACACGTCACAAACGGATTCGCCGCTTCGATACCGCGCAATTCATTGATATCCGTATCAAATACGGCATATCCTATTCGATTCCGTTGATCCGACGACACCATGTTCGCCACGCGACACACGATTTTCGATCCCGTTCCACCAAGGCCGACTAACAATGTTGGGGCTACCATACGCTCTCCTTTCTCTATACTCGTCTATGGGTTATTTCTACGACGTTTGCTCTTTCTACGACGTTGACACATTCCTACTATCTGCGACGCGTCAATATCTACGATAATTCCATCGTCCTGCGACACATCGCGCCACGCGTAACGCTCCGACGCTACGCATTATTTCGCGTTCAAAACGCTTAAAAAACTCGCACTTTCCACGATAACCGCGCCATCCCTACAACAGATACGCCATTCATGCGCCAAATGACAAAATAAAGCCTCCGACCGCGACGGCATATATTGCCAAAATATCATTTCTTCGATTTCGACGTAGACATCATCGAAAATGAATACGTTTCTTTTTCTCCCTTGTCATTCTCTGTTCGAAAAGTAATCGTGCAATTCGGACGAAATGTGAATGGCTTCTTTGGTTTATGATCCCTTGGTTTCTTCGAAGCAAATTCACACCGTGCATCGACATCCCTGTAATTCATAATATATATATTGCCATTTCCTGCCGCTTTCAATTTCAACGTCAGTGGCGATACCTTTGGAAATGCTTGAAATAGATCCAATACACCTGTCTCTGCTCGATACGGCATTATCACCGACATCGTATCCTTCGAAAACTTTGCAATTCCGTCATCATTTTTTGTACTAAAAACCGTCTTTTTCGTCACTGGCATACGACTGCCGATCTTCCCAAATCGCTTCTTCACCCAGGGCATATAACCCCATAATATGATGCCAGCGATGAGCCACATCAATGCCGTTTTCCAATTCAGCTCCATCCATCTCAAAAAACGCGCCCAATCCGATATCTCATTCGTTATCGATACGGTCGCCTCGACGCGACCTGCTGCCGACGATTTCCCCTTTTCAAACCCACCGCTCACCGAAAACGATGCTTCCGTCTCTTTCACTTCAAACGGATCGACGCCATCGAAATCCAAATTGACTAGAAATTCCCCGATCTTTTCCCCCTTCGCGATTTGGAATTTTCCTTCTCCCGATTTCGTATATACTTTTGGCAACCCCATCGCCGCCCATTGCTCTGGTGTCAAATCGATCGCCTTGTCGCCATCTTTCATTTGCACCGACAACCGCACCGGCTTGTCGAAATTCATATATCCATCATCGGTAAGCTTATATTCGGGCACTTCCTCAACCCGATATTCCAATTCATTCCTGAAAAACACGTCAAACGTCAACGACGTCTTCACCGTGTTGTATTCTAAATATTGCGCTTTCACGGCGATGTCGAGTTTACCTTCTCGAATCTCTATCGTCGAATTGTCTTTCGCCTCGACTGTCGATACAGCCCCATCGATCGGCGTATTCGTCACAATGCTTTCGTAATCGATACGCCCCAATAACGACGTATCTTCGACTTTTGCTTTCGTTTTCGCATCGACAAAACCAAATCGCAACACATACTTGCCGTTGACGATGTCGGCATTATCGGTCACTTCATTGCCATCTAAATCATATAAATAAGCCGCAATCGATACATTGGGCTTGTAATAAACGTCGACTGTGTCGGCTTTCGCTATTTCGATCGTATATTTCCCTGGCGCAAACGGTCCGAAATATGTCGCGACAATGCCATTTAAATCGCGCGCAACGACTGCATTCGGTGGATTCTGCGTCGACGACACCTCCGAATACTTTACTTGTACTACCGAAGATGGCGCATTCTCTCCTTCAGCCGCTACGATCGGCCCTGCCATCGTCACTTCGCTGCCCTGCGCTAAAACGATCAACTCTCGCATTGGAACGCTAAATTCAATTCCAACTTTTGCATTCTCGTGTTGCACTGGCAACGCATTGCGTTGAAATATCCGATTACATATCGCCGTCAATTTCGGCAATATATCGCGCGTCGACGTCGCATGTTCGAAATATATACCTTTCTGTTCATCGCTGCGTATCGTCGCCGCCATCGGTCCCATCGCGAGCATCATCACCTTCGCTTGACCACCTGCCACGACCTCTTGGAAGTATGACTCCACCGCATCATTTGTCATCTTTCCATCTTCAAACTCGCCATCGGTCAAAACTACGAGCCAACGTTCATCGCTCGACGCCCGCTTTAAATCTTGATGTGCTTTCCGAACTGCACTAAACGGCGTATTTCCGAACGGCGTCACCATCTGATGCACCGTCGACACATTGCCTGCCACCACTTGCGGATTCTGACTGCCATGCAAACGTATGCGCGGCGGTGCTGCCATTCCGCTGTCATAATCGCTCATATAATATACATTTAATACATCGCGATCATCTAACATCGACGCCACGACTTCGAGCGCATATTTCGCTTGGCACCACGTATCCACATACGTACTCCCCTGCCGTATCATGCTACCCGAATCGTCATACACCAAATTTATCGTCCGTGATGGCTTCGCCTCTTGCCCCAAGGCAACGCCACTGCTACCGATCACACCAGCTAATACCATGACAATAATTCGTCGATTCATGCGCTCTCCTCTCATTCTACACGCCACATCGGTAGCGTCGACGCATCACTCGCGCCTTCTAGCACAATTCGCCACGCGAACAAAATATTATTTGCATTTTCATGTGAACATTTTTTTCCACAACGCCCCAAAACGCGCACGCACGTCCACTTTCCGCTCGCAAACGGTCGATTCTTCTCGCGTTTTCGACTCCGTTTGAGCCCCCCAGCATTGCCCGAGGGCAATATGGGCACATGCTACACCAACTATCGACGGCCACCAACATGCTCTTACTCGTTCGAGCGCATTTTGTTCACTTCCCTTGCAGAACAGAATCGTGTACTCTAGATGTAAGTGTGTGTGTGGTGTTACGTAACCTATATAGGAGGACCAAACAATGGCACAAACGATGCAGAACAAGCCACTAGCCAAAAAAGAAACGGCTCCAGCCGTCAAGGTCAACGACTTGCGAGCGCCAAAGATGGCGACTCAGGCGAAGTCTTCGCCCGCGACTGCCGCCAAATCACAAGCAAAATCGGTTTCGCAAGTCCAAGCATTCAAAACGGCAATTGCGGCAAAAAATAGCCCTAAAGTCTTGTCGAGTGCGAAGAGCATGACCGATGCCGAACGTAAATCGGTTGCCGAAAACAGCACGACGATGAACGCACTGTTGGCGATGAAAACCGACTACTACGTCAAAGCCAGCATGGACTTGCTCTATACGCACGTCAACGACGATGCCGTGATGCAGTCGTTTGTCGAAAAGCGATACGGCGTCAAGCTCGGGTCTAAGACGATCCGAGGCACGATATTCAAACTCTTGTGCTGCACGTCCGACACCGAGCAAGCTTGGACTGTCAACGGTGCGCGCCATCTATACTATAGCCTCGGACTCTTGCCCCCGAGCCACGTCGATAAAGTCTGCTCGATCACGACGATGAATACTTCTTCGGGCGGTGGTGGCGTCGCTCTCGACTGGACGGGGAGCTATAACGTCAACTACACCGATTCCAATACGAAGGCGATTGCCGGCAACGGTTATTGCGAATCGAAGAACGATTATAAGTATTCGCTCAATTCGCTCGATTGTACGATGGTCCACGAACTCGGGCACATCGTCGATATCGGCAAAAAGTACTCAGGGCGAGCCGATTTCCGCGCCATTAGCGATTGGAAAGCAGAGGGAAATTCGTCGCAAAACATTGCGACGATGATCGAGTCCTATGCCGTCACGCCATTCCCCGAAGGCCTCACCAAAGAAGAAAAAGATATCGCTCGCGAGGGCGCTAAACTCCTCGTCAAAAAACGCGTCGTCGGCGATTCTAATGGCAAACCCATCGAAAAAAACATCTTGCCTACCGTCCAAAAAGCTTATCAAAACCTCGGTAAACGCGGCGGAAAAGAAGCTACTATCCTCGATAAAGCCGTCGATTGGTTCAAGGGGAACACCGACAATAACGGGTATCGCGGTGCTGCCGAACTCACGAAAGTATTGCTCAATTCGACCGTATACAAACACATTGCGCGTTCGTTCACCTATTACTACACCGTAGCCGATGGAAAGCGCTATCAATACATGCCATGGTATAAAGGCGCTCGCAACGATATGAAACGCCAAATCCACGAAGGATACGAAGGGCGTGGATGGTATTCGTTCTCGAATGATGCTTGGAAGCAAAAGATAAGCATGTATCAATTCCGCGATCCTGGCGAAGAATTTGCCGAACTCTATGCCTCCTATCACGTCGCAAATCCCAAAGGTTCAAAGACGAGCGCCGCACATAAAGAGTGGTTTGAACGCATGGGGCTACACAGAGACAAACCTGCGACAAGCGGGCGCGGCGGTAAATTCTAGCCATGGGACTTAAATCCTTCATCATCGCTACGATGTCGCTCTTGACTGGATGTTCGGGATCGACGAATGATGCCATTGCATGGGAATCGCCGACGCAATACGAGGCGATTGATCTGCAGTCGCCCGACTATGCTCGCGCGATAAAAGCTATCGTGCGAGCTCAAAAAGGCGACGCCATCGTCTACTACAAGCTCGGCAACATGGTCTTGGGCGGTGTCACGACCGAGCCGAGCGCTTTTGCTCGCGATGCCGGCTACAAAACGCGTTATTTTGCCGTTCTACTCGATCCAAAACGCGATCGCGCTATTGCACTCCCAAACCCCGATCTCTACGATCAATTCGTCGAGAATATCCAAAACGGCGTCGATGCACTCTCTACCGATGCAATTGCTTCGACTCTGCTCTTGCTCGGGCGCGGTTCGTTCGATCACATTTCGCAAAAAATGCTCGACGAAATGGACGAAACCGAAGCTCGTGGATTATTTGCGCCTAAACTCCACGTCGAAAACGGATCCCTTCTCCGCCTCGATTATTGCTCGCTTTCCCAATCCCCCATGACGCGCCCCGTCGCCACGATTTGCTCGCTCACCTGTACACCACATCAACCTAGTCTCGAGTGCTCATCACTCGACGATGACGAGTCATAGTCTGCGGATTGCTCCAAATCGCACTCATTGCAATGACCTTTTGCATGAGTGCATTCATTTGCATTGTCATCTTCTAATACTTTGTTTTCATCATCTCCATCATTACAACAATCTTTTACATCGTCGTCTTTCGTTTCGCGTGCGATATGATTATCTACATCGGTTGGGTTTTCGGCTTTTTCGGCTTTTTCGGTAGCCTTTTGAGCTAATTTCCGAAGATGAGCATACATCGACGACCACGAATCTAATTTCTGATAGAGTTTTCCATCGATCGCCGTATCGTTAGTAATATCGAGAAACTCGCATGTCATTTTCGTTTGAACCCATGAATCGAAGAAAGCGATCTTGAATGACAACATGAGCAAGAACGATATCCCCATCCACGGCAACGAACTGATGCTCAACGATTGAGAAACGGCGAGTCCAGGTAAGTAGAATATCAAAAATAAAAAAATGCATCCGACGATGACGAACAAGCTCAATTTAAATGCGCGTCGTATAAATACATTCCATTGTTGAGCCAGTATCGTAAGCGCATCGACGATGGCGGCATTGAGTTCATAATCGCGCTTTCGTAGTGCATAAGCAATGCAACAATCATCTGCTTTATATATTGCCGTATGACTAAGCAATATCAATAATCGATGCGATATGCGAAGATCGGGCAAATCGGAGTCGACAGAAAACCCGCGAGATATCACTCTGACGAATTGTCGAATGACGATCGCTATATCGCGCGATACGAGATAGAATTTGCGATTCGAACCAAACCGCTTCGATACGATATCTTTTGAAAACTCGATCGGATTTGGCGGCAAGTCGTTTCCGGCATTGGCGCGTTCCGTAATGGCGAGTTGCCCGGTTCTGATGCTATATCCAAGTCGGCTCATCGTGATATAATACGCGCCGACGATGAATAAAAACGCTCCGCATCCGATGGCGATATTCGTCATCATTTCGAATTCAAAATGCGTGATGACGAGATAAGCTCCTCCGACGATCATCATGGCGATGAGGCAGTTGAGAAAGCCTATTCCGAGCTTTATCCAATTAAAGATCATCACTTTGCGATATATCGTGCTTGGTGTCATGCTATCACGCTCGCCCCCTTCATTCCCTCCACTGCCAAACTATGCCTGCCACTTCATCCACCAATTCCATCTTCCAAGACTCCCTAAAAACTACGCCCGCATCTTCCCCCCCCATCACCCATTGCTCATTGCTCATTGCTAACTGCTCATTGCTCATTGCTCATTGCTAACTGCTAATTGCTCATTGCATTAAAGGCGGTTTCGGCGATTGTTTGTGCGAGTTTTTCGAGTTCGCGGATTGTCGATTTGACGTCTTCGGTGAGCATATCGTTTGGATTGTTATTGAGGTAATCCATGTGTTGAGCGATAGCGTTTTGGAATTGAGCGACGGTATCTTCGGGCAAGTAGCTTCCCATTTGTTTGAGGGAGCGTTCTGCCATATAGACGAGTCCTTTTGCTTCGTTAATTTTGTCGATTCGTTCGTGGAGTTCGGCGTCGGAATTTCGCTTTGCTTCGGCTTCGGCGATCATCGTATCGATTTCGGATTCCGACAAACCGCCTGAAGCTTCGATTTTGACGTTGGCTTCGCGTCCGGTTGTCTTTTCGAGTGCCGAGACGGAGACGATGCCCGAGGCATCGATCTTAAACGAGACTTCGATTTGCGGCATACCGCGAAGAAGAGGGGGAATGCCCCACAATTCGAATCGAGCGAGGGAGTAGTTTTCGCTAGCGAGTTCGCGTTCGCCTTGCAGAACGTGGACGTTGACCATTTCTTGGTAATCGACGGTGGTGGAGAAGATTTCCGAGGCTTCGCATGGAATGGGGGTATTGCGAGGAATGAGAGGCATGAAGACGCCGCCCATTGTTTCGATGCCGAGCGATAGTGGGGTGACGTCCATGAGGGCGACTTCTTGGACATCGCCGTTGAGGACGCCGGCTTGGACGGATGCGCCGATCGAGACGATTTCGTCGGGGTTGACGTCGGTATTGATGGGGATATTGAAGTATTGTTGAACGCGTTCGCGAACGAGTGGCATGCGCGTCATACCGCCGACGAGGACGACTTGTGTGATATCTTTAGCGGTGAGTTGTGCGTCGTCGAGGGCTTGTTGGCAGATTGGGATAGTTTTTTCGACGATATCGCGTGTGAGGTCTTCGAGTTCGGTTCGCGTGATAGTGCGAGACATGTGGAGTGGGGCGCCGTCTTTAATCGTGAGGAAGGGGAGGTTGATTTCGGTTTCGCGAGCGACGCTTAATTCTTGTTTGGCGCATTCTGCGGCTTCTTTAATGCGGTACATTGCCGACATATCGCTATGCAGATCGATGCCATTTTCGTCTTGGAATTCTGAGAGCAAAGTTTCGACGATGCGATTATCGAAATCTTCGCCACCGAGGAATGGATCGCCGACGGTCGAGAGTACTTCGTACATGCCGTCGCCGAGGCGCAGGATGGAGATATCGAATGTGCCGCCGCCCAAGTCATAGACGACGATCGTTTCGTGTCGATCTTCGCCGAAGCCGTAGCCGAGCGATGCGGCGGTCGGTTCATTGATGACGCGCAAAACGTCGAGACCGGCGATGCGACCAGCATCGCGCGTCGCTTGGCGCTGAGCGTCGTTGAAGTTAGCCGGCACGGTGATGACGGCTTGTTCGATCTTCTCGCCAACATAATCTTCGGCAATATCTCGCATTTGCGAAAGAATAAGCGCAGAAATCTCTTGCGGGCTGTATTCTTTATCGCCAATTTTGACACCAGGTGTTTTTCTTTCGCCCGAGCCCATGGGCACGATATCGAAAGGAACGAGCGACTTGAGCCGCACGACTTCTGGGTCATCGATCGTTCGTCCGATGAGGCGTTTCACGGCAAAAACGGTATTCTTGGGATTCTTTGCTGCTTGTCGTTTGGCCATTTGCCCGACGAGTGTATCGCCGGTATTCGAAAATGCGACGATCGATGGCGTCGTTCGCGATCCTTCGCGATTGGCAATGACGACGACATTATTACCTTCCATGACCGATACGCAGGAGTTCGTCGTACCGAGATCGATACCGATGATTTTCGACATAGGCTAATCCTCTATTTTGTCTGTTGTTGGCTCTTGTGAATGTTGCGACACGACGACGAGGGCTGGGCGCAACACGCGATCGTGCATGATGTACCCCTTTAGGTGCTCCTGAACAATTGTATTATGTGCTTTTTCGTCATCGATGACGCGTTGCAAGACATCGTGATAATTGGGATCGCAATCTTGCCCGAGGCTTTCGAAGGGGGTACAACCGAGTTTTCCGAGCGTTTGCAAGTAGAGTCGATATGTCATTTCGACGCCTTGCAGTAGCTTTTCGAAGTCGTTCGACTGTCGTGCGTGATTGAGGGCGCGTTCGAGATTGTCGATGACGGGCAAGAAACTGGTGACGATCCGTTCCTCGGCTTGTTCTTTATTTTGATCTTGGTCGCGCAAAACGCGCTTGCGATAATTGTCAAAATCGGCAGAGATGCGAACGATGCGATCGTTGAGTGCTTTGTTTTGCGCATGGAGCTCGTCGATTTCGGTCGTCGAAACGGCTTGAGACTTTCGCTGTATTTCTTCGATTTCGTTTTCGAGCGAAGCGATGCGAACTTTTTGTGCCTGCACGAGGTTTTCGAGCATCATGTATTTAGCTTGTGTCGGCGTTTGTGCTTGCGCGGCTTGCGCTTCGTTTGGCGTCGATTTTAGGGCTCCGATCTGGGGCAAAACGATTTTGGGCGCGGGTTTGGGGATCGCTTGCGCTCCAGCTGTGCATGCTTGCGCTCCTGTGGTGCTTGCTTGCGTTCCTGTTGTGCCTGCCGAGGTGGGTTTTGAGCTGGGCTGTGTGCTTTGCGCTTTATCGGCGGCTGGCGTTTTGGCTCCGGCGACTGTGGGCGCATCGCTTTTGGCATTTTTTTGTGCGCTGAGCTTGGCGATGAGGTCTTTACCGAGGTTTGGCAAAGACGAATCCGATCCCGACAATTCGAGATCGAGGTCGAGATCGATATCGAGATCGAACGCCGCGGCTTGTTCCGTATCGCCCATGCCCGATTCTGATCGTTCATCGGACGACAAATCGGCGGCATTGCCGTTGTCTAATTCTGCGAATTGCGCACCATTGGCGCGCGTTTCGGCTTGTTCAACTGCTTCTAGAGCGGCTGCCATCAAATCTTCGTGATTCGTCATATCTGGCTCGTATTCAACTCCATTACGTTTTTACCCCTTGGGCGCTACGATGCGTACAACGGATGCCGTATTGTTAGCATAATTCTCAATCGATTCAAATTCGCGATATAATTCTTCATCACTCGAAACCACAATCTCATCGCACTGAACTGCTTTTTCTCGCACTGAACTGCTTTTTCTCGCATTACATCTTCTCATTCCGCCAAATAAAACATGCGCCAGAGCCGATGAAAAGGCGAGTTGTAAGGCGACATCTGCAGCTATCGAGGTATCTGGGCGTGGATCATCGCCTGAACTTCTTTATTGGGCGAAGCCATGAGTTCAGCGGGCGTTCCGCGTGCGGCAATCACCCCATCATAAACCATGGCGATTTGATCGGCAATTCTGAACGTCGACACCATATCGTGACTGATGACGATCGTCGTCAATTGGAACTCGTCGTGTGCTTCTAGAATCATATCGTCGACGTATCGAATCATAATCGGATCTTGCCCCGTCGTCGGTTCATCGTAGATCATGAGTTTCGGCCGCGTGATAATGGCTCGGGCCAAACCGACGCGTTTTTTTTGCCCTGCCGATATGTTTTCGGGCCATGCATCGGCGATATTGTCGATCTTCAATCGCGCCATGATTTCTTCGACGCGATCATCGACTTCTGCCTTCGGTACTGCATGGCGCCGCTCGCGTAGCGCGAACGCGACGTTATCCCTTACGCTCATCGAATCGAAAAGAGCCGCTCCCTGAAACAGCATACCAATCCGCGTGCGCATCGACTCGCGTTCGCGCTCCGATGCCTTCGTCAATTCGAGTCCATCGACGCATACTTGCCCCGAATCGGGCGTAAACAACCCCAAAATATGCTTGAGCAAGACCGATTTCCCCGAACCGCTCCCGCCAATGATAACCGTGATTTGACGCGTCGGGATGTCGAGCGATACGCCTTTGAGTACGGGCTTCCCCGAAAACGACTTGTGCAAATCGCGAACCGTCACATACGGCTTCTCATCCGATACGTGATGCGTTTTCGTCGACTTATTCGACGAATCGAAAAACCTCCGAACGATGGGGTTATCGGTCTTTTGGATATCGCCAACCGCGCCTTGAAAGATGATCTTTCCTTCGTGCAAAAAGGCGACGCAATCGGCGAGCCGATATATACTTTGGATATCGTGACTAATGATAACGCTCGTCATATCGTATCGTTGCCGCAAATCCCTAATGATATTGTCGACGAAGACGATCATGAGCGGATCGAGCCCCGTCGTCGGCTCGTCGAAAAACACGAGCTCCGGCTGGTGAATCGTCGCTCGCGCAAACGAAACGCGCTTTTTCATTCCACCCGATAATTCATAAGGAAATTTATCGATGGCATCGATTAACCCTAGGGGCTTGAGCGATTCTTCGACCAAATGCCGTATCTTATCCATCGGCATCGACGTATTTTCGACGAGTGGGAAGGCGATGTTTTCAAAGACCGATATCGAATCGATCAATGCGTAATTCTGCAGAATCGTTCCCGTGCGCTTGCGCAATTCGATGATTTGAGACGATGAACAATCGCGCGTATTGACGCCAAATAACTGCGAAGAACCGCTATCGGGCACGATGAGACCATTCATCGCCTTGATCAACGACGATTTCCCCGAACCCGACTCTCCGATGATGACCGTCGTCTTGCCCACGGGAATGTCGAGCGACAAATGATCGATGACTTTCTTCTCTCCATACGACACAGATATATCGGCAAGGCGTACGACGGGACCCCGATCAGGCGTCCAACGCTCGATATTTGGCAAAAGATAATTCTGACGCATATCGCCTCCGCCTCATTTTATTCGCTGTTTCACTTCCAACCCGTCGCCGATAACCGTTGCCGAAACGAAATCAACCCAAGCCAAACGCCGATAACCGCCGATAACCGCTAATAACCGTCGCCGAAACGAAGTCAACCCAAGCCAAACGCCGATAACCGCTAATAACCGTTGCCGAAACGACATCAAAACGAGCCCGACAACTAAATCAAAACGAGCCAGACTAAGATGACCGTCAACAAGATGAGTATCGTGCAAACGCCGATGACGAGTGCCAAAAAGTGTTCTTCGTAGAGCGAATCGATATATCGCGACAAGTGCTTCTGCGCACGCGTCAAAGCCAATACGGGGGCAGAATTGAAGAACTTTATCCCAAACGACGTCGACATCATGCGCGTGATAATGCGATCCATCAAGCCATCGTTATAGCCCGTAGGCCGGCGAGCCCCTGAAATATGCTTTGGAATAAACTGCGTCTTTTGTTGGTGGAACACCGGCGATAAATCATCGCTAATCGGCGGCAATCCCTCGGGTTCGAGCATGCGCGTCCGGCTCTCTTCGATATCTTCGCCATAGCCATCCGAGGCGATCGAAACCGGACCATCTGCTCTCGACATATATGCCAACTCCGGATGCGCGGGCATCGCGTGTGTCGCTATATTGAGCTCAGAACTTGCCATGCAATCGAACTGATCGGTTTTGGGCATAGAACCGCCCAATCGACTCGTCACCGTGCTAGGACGCGGTGGGCAACCGAGAATCTGGCTTTGGGGCAACTTATTCGTCGCCGAGGGGACTGTCGGCGATAAACGGCTCATATCGTCGGTTGGCGCCGTTTCGACCATCTGTTCGATTTCTTTATAGAGCGATCGCGGCGCCGGCGCCGCTGGGCTCACATCGCTCTCGAAGATCATCGTATTGAAATTGCTCAAATCGACGTTGTCGTCGTCGAGCGTCGGCGTCTGATTGTCGAACATCATCGTGTCGACCGTCGAATCTTGATCTTCGACGTCAAAATCCGAATCGCCGACGTCTTTCTTTGCCGCCTCGGATCGCTGTAACGATACCGTCAACTGCGGCGATTGCTTGCCCGCAGCCGAGGCATATATTGGCAAATAAGGCGACTGCTGGCGCACAATCGCATCGACATCGCAATACATCTCGAGCGCCGTCTGATACCGCATCGACGGCTGTTTCGCCAAGGCACGCCTGAAGACATCGAAAAGCGGACCTTGGTTAAATGGCGGTTCAATCGTCGGAAACGTGCGAATCTGTTTTTCGACGATTTCCGATAACGTCTTCCCCGTTATCGCTGGCCTGCCAGTGAGCAATTCCAAAAACAACAAACCTACGGCATAGAGATCGCTATATGGTCCGGCTTTTTGACCATAAAACTGCTCGGGCGGCATGTATTGAGGCGATCCAAAGCCCACGCCTTTGTCGAACGTTTGGCGCGTCAAATCGGGCTCGGTGCCGTCGAATGCCTTGGCAATCCCAAAATCGAGCAATTTGACGATATCGCGGCGAAGACCTCGTTGCACGAGCATGATATTGGCGGGCTTCAAATCGCGATGAACGATCCCTTGCGAATGCGCCTCCGACAACGCATCTAATATCTGCAAAATGATATTGCTCGCAAAAACATACGAATACGGCGCATCGCGCTTGATCAATACGTCGAGATTGAGACCACAGACGTACTCCATCACGAGATAAAACGTCTTATCGGGCAACGCGCCATAGTCGAATAACTGCACAATCCCCGGGTGCCGCAACTTCGATATGCACGCCACTTCGCGCAAAAATCTCTGCTCAAAGTCTTGGATTCGACTGCTCTCCTGGGGGCGCGAACACTTTATCGCGACTTCCATCCCCGTGTTATCATCGACCGCGCGAAATACATCGCCAAATCCGCCATCCCCGACTTTATCTTCGAGTGTATAGTGATCGATCTTCTGTCCGACTTCCATAAACTCTACCTACTATTTCGACGTCTCTGAACCATTTGTCGGCGCCGGATCGCCGTTCTCATTCCACGCACCTTCGGTATATATCGATACGCCTTTGCGCATGCATACTGCTGCAATGACGATCGCTTCATCGCTACATTGCTCGGCACAAGCGTCGATTTCTTTTTCGAGTTCGTCGTCCGAAATTCCCTTCGATTCGAGCGATTCGGCACACGGTATCGAACAAGCCTCGACGATCGCATTGTCGCGCGCCTCTTCGATCGTCGGTCCAACGGCCTGAGCCGTATATAATTCGCCATTTCTGTCAATGCGAGCTTCGCATTGAATTAACATGTCGTCGGCTGCGCCATCCATCACCTGTGCGTCCGATCCCTCTTCCACATGTTCTGAGCCTTGCTCAGCAACGGCTCGATCGCCATCGCCCGCTGGCGTTCCGCTCCCGTCGTTCCCCGCTCCCGACGCTCGCGTACCGAACTCTTGGGCAGTTCCCGCAACGCCTTGAGCATCTACAGCCCCTTGTGCATCTACAGTCCCTTGGGCATCTACAGCCCCTCGTTGCGCCTCAGAATTCTGCGCATCGCCCGTTTGGGCAGCCTCCACAGCGCTCGGCTCACCATCCGCTCCGCAATCGCTCGCACCTGCCGCGCTCGGCGCTCCACACACTGCTCCTGCCTCTACGACTTGCGTCACATCGGTCGTCGAATTTTCTGTCGCCTTTGTCCCATTCGTATGAACGCCACACGACGCCATCATCAAACACAAAGTCGCAAACAAAATACGCCCAAAATGCTTCTTCATATATTCGTCCGTCCTAAACATGCCCCGATACAAAGTCGGCGGCATTCTACCGCAAAGGGCGATACTCTAAAATCGATCTTTACGCAATCTTCGAGAAATGCGCCAACTTTACACCATGCGCATTCCTCGCGTGTTATTGTTCAAATCTACAAAAACTCGCAATTATTGCGAATTATCTTCGGATTTGTCTTTGTTATCTGAATTTTGCTCGCTTTCTTTTCGAGCCATGGCGGCATACAAATCGAAATCTTCTTCGACGTCGTCTTTTTGCGCCGTATTCGCATGGATCATGTCGAGGTCGTCATAAGCAAATCCTTTGATGACGAGGTCTTCGGGATCGACTTTCTTGACGACTTCGTCGGGATCGCGCGGCGCATCGGGCGTGAGCTGGAGTTTCTCGATGACTATCGCCTTGGGCTCGCTCTGTTTCCACGCCTCTAACTCGCGCATAGCCTCTTCGCGCTCCCGCAACGCCTGCTCCTTTGCCGCTTGGTGCTTTTCGGCAATGAGTCGCTCCATGCGCTGCTGATACGACTCGGGCTTCTTGAGTTCTGGCTCTTCGGTCCCATCGAGTTTGAGCTTGAGCGCGCGCTTTTCGCGCTCTTCGATCGCGCGTTGCGCCTTTTCGCGCTGTTCGCGTTCGAGTTCCCTGATTTGATCGTCGCGATCCCTTGTCGCATCGTCGATCGTCGGCATACCAGCCGGCGCCTCGTCGTCGAAAAACCGCTTAAAATCTCGCCCTTTGCCCGCATCGCCATCGGCATCATAAGCCTCGGCGCCATCCGAAAACGCTTCGTTCGATTTGTCGTGCTCGACGGCTTTTTCGTAGCATTTTGCATTTTCTTCGGCATCTTCCGACATTTTCAAACCAATCGTCGGCGCCGGCACAGATTCATCGAATAATTGTGTAAAATCTCGCCCTTTGCCCGCGTCGCCATCGGCATCATAAGCCTCAGCGCCATCCGAAAACGCTTCGTTCGATTTGTCGTGCTCGGCGGCTTTTTCGTAGCATTTTGCATTTTCTTCGGCATCTTCCGACATTTTCAAACCAATCGTCGGCGCCGGCACAGATTCATCGAATAATTGCGTAAAATCTCGACGCGGCGAATTGTCTTCGATCGTCGGCACATACGCCTCGCGCGGCGGCTCGGGCTTCGCGTCCGCCACTTTCGGTTCGGGCTCGGGCTCTGGATCGAGCGTCATCTTTAACCCCGAAAGCGGCACTTTGTCGTCCGAAAAGAAATCCGCCGAATAAGACGTCGTCGCTCGCGCGTCGTCTGCCATATCGTCCGATCCGTCGTCGAATTTCGGTATCGCCGCCTCGTCTAAATTGTCGAAAAACGACGCATAACTCTTGCCCGTTTCTCGCGTTGCCGCCGTTTCTTCGTCGACATGCGCACGAATCGATTCGTCGGTCTTGTCGTCTTGCGCAAAAAATGCCGAAAAATCTTTCGTCGCACCCACAGCACCCTCGATCGCATCTTCTTTGGCATTGACCGCCTGGATGCGCTCGACATCGTCGTCGCCACCGCTAAAAAACTGGCTAAAATCTTTCCCCGGCGATTGCCCGTTTCTCGCGTCATCGCCTGCGTCATCGCCCGCGTCATCGCTCGCCGGTCTGTCGTCGTCGCCCGAATCAAAAAAATTCGCATACGATTTCTGTTCGGCATCGCTCGGCGCCTCCGATTCCTCGTTAAACCGCCTCTGCGCCTCGTTATCGTCGCCCGAATCGAAAAAATTGTCGTAACGACGCGACCGCGCCTCGCCACTCTCATCTTCATCGCTCAATCGCAACGACTCTTGCTCGACGATTTGCGGCGCCACCGACGTGTGCTTCTCTTCTTCGGCAATCCCTCGCGCTATCTTCTCTCTCACTGCTTCTTGCGCAAGTCGTTGTTTTTCCTCAAAAATCGCCGCAGCCCGCGCTTCGCTCTCCTCTTTCGCATCGCGGAACGATTTATCGGCTTCATTTCCGCCGATGTTGTCGGGGTCGATTCCCGCCTCTTGCAAAATTCGCCGCGATTCCTCGTCGAGCCCAGGCACCTCGATCCGACGCTCGGGAATCTCGGTCAAACCGCGCACAAAGTCTCGATACGCCGCTATCGCCCCTGTTTCGGGCAACACAATCGTTTCGCCGCGCAACACGATGAGCGCCAAAATCGTCAAAATCGCCGTGTCGAAATACTTCGGCACCGGCATCTTCGACGGCGACAAATACGCCTCGCCACCACGACGCCGCTGATCCGCCTCAAACGCCTCTGCCTCGGGTGCCAATACATCGCCTATCATTTCGATGTTGCCCGCACACAAACACGCCAACGCCGTTATCAACGCATCGTATCGCTTGATCTTCGGCAACAACGACGCAGGCGGCATGCCGCGCAACGAATCACGCGCCTTCGCATACGTATTAATCCCAAGCGTCGCCTCATCGTCAAAGCCGCGCCCAATCGCCGCTATTACGCCCGCATAAATCACCGCCGACAAACCCGTCAGCTCCGCAAAATCCGCGCAAAATCCCCGCCGAAAATACGACGTCATCAGATTCGCCTCGCTCATCAAGTCCTCGGGCGCCGTGCCACCAAGAACCATCATCAGCGGCAAACCATACGTCGCCGAAAACTCCAACGTCAGCATCGGCATTCCGCTGATAATGCCGAGCTCCACAGGCATGATCCGCCGCGTCATAAACATTTCGGGCGGCTTGAGCTCCAAATGCATCGCATGGCGCTCATGCAAACAACGCGCCGCCATAAACGCATCGTCGACGACCTCGTAAACGTCATCGCCCGCCGCAAACCGCAACTGCATCCGCCACTGATACCAATCTAAATTGCGGTAATCCGCCTCGTCGCAGTGCTTCGTGAAAAACTCCGCACACTCCTTCAAACGCGCATCTATCGCCGCCAAATCGACGCCTGCCACGCGCGCCGCCCCTCGTGGCGCAGGTTCGTACACTTCACCCTTGACTTCATCCATCTTTTCTTCTGGTTTCTGCGCCATCTCAATCCTCCTTATCTTCTCTGGACTCCGCCTATTGCCTGCGGCAATACGGCGCCGGGGCGTCGCCTATTTCGCTACCGCTCAATACGGCGCCGGGGCGTCGCCTATTTCGCTACCGCTCAATACGGCGCCGGGGCGTCGCCTATTTCGCTACCGCTCAATACGGCGCCGGGGCGTCGCCTATTTC
>SFMP01000136.1 GCA_004554395.1 Myxococcales bacterium | reverse complement strand
TGACCACTGACCACTAGATTCTAGCCACTGGCCACCAACTTCTAGCCACTGACCACTGACCACTAGATTCTAGCCACTGACCACCAACTGCTCACCACTCAAAACCAAATGTTCACTGATAATTGCTAACTGCTCATTGCTAATTGCTAATTGCTAACTGCTCACCACTCAAAACCAAATGTTCACTGATAATTGCTAACTGCTCATTGCTAATTGCTAATTGCTAATTGCTCATTGCTCATTGCTCACTGAAAATAGCGCGTAGGTTCTTCTATGGAATGTCTGACGTTAAAACGTTCAAATTGTAAGAATTGTTACAAATGCATTCGCCATTGTCCGGTCAAATCGATTCGGTTTTCGGGCAACCAAGCCTATATCATCGGCAATGAATGCATTCGATGTGGGCAATGTTTCGTCGTCTGCCCGCAAGACGCAAAACAAATCGTCTCAGAGCGCGAAACCGTTAAAATCATGCTCCAAAGTGGCGATCCCGTCGTCGTCAGCCTGGCCCCATCGTTCATCGCAAACTACGATGACGTCGGCATTGAAGCCATGCGGAGTGCCCTCAAAAAGCTCGGATTCTACGACGTCGAAGAAACCGCCATTGGCGCCACTATCGTCAAAAACGAATACGAACGACTACTCGCCGATGGTTCGCGCGACATCCTCATCACGTCGTGTTGCCACTCCATCAATCTGCTCATTCAAAAGTATTTCCCCGCCGAGCTCCCATACCTCGCCGACGTACTCAGCCCAATGCAAGCCCACTGCAAAGACATTAAACGGCGCATGCCCAATGCCAAAACCGTCTTCATCGGGCCGTGTATCGCCAAAAAAGACGAAGCCGCCTACTACGAAGGTATCGTCGACGCCGTTCTCACGTTCGACGAGCTCACCCAATGGCTCAAAGAAGCCGATATCACACTCGAGAAAAAAATCGTCCCGCTCCAAGAAAGCCGCGCGCGCTTCTTCCCGACAACTGGCGGTATCCTCAAAACGCTCACACAACAACGCCCCGATTACACCTACATGGCACTCGATGGCGTCGAAAACTGCATGGCGGCGCTGCGCGATATCGAAGCCGGAAAAGTCCACAAATGCTTTATCGAAATGTCGGCTTGCATCGGGAGTTGCATCGGTGGACCCGTCATGGAAAAGTTCCACAAAGCCCCAGTCCAAGATTACATGCGCGTCGCGCGCTTTGCCGGAAACAAAGATTTCGTCGTCGATCAACCCGATATGCTCGCCCTTCAAAAGGGCTTTTCGGTCATCGAACACAAACTCCCACAACCATCCGAAGCCGAAATCAAAGACATTCTCAAACAAATGGGCAAACTCAAACCCGCCGACGAACTCAATTGCGGTTCGTGTGGCTACAATACCTGCCGCGAAAAAGCGATTGCCATCTTCCAAGGCAAAGCCGAAATTTCGATGTGCTTGCCCTATCTCAAAGATAAAGCCGAAAGTTTCTCCGACAACATCGTACGAAATACACCCAACGCACTCATCGTCTTAAACGAAAACCTCGAAGTCCAACAAATCAATCGCGCAGCCCTCAAACTCATGCATATACGCGCCGCCTCCGATGTCTTGGGCGATCAAGTCGTCCGCATTCTCGAGCCCGCCGACTTCCTCAACGTCCTCACCACAAACCAAAATATCTACGATAAACGTTGCTACCTCGCCGAATACGACAAATACGTCGAAGAGACGATCATCTACGATAAAGATTATCACGTCATCGTATGCATCATGCGCGACGTCACCGAAGAAGAAACCGTGCGAAATAAAAAAGAAGAAATCAGCCGGCAAACGCTCGAAATCACCGACAAAGTCGTCGACAAACAAATGCGTATTGTTCAAGAAATCGCTTCTCTTCTTGGAGAAACTGCGGCAGAAACTAAAATTGCCCTCACAAAATTAAAGAAGACGATTACCGATGAATAACTTATGTGCTGATATAGGTTGGAAAAGCATCAACCACGAAGGCGAAGAGCTCTGCGGCGATCACGTCGAAATCATCGAGCGCGACGAAGATTCGATTATCGTCTTAGCCGATGGATTGGGCAGCGGCGTCAAAGCCAGCATCCTGTCGACACTGACCTCGAAAATTTTGTCGACGATGATGGCAAACGACATTCCACTCGAAGAATGCGTCTCGACGATCGCCGCCACGCTACCGATCTGCAAAGTCCGAGGATTGGCCTATTCTACCTTTACGATTATCCATATCATCGACAACGCCGTCGCCGAGCTCATCCAATTCGATAACCCACACATCATCCTCATTCGCGACTGCGAAATCTGCGAATACCCCGAAAACGAAGTCACCATCGACAACAAAAAAATCTACAAGTCGACGATTAAACTCCAAGAAAACGACATCTTCATCGCCATGAGCGACGGTTGCCCTCACGCCGGCATCGGGCGCGTCTTCAACTTCGGATGGAAGCGCGAAGACATTGCCGAGTACATGAAGACGTTTGCACACGTCGGATACACCGCCAAAACGCTCTCGACCATGCTCGTCGACGAATGCAATCGACAATACGATTTCAAACCCGGCGACGATACGACTTCGGTCGTCGTGCGAATCCGACGACGTTCCCCCGTCAATATGCTCTTTGGACCACCGCGAAACCGCGACGACGCCGACCGTATGATGTCGCTCTTCTTCTCAAAAGAGGGAAAACACATCGTCTGCGGCGGCACTACGTCGTCGATCGCCGCCCAATACCTCGGCAAACCCCTACGCGCCAGCCTCTGCTTCGAACGCAGCGATATCCCACCCATGGGCGAAATCGAAGGCGTCGACCTCGTCACCGAAGGCGTCATCACCGTGAGCAAAGTCCTCGAATACGCGCGTGATGCTCTCGATAAAAACGACCTCTACGAAGAATGGAGCTACCAACACGACGCCGCCTCGTCTATCTGCCGACTCCTCTTCGAAGAAGCCACCGACATCAACTTCTTCGTCGGACGCGCCGTCAATCCCGCTCACCAAAACCCCGATTTGCCCATCAACTTCAACATCAAGATGAACCTCGTCGACGAACTCTCCGAGTGCCTCAAAAAGATGGGAAAAAAAGTCAAAGTCATCTATTTCTAGAATGCCCAAACGACGCCGCCACAGGCGCATGGCGGCGTATGCGCGCAACGACAGTGAGCACATAGCCGACAAAACGGGCGCGTATGGAGCAAAGCGAACATAGCGCACGAGCGAAGCCGTATTGAGCCCGCCAGGGCGAAATAGGCGTAGCATGAGCCCGTATTGAGCGATAGCGAAATAGGGCGAGAAAATGATTTTTTGTCAGTTTGATGCAGATGCTAGGAAGCTAGCCCGAGGGCGCGTGGGAGCGTACTCACGTACGTTCCCACCGCCGGCGTGGCGACGCTGACGACGCAGATGCGCAAAATGGCAAAAAAGAAAGCCCGTATTGAGCCCCGCCAGGGCGAAATAGGGCGACTACACAATCCTTTTGAACGAGCATTGCATAAAATTCATTCATCAAGCAATTCTTCGCATTTAATTCAATGCCTGCAGGTGAGTACGACATGTCTATACGAAAATTCGATACAAAAGTTCAACATCTCAAATACAAAGTGTTACGCGAAGTCGCTCGACTCGCGTGGAACGACGAACTCCTCGACAACCTACTCGACATTCCAAAGATGATCGTGCCCGGAAACGTCCCAACCATGCGATGCTGCGTCTACAAAGAACGCGCCATCCTCGCCGACCGCGTCAAACTCGCCATGGGCGGCGACAAGGCCAATCCAAACGTCATCGAAGTCATCGAAAACGCATGCGACGAATGCCCCATGGGCGGATTCGAAGTCACAAACTCATGCCGCGGATGCCTCGCACACCGATGCGAAGACGTCTGTAAAAAAAATGCCATCGTTTTCGACCACAACCACGTCGCACACATCGACAAAACGAAATGCGTCGACTGCGGCATGTGCGCAAAAGTATGCCCATACACCGCCATCGTCAAACGAACACGACCATGCGAAAACGCCTGTAAAATCAAAGCCATATCGATGAACGAGAACAAAGCCGCCGCCATCGACAACGACAAATGCATTTCGTGCGGCGCTTGCGTCTACCAGTGCCCATTCGGCGCCATCATGGACAAATCATTCATCCTCGACGCCATCGATTTCATACGACGCAGCGAAAACAACACCAAATACAAAGTCTACGCCGTCGTCGCGCCCTCCATCTCGAGCCAATTCACCTACGCAAAACTCGGGCAAGTCATCGCCGGGCTCAAAGTTTTGGGCTTCCATACCGTCGTCGAAGCCGCACTAGGCGCCGACATGGTCGCCTACGAAGAGTGCGAAGAGCTCCACCAAAAGGGCTTCCTCACCAGCTCGTGCTGCCCCGCTTTCGTCGCATACGTCGAAAAAGCTTTCCCAAAACTCGTCCCTCTCGTCTCGCATAATCTTTCGCCTATGGCGACAATTGCCAAATATATTAAGGATAAAACCGACCCAACCGCAAGAATCATCTTCATTGGGCCGTGCACAGCGAAGAAAGCTGAAGTCCAAAAAGACGCCGTCAAACCATACGTCGACGTCGCTCTCACCTTCGAAGAACTCCAAGCCCTCTTCGACAGCCGCGACATCGACATCACCACACTACCCGAAGACGTCCTCGACAACGCCTCCTACTACGGGCGCATTTTCGCTCGCAGCGGCGGACTCGCCGACGCCGTCGCACAAGGTCTCAAAGAACGCGGACACGACGACTTCACGCTCAAACCCGTCTCGTGCGATGGCATCGAAGAATGCCGAATCGCCCTGCTCAAAAAGAACAAAAACGTCCTCGACGCCAATTTCGTCGAAGGCATGGCATGCGTCGGCGGTTGCATCGGCGGCGCGGGTTGCCTCACACACGGCGAAAAAAACAAAGCCGAAGTCGACAAATACGGCCGCGAAGCCTACGAAAAGACCATTTCCGACGCCATTTCCGTTCTAAAGAAATAGATTTCGACCGAATTTTATTCGATTCTCTCTTTTGGCGCGCCGCTATGCCGCTCCGCGGCATACGCTTGCGCGGCGGTGCTATCTCGCCCTGCGGGGCTCAATACGCACCGCTCCTTTGGGGCGCCGCTATGCCGCTCCGCGGCATACGCTTGCGCGGCGGTGCTATCTCGCCCTGCGGGGCTCAATACGCGCCGCTCTGTGCGGCTATCGTTGACACGATACGCCGCACCTTCGCACTTACCCCATATTCCCAAACCGCAACATCCTCGACAACCCCCAAAAAAACCGAATTTCATTCAATCTCAGCCCGAGATATTCGATTCGCTTGTTCAAAATTCAAAAAAATCCACAAAAATGAAATATTTTTAGATCTCGGGGCGATATGTGGTTGAAATACCGATAGATTTACGGCATAAGGCTTTACGGATGGCGTATAGGTGGCTTAATATGCCACATGTACGCAGACGATATCCCGTAACACTCAAATACGCCGCGATATGCCACATCGAGCGAGCGACGAAAAAACGGAGAAACTTATGAAAAAGACATGGACGCTAATTGCACTGGCTGCGGCACTTTGCGTGTCGTGCTCAGACGACGATAAATCTTGTACCGAGGGCGCCGCCTTCTGTAAATCGGGCGATAACAACACCACCGTTTTAGTCACGTGCGAAAACGGCGAATTAAACGAAACCGTCTGCAACACGGGCTATATTTGCGACAGCAAAAAGAAGATGTGCACCGTCGCCGCCGAATGCAGCAACGACATGACGCCGAGCTGCGATCAAGCCAACAATCGCATCGTCTACTGCTCCAACAACGTCATCACCTACACCGATTGCGCAAACGGCTGTAGCGTCGAAACGAACAAATGCAACCCCGCCACCGCGGGCAAAGGCGAGTGCACGGCTGGTGCCAAGCGTTGCAACCTAGCTGGCGAACGCGAAATCTGTAGCGCCGCTGGCGTTTGGGAATCCAAACCCTGTTGCGCCAAAGGCGATTCGGCTTGCATCCTCACTTGCAACTCTGGCGAGTGCTCCTCGACGCTCAAAGAAGGCACGACGCGTTGCGCCTCGAGCTCGACATACCAAGTCTTCGAATCGGGCGCTTGGAGTGCCGCGAAAAACTGCGCCGCCGATAAGCCCGTTTGCGACGAATCAAAAGGCGCTTGCATCACGCCCAGCGTCATGTACTGCGGCGAAAAAGAAGTCACGTTGAATAATGGTCAAAAGATGAAGCTCCAAGCCGCATGCGATCAAATGAATGGCGCAGGCAAGACAATCGGCGTATGCATTGGCAACGATGTCAATTGCAGTAAAGTTTGCCAAAAAGCCGATGTTGGCAAGACTGTGCCCGTCTGTGATATCTACGGCACAACGGCAGGCGGCGAAGCCCCATTTGCCGGTCAAGCAGTTTGCACCGACCTCTACGATGGCACTCACTACGGCCTAGTCGAAGATGACAGCACGTTCAAGAACTGCAAAAATGCATGTAACACCGAAGGTACGGCTTGCGACAGCCAAGGATTCGCCGAAGGCGGATCGAGCGGCGGCGATAGCTCGGGCGGCGGTAGTTCGTCGGCCGATCCTTACACTTGGTGCAACGATGAACAACTCAAAAGTGGTGGTACTGTCGGCGATTATTGCAAGAAAAATGTTGGCGAAAACTACGTAGGTTTGTGCAGTGGCTCAAGCGCTTCGTGTTTTGAAAGCTGCACCGAGGCTCAGGCAGGTCAGAAAAAAGCGACGTGCGAAACGAGCGACGGACAATCGATGTCTATTGACCTCGTATGCAAATCCTATAATGGCAACTATGCGTTTGGTTTGGTCGGTACATACACAGCGTGTAAGGGTTCATGCGACGCCAAAAATGAATCTTGCGACGCCCAAGGCGGCACCGCTGGCGGTTCGGAGTTCGGTAGTGGCTCGGGCGGCGGTAGCACAGACAGTGACGGCTCGGCTTACTATTGCGGAAATGAAAAATTGAATGAAACGCAAACCCTAGATCAAGCTTGTACAGCAGATATGAAGGCCGATGCTGCTGCTCTGTGTTTTGAAGAAGATGGGGAAACTTACTATGCTTGCTACAAAACATGTAATGCTTCAGATGTAAATAAATCCGTCGATGCATGTTATCAATACAACGATAAAAAATACTACAAAGTAAAAGATGTTTGCACCAAAGCGAGCGACACTATCTATGTCTATGTCGATGATTCAGAGAATAAGACGCTTTGTAGCAACGGTTGCAACACCGAAGGTACAGACTGCAAATAATCTTCGTCGTTAGCTCATCTCATTCGTTCTAAGCTACGCCTTGCAAAAGGCGTAGCTTTTTTTGTGTACCCGCCCCATGCCTATGACTTGCAAATGCGCCGATCTCGTTCTAAAGTGCGCACGCCTCGGGCGTTGCTTGCTCGGGCGCTTTGTCGATACTTTGTGTTTGATGTGATAAATCTATGTTATTAACACTCCTAAAATCGAAGATTCACCGCGCGACGGTGACTTGTGCCAACCTCAACTACCAAGGGTCGATTTCGATCGATGCCGATTTGTGCCGCCGCGCCCATATCGTCCCTTGGGAACGCGTCGATATCTATAACGTCACCAACGGCGCACGCCTCTCGACCTATGTCATCTATGGCGCCCCTGGCGAAATCACGCTCAACGGCGCCGCGGCGCGATGCGTCCAACCCGGCGACAAAGTCATCATCGCCACATACGCGATGATCGACGAAAACCAAGCCGCCGAGCACGAACCCATCGTCGTCCTCGTCGACGACCAAAACGTAGAAATAGCACCACTTCCATGAAAATAGGCCACATTAGCGATCTCCATTGGCTCGACCTATCGGGCGCGCGCATTCGCGACTTCTTCAATAAACGCCTCACGGGCGGTTTTAATCTCGTCGCCGGGCGCGCCAAAAAACATACAAAACAAGCCGTCATCGACGCACTCGACGCCATGCGTGCCTCGGGCGTCGATCACCTCGTCGTCACGGGCGATCTCACAAACCTCGCTCTACCAAGCGAATTCAAAGCCGTCATGGACACGCTCGACGGTTATTTCGATGCGGCACACCGCACGATCGTCCCTGGCAATCACGATTTCTATACGCGCGAAAGCGCTCGTTGCGACCGATTCTGTCATTACGTCTATGGCGACGATCGAAGTGCCCAAGGCGATTGCATTTTATGCGGCAACAACCTTTGGCCCTTTGCGCAAATTCGCGACGATGTCTGTTTCATCGCACTCAATTCGGCTCAACCGCGCCCGTGGTTCGTCGCCGCCGGGCGTCTCGGCACTCATCAATGCGACGACCTAGCCACACTCCTCGCTCGTCGCGAAATCGCCTCGTGCTATAAAATCGCCCTGCTCCACCACCATATCGTGCGCGTCGTCAAAGCCCCCGGCGAATCCCTCCGTTGCCTCGACGATCGAAAGCAATTCCTCGACATTTGCCAAAATGGCGGCGTCGATCTCGTTCTACACGGGCATAACCACGATTTTTCTCAATTCAAAGTCGGCAATACACTCATCTCCGAAGCCGGTTCGTGTAGCGTATCGCACTTTAAGCGCGACAATCGCGCCGGAAAATTCAACATCTACACCATCGAAGACAAACGCCTCGTCGACGTCGCCACTTGGCGCTACGAAGACGGCCACTACAAGCCATGGCGCCATGTCACCCCCAGCGATTTCAAATCACTCCCCATCGGAGACATCCCATGAATCAAGCCTCCACGCCAAACATGCGATCGCGCATCCGCCGCATCCTCGGCACGCTCATCATCGTCATCGCCGCCACTGGCGCCTTGCACTTCTGGGAGCTCTCGCGCAAGTTCGACATCTCCATGACGTTCCATCACGGCAAACTCGCCTCTCCCCCTGTCTCCCTCAGTCTGAACATCGAAAACGAAGCCAAAACCCACCGCATCTCGATGCAAAAGTCTATCGACTACCCAACAGCTCCATCGTTCGACCTCGAACTCCCCGCCGGTCAATACACCATCACAGGCACCTATACCGATGCCAAAGGGCAAAAGACGGCCGTCTCAAAATCCGTCGTAATCCCCAAAGACAACGCCCAAATGGATATCTATTTTTAGCGTTTCTCGTTCAAAATCTAACGCCCTTGAGCGACGGGCAACGCATCGATGATCTCGAACGAAAACACCCAAAAATTGTGCACATAACCCAATATGAGCGTGTAGAAGACGACGAAAAAGAAAAAGCTCACCATCGAGAATACCCCCTTTCCCGATTTCGATTTGGGCAAAATGGCGCGCCACTTAAAGACCGCCGCCATAATGAGCGTGCTCACCATCGACGCAGCGATCAAAAACAAAATGGCCGCCTTCTGGATGAGTATCATGATCCCCATCACAATCCTCTCCTAATCGCGCAACATATCGGCCCAATGCCTTGCTTCGCCAGCGAGTGCCTCGTCGTCGCCGTCGGTGCAAAGGGCGATCAGTCGTTCGGCGCGCAGGGCGTCGACGTTGCAATTGTCGACGAGGGCTCCGACGATATCGATGGCAAATTGGCGCAATATTGGATGCGTCGCATCGAAATGTTCGAAGAACAAAAAAGCGAGTTTGTGAAGGTTTTCGGGAACTTTAGACGCGATCCGAATCCAATCGGCTTTGCGCGTTTCGTCGATAAACGCCGACACGATTAATCGCTCGCGCTTATTCCAATCGAAGAGGTGCATGGCGATTTCGACGGGTTTCTTTTCGATATCGCTGAGTTTTTCGAAGACTGCGCACGACGCTTCGAACAAGTCATCGCGTTTCATATCTTTGAGCACGAGCCCTTCGCGGCGGAGTTGCGCGAGCTTTTCGTGAATTGCATCGGCTTCGGCGCAAAGCGCAGCATCGTGTTCGATGGCAATGGCGAGCGTTTCGACGCCTTCGAGCGCATCGAGAGGAAACCCAGCATACGCTTCTTCGACAAACGATTGCGCCGTATCGAGCGATATGAGCTGATTTCCCAATAACAAATACAGCGCCCCCGACTTCAAATCCCAGCGCATCGATGTGTCTTGCAACATCTGCTTGAGCTGATGAATTGCCGCGCGATTCAAATCTTTCGGGCGCGTTGCTCCCACTGTATCGACGAAGACGCCACTCAAATTGTTCGATCGCAACATTGCCCCGCACCAATGTAGCCAAATATCCATCTTCTGCGCACTCGAAAACGCTCTATCTTCGAGGTATTGCTTCGACTTTTCCGATATCCATCCCAAATCGGTCCGAAGCAGAGGCGACACCGAATCGACGATCTGAATCCACTTTTGCAATCGAACTCCGGCATCTTCGAACGTCGGTTCCATCGCTCGATATAGGCATTTGCAAAAACACGATGCCCCCTCGTGCGCAATCGTCTTCACGTTGTTGAGCGTTCGCACGATATGGCGCATACCCTCATCGCAAGCCACGATCTCCGATATCGCGCGATCGAGACTTTCTTCGTCTTTATTCATTGCAAGATATACAAAATGCATCTTACCAGGCTCATCGTCGAATAATATTTCGCCTCCGCGCAACTTGGCGATGGCTTTTCCTGCTTTTTCAAATTCCCTTATCATCTCGGGGGTCATGCGATTATCTCCTTTTAGCTTATGGCTGATCGATATGGATGGAAAGGGCTGGGGAGGTCATGGGCTAGTGGCGAGGTCGGTGGCCAGATCAAACTCGCTCAATGCGTTGAGCAACCTACGCCATTGATCGTGCGACGCCCCAAATCGATAGACTGTCGTGCCGAGTCGAACGCTCCCCAAACGCCCATCGCACGCATGTTGCGTGCAAAACGTCGCCACTTGGGCGATCTCGCGTTCGTATTCGACGCGCGACCGACCTCTTGCCGGCTCGACGACGATATGCGACGTCTGGGCATGGCGCTTGTTCCGAATCGGAATATCTTCGTATATTTTGCCTTTTTTTGCCGATAATTTCCACAAAATGCGACCGCGCCGCCGACCGTGGCGCAATTCGGCTATCGTATGCATTTCGGTTTGGAACCTCGGGCGATCCGTAGGGGGGGGCGCAGTGCTTTCTTCTTCGCAAAATGCGATCAAATCTGTTCCTGGCTCATATCGCGGATAAACGCGAGCCATATCGCTAGCCTCGATCGTTTGCCGCCATTCGAAGATGGGCACAGGGAACCTCGATCGCACCTCAAATGTCGAAAACTGCGCAACGCCACGCGCGTCGAAGATGCACATATACCGAGCTCTCGCCGTTTCTCCCGGCGCTAAACGCGCCACATAAATCGGTCCGATGCAATGCGCATCGTCGAATCTCTCGTACAAATGCAATCCATAGACTGGAATCGCCGAGCGATTTGTCATCAACACGTCGATATGTGCATTGCGTTGTGCAAAGATGTCTTCGGGGAATCGCCGAACGACTTCTAGCGGCTGCATATTCCGATGCGCCAATGCACTCACCAAGGCAAACGCCGCAGTCAGCATGCAAAATAAGATCATCAGTCCTGCATTGCCCGAATATATCGCCGCCGCGCCAAGCGCTAGCCAAAAAAACACGAACAATACCCCCTCGCGGTTGATGGCTACGCGCAAGCGGTGGTGTTTAGGCGGTCGGTGCATAACATGACAAAAAAAAAGGCTCTCTTTCGAGAGCCCAAAAGGCAAGTAACGGATTCGAACCGCTGTAGAAGGATTTGCAGTCCTCTGCCTAGCCTCTCGGCCAACTTGCCATCGAAAAGGCGAGTAACGGATTCGAACCGCTGTAGAAGGATTTGCAGTCCTCTGCCTAGCCTCTCGGCCAACTCGCCAACAACGAGACCGCTTATAATCGACATCTATGCCCTTGTCAACAAAAAACGCGCTACTTTTGACTAATCTCATTTTTATGTCAAAGCGAGCCCCTGCGAGCCCGCTTTGACAGCCCATATCTATCCCGAAGCCTCAACGCTACGCCCGACTCTCACGTGATAAATGTAGATGAGGAAGCAGCAGAACACAGAAAGCCCAGCGAACACGAGCCACATCATCGTCGGATTGTGCATATCTTGGGCAATTTGTTTATAGAGTGCGCCCGACAGCAAACCGCCAAAGAGCGATCCAAGGGCATTGCTCCACATGTAGTAGCCCATATACATGCCGACTTTTTCTTTCGGCGCAACGGCATGCGCCGTATATTCCTTGGCGCGTGGCGACGCCATCATCTCACCGAAGCTAAATATCGCTACACCTAAGATGATGAGCCACGGGTTAGCGCCAAATATTCCGATCATCGCAAAGCTCAATGCCGTCAAAAATATACCCACCATAATCGCAATGAGCGGCTTAATTTTGGCGTTGAGTATCGAAACGATGACTTGGAACAAGATGATGCAAGCGGCATTGACGTTGACGAAGTGTTCGGGCTTGAGACCGCCATCTTTATCCATAAAAATCCGAGCGATCATGCCATCGCTACCCGTATCAAATCCTAGTGCGCCAGCGACCATCGTGAGCCAATCCATCACGGGCTTCGTATCGATCGAATCGGCAATATAGAGCGGAAGCGTGATGAATAGCTGGTTATAGGCGACCCAAAAGCTCGACAATAGGAGCAAGAAGAGCAAGAATCGCTTATGTCCAATCCGCATGCACCACGTCTCGTTCCCCGTCTTGCGCAATACGAAATCGGCAACGATGTTGACGAGTACCCAGACGAGGGCAACGATCGAGACTTCACCGATAGGAAACCATTTGCAACCCATGACGAAGATGACGAGTGTCACAAAAAACGTCACAAAGAATCGCCCATTGCCAATGACTTCGAGCACTTCGTGCATGACTTGTTTGAACGATTTCGCCGCCTGCGCCGCGCTATCGCGCGGTGGCTCCTTATAAAAGAACAATAAAATGGGAATGTTGAGCGCGATCCATGCCGCCGAAGCATAGAACACGTATTCCCAACCATAGCTACGCAACGTCGTCGCGACGAGAGGACCCACAAATCCACCGATATTGACCATCATGTAAAAGATGCCAAAGGCGAGCGACCCGTTCTTTTCATCCGAACATCGACCGACCGTGCCGACGACGAGCGGTTTAAATATCGACGCCCCGATCCCGACACACAAAAATGCCGCAAAAAACGTCGGCATCGTGTCGGCTAACCCGAGTAACAAATACGACGGCGCCAAAATGCAATAGGCGATGAGGAGCATCTTTTTATAGCCATATCGATCGCCCAATGCCCCCGTCACAAACGGGAACAAATAAATCAAAAACGAAACGACACCTTGGATAATACCGCGATCCGACGACGTCAGACCCAGACCACCATCCGATATGGCATCACACATATAGATCGACGATAGCGCATAGAAACCATACCAAGCCATTCGCTCGATGATCTCCATGATATTGGCGACCCAGAATGAACTCGACAGCGATTTCACCGTCGAGCCTACCGATACTGATTCTTCACTCATAGACAATTCCTACCAAAAATGAAAAATGGCGCACATGCACCGACATATATGCATTAGCACGATTGTCCCTGCCTCCCAATACATAATCCCCACTCAATCGAAGGAATTCTCGATTATTCTCAGTTATCCAGTACCAAAGTGCCCTTTCGAGGCACTCGCGTGAGCCATCGACAAACCCGCGCTCTACGAGTGCCTCGAACTCGATTATTTTCTCGCATAGATGGCAAACGATTGGTACAACGACAAAGCTGTGTTGGCTATTCAGCTGTCGATCAAAGATTTCATAAGAAAATAAAAAAT
The DNA here is from genome assembly GCA_004554395.1 of Myxococcales bacterium. GTDB lineage: Bacteria > Myxococcota_A > Bradymonadia > UBA4248 > UBA4248 > UBA4248. The sequence goes on along the minus strand of SFMP01000136.1, from coordinate 293 downwards.
TAGTTCTCTAGAAAGCGCGTATTTCTGCATGACATAGCTCATGCGTCCACGAATGACCTTCGATTATCTTTTCTATGCCGCATTGCTGTTTTTTAGAAGCGTTCAAGTCGGGTGTCGATTACAAAAACTGTCCAAAAGTATGCGTCATCTTTTTTCTCGAAAACGGAGAAGGATGCAATGGCAAGCTCGTCGAATGCATGACGCCAGTCGATGTGTCGGGCAATCGAATCGACTGGCCTATCGAAGTGTATTTGGTCAATGGTGCGTTGAACGACGAATCTGAGCTCGGTATA
>SFMP01000135.1 GCA_004554395.1 Myxococcales bacterium | reverse complement strand
GAATATTTCGATCTCGAGTCAATGGAGAAATAAAATTCGGCGAATTCTTTGTTTTGGTGTAGGCTTTGGTAATACATTTTTGCATCGCTCAAGGCCTCGCTTCGGAGTGTATTTTTTGGAGTAATGATAACGAGATAGGAGCTCGAATTTATGGATAAAATGCGTTTTAACAATCAATTGCTCAGTTTCCGCAGGACGAAGATCGTGGCGACTCAGGGTCCGGCGACGTCGACGCCCGAAGTACTCGATGCGATGATTGCGGCGGGTGTCGACGTCTTTCGTCTCAATTTTTCGCATGGAACGCACGAATCGCATGCGGAGAGTTATCGCCGTATTCGCGAGGCGATAGCGCGTAGCGGTCGCAATGTGGCGATTTTGGGCGATTTGTGTGGTCCAAAGATTCGCGTGGGTCACTTCGAAAATGGGTCGATCGAAATCGCCGAAGGAACGCAAGTGACGTTGACGGTGCGCAAAGTTCAAGGACATGAAGGGCTCATTCCGAGTGAATACGAGGGTCTTGCTCGCGATGTCAAGCCGGGGGATTCGATACTCATGGCCGATGGAACGCGCGAATTGCGCGTCGATAGCGTCGATGGAACCGAAATCGTCTGCACAGTCGTTCGCGGTGGTGTTATCTCGGATCGCAAGGGGATAAACTTGCCAAACGTCGAAATTTCGACGCCATCGTTTACCGAAAAGGATAGGGAAGATTGCATTTTAGCATGCAAATTGGGCGTCGATTACATTGCGATATCGTTTGTGCGCACGGCCGAAGAAGTGCTCGAAGTCAAGGAATTTATACGGGCGCAGGGCGTCGATGTACCGGTGATGTCGAAGATCGAAAAGCCCGAGGCGATTAAGAATATCGAGGCGATTATCGAGGCCTCTGATGCAATAATGATTGCGCGTGGCGATTTGGGCGTCGAGATGCCCGAAGAAGAAATTCCGCTCATTCAGCGCGAGCTCACGCGAATGGCGATCGATGCCAATAAACCGGTCGTGGTGGCGACGCAGATGCTCGAATCGATGATTAGCTCGGGCATGCCGACGCGAGCCGAGGTCACCGATGTCGCTTGGGCGGCCATGGCAGGTGCCGATGCAGTCATGCTTTCGGGCGAGACGTCGGTTGGAAAATACCCCGTCGAAGCCGTCAAAATGATGAATAAAATTGTGCGCATGATCGAGGGGTATCAGTCGCATTCCGATCGCTTTTTGTCGCTCGTGGCGCACGATCATTTGGCCGACAGCGAGTCGAATATGGATAGCCAGATACTCGAGGGGTTGACGCGATCGGCGTCGAAGATGGCTCGCGAACTCAATGCTAAGGCGATTGCCGTTTGTGCGAAGACGGGGACGACGGCTCGGATGATTTCTGCCGAGCGCCCGCCTGCACCGATTATCGCCATGAGTACGGATCGGCGCATTTGCTCGCGAATGGGGCTTTATTGGGGCGTTTTGCCCGTCGTCGTCGAAGAAGACGTGATCAAGAAGCCGTGGAATTTCGTGCCCGATATTTTGAAAGATACGGGCATATACGATAGCCCGACAGATGCGGGTCGCTATGTATTGCTCGTGACGCTACGCGATTATGCGATGGCGTTGACGCCGTCGCTGAAGATCCTCGTCGATTAATAGATTAGGGGCTTGTGGGATGGCGAGGGAAACGCGCACTATGAATCAGAAGGCTCAATCGTTTGAGGGCACGACGCTGGCATTACAGCACTATTACGATATCGTCGGTGTATCGCGTCGGCTTCCGTTGATAACGGTTTATCGAGCCGATGAACAACCGTTTGGCCACCAGATGGCGGTGTGGATGACCGAATATCGCGCTATTGTGCCCGAGTCGACGGCGAAGCGCCTCGATCAGGCGCTATTGCTCAATCGGCAAATCGAATCGCCAGCCATATTGCGTTGCCTGGACTATGGCACGACCGAAGGTCAGAACTTTCTCGTCACCGATGCGTTTAGTGCCATTACGCTCAAGGCTTGGTTGACGGCAAACGGCCCGGCGGCGCCTTGGCAGGCTTTGCGCCTGCTCGATCAGCTCGCCGGCGTCGTGACGACGGCGCATAGAGCTGGGTTTCGCAAACTTTGTCTCGATGCGAACCAGATATTTTTGACCGATACGGATCGATTTACGATTGCATTAGGGCCGCTTGGGATAGGTCTGACGCGTCGTGAAATACAATCGCTCGAGGGTGTGATGGTGACGCCCGATTTGGCGCGTCATATTCCGCCATGGGCGTATGCCGATGTGATTCAGAGCGATGAATCGGAGGCGAGTGAATCGACCGATTCGATGCCGGCACAAGGGGCAGAAACGGCAACGGAGCCAGACCAATCGTCGGCGACGTTGAGCCATTTGGCAAGCGATAGCGCCGCGGATTGCGATGGCGTTCAAGATATCGGGGCGTGTGCCGATGTTGAGAGCGATGCGCCTGAGGGCATGTGCGAAGACGTCTACGACGTGGCGGCGATTATCTACGAAGCGTTGTGCGCGGCGCATCCGTATTTTGGCGAAGATTCGGATTTGGCGACGGTTGCGCTCGATTTATCGCAAGCTAGCCCGATTGAAATCGGGCGAAGAGTCGATATTGCTCCGGCCATTTCGGACACGGTGATGCGGTATCTCAATGCGCCGCGCCAAGATAGTGTAGCGGAATTCCTGGCCGATTTTGCCGCAGCATGCGATGCGGAATCGCGCGAGAATGCACGGATTGCCGAAAAAGCTTGGCTTGCACCGCGCCAGCTCAAAGCTCCCGAAAAGCGACAGAAAAAGCTCAAACTCAAATCGAAGTGGTCGGTTCACATCTTTTTTGCCATCATTGCGGCGTCGTTTGCGATTGCCATCTTTGCGACGTATCACATCGCTCGCGTCTATCGTCCCATCGATTTGTTTGCCATTCCCGAAATCGTGCCACAAGTCCAAGATGGCGTCGATATCTTGTTTACGTCGGCAGGGCAGGGCAAGACGACGCTCTATTTGACGTCGTTGGCCGATGGATCGCTGTTGAAATTGGGCGATTTGCCATACGTGTATCGGAATCAGCCCAAAGGCGCCAAGCTCGATTTCGTCGTGACGGCCGATAATGGCAAATCGACGCAAATCCCAGTTGTCGTCAAGTCGGATGCCGATTTTATGGTCGTCCAAGTGCCCGTGAATTAGGGATCGCCATAAATTCGCGCCCTACGGGCGCCACGGTGCCGTATGCCCAGAGGCATAGGCACCGAAAGCGGAGCGTATTGAGCGCAGGCGCGCGAAATAGCGTAGCCAGAGCCCGTATCGCCGATAGGCGATAGGGCGCCACGGTGCCGTATGCCCAGAGGCATAGGCGCCGACAGCGGAGCGTATTGAGCGCAGACGCGCGAAATAGCGTAGCCAGAGCCCGTATCGCCGATGGGCGATAGGGCGCCACGGTGCCGTATGCCCAGAGGCATAGGCACCGAAAACGCAAAAAAATGCCACTATTGGATCGAGATGTGATAAGGGCTAGACTGTTGGAGTCGCCGAAAGTCGGTGACCGTTGGCAGTGGGGATGAAGATGGACACCAATACGAAGCTCGAAGGATTGAAGCAGTTCCGCGAAACGATGGCGGATAAGAACGATTTTGAATTGCTTGGCGTCGAGGAGAGTGCCGACGATGCGGCCGTTCGGAGTGCGTATTTTGGGCTCATCAAGTTGTATGGGGCGGATTTTTTTCATCACGTGGTCGATGCGGAGTCGCGCGAGGCGATCGATGACGTGAATCGGCGGTTGCGAGCGGCGTACGATAACATCGGGAAAGAGGCGAAGCGCAAGCTGTATATCGAGCGTTTGCATGGCGGGGGTGCGTTTGAGGCCGATGCGCATATCGACATTGCCGATGTGTTTGAGTGTGAGCAGGCGTTGTCGCAGGCGCGCGCATTGATGGAACGCGGAGAATTCGCGATTGCGTTGCAGAAATTGGAGAAAGCGCAGAAACTCGACAAAAAATCGATGGAAATTCGGGCGCGACTCGCTTATGTGCATTTTATGTTGATGGATGTCGACGCTTCGGGGCGGCGAAAACGGATCGAAGTCGAGGAGATTCGCAGCGTCATCGAAGAGGCGGCCAAGGTGATGGAATATGCCGATTTTTTGCACGTCTATTTGGGCGACATCGAGAAACTCGAGGGCGACAACGACAAGGCATTGGCGTGCTACAAAGAGGCATTGAAGATAAACGCCGAGAATTTGCAGGCGCAACGCGAAGTTCGACTGATGGAAGAGCGCGCGCAGAAAGCGAAAGAGGCTTCTGAGAAACCGAAATCGTTTTTTGAAAAGATCAAGGCGTTGTTGACGAAGCCGCTCTAGGGGGCGATATATTTGTTCTAGAGTTGGCTGTTTTGAGCAGGTGTTTGGGCATTCTGGGACGGTGAGGCATGAGGGATTTTGGGGCTTAGGTGGGGAGCCCGGTTGGGGCAGGTGTTTGGGGTGGTATTTCGCAGGATTATGTCTTTGAGGCGTTTTGGCGCCGATGGATTTTGCACGAAGTAGAGAGGTCGAATTGTCGGATTATTCTGACAGCAGTCTCAACGTGCGGTTTGAATCGCACGACGAAGAGCCATATTACCCGGAGGCGACGGAATCGGCGGCGATTAAGGAATTGTCGTTTCAGTTGGTCGTTACGCGTGCGATGTTGCAGACCGTCGAACTCGACCGGATTTTGTACATCATTTTGTCGGGGATAACGCACGGCGATGGCTTGAACTTCAACCGCGCCATTTTGTTTTTGGCGTGGGATAGGCGCAATGAATTGCGCGTATCGCGCAGTGCAGGGCCTGGGAGTGGCGAAGAGGCGCATCGCATTTGGGAGGGGATAAAAGCCGAGAAGCTCAATTTGCAGACGCTTTTGAACCGATATAGCCAAAATTCGACACAGCCGCAGCATTTGTCGGGGCAGTTGTTTGGGTTTTCGTTCAAGATCGACGAGGCGCATGCGATGGAGTCGATGAATGCCATGCATTACGAGCTCGTCGACATCATATCGCATTGCGTTGCGACGCGTTTGCCGTTCTTTATCAATGGTGTCGAGGCGTCGTATCACGATTGGGTGACGGGGCGGTTTTTGACTTTCCGCAATTTCGCTTGCGTTCCCATCATGCTCAAAGACGAGGTCTTTGGCGTCATACTCACCGATAACTATTATAATCAGCGCATCATCAATGCCGAAGAAATGCGCGGTTTGAGCGGCGTCGCCAATCTGGCCTCGATTGCGCTCGAGCGTGCCTTGCTCTATAAGCGGCTCAAGGAAATGGCGCAACTCGACGGGCTCACGGGCGTATTCAACCGTCGCTATTATGAGAAGTATTTGCACGGGGAGTTTATCCGTTCGAAGCGATTGCAACGGGCGTTGGCGATGATCGTGTTCGACATCGACTTTTTTAAGCGATGTAACGACGTATATGGCCACGAGTGTGGCGACAAGGTTTTGCGGCAGTTTGCGCAGCTTTTGCGAGAGAATACGCGCGAGGGCGATATGGTGGCGCGGTATGGTGGCGAGGAATTCGTCGTGCTTTTGACGGGAGAGACGACGTCCGAGGGGGCGGTTCGAGCGGCCGAAAAGTTGCGCCAGCGCGTCGAGCAGACGGCGTTTGCCGATTTTGAACCGGGCGAGGTGACGGTGAGCGCGGGCGTCGGAATCGTTGCCCCGAGCGATGATTTTGAACAGCTGTTCCATCGTGCCGATACGGCGTTATACGACGCCAAGCGAAGTGGGCGGAATCGCGTTTGCCTCTTCCAAGACGATGTGTCGTCGCTCGATTAGTGGCATTCTGGTGCGTGCGCGTGAACTCTCGTGCCGATACGGCGTTATACGACGCCAAGCGAAGAGGGCGAAATCGCGTTTGCCTTTTCCAAGACGATGTTTCGTCG
>SFMP01000134.1 GCA_004554395.1 Myxococcales bacterium | reverse complement strand
GCGGGCTATGTGCTCGGGCGTGCCGCCCTTGCGCGCATACGCCCTTTTGGGGGCGGGCTATGTGCTCGGGCGTGCCGCCCTTGCGCGCATACGCCCTTTTGGGGGCGGGCTATGTGCTCGGGCGTGCCGCCCTTGCGCGCATACGCCCTTTTGGGTGGCGGCTATGTGCTCGGGCGTGCCGCCCTTGCGCGCATACGCCGCGCACCGCGCACCGCGCGTGAATCGCGCTTGCCATCGAAAGCCTCATTGCGCGTTGCGTCGATAAATCGTATAGCGCAGGCGGCGATGTGCATTGCTCGATCGCTCGCTCGTTCGAGCTTGTCGCATGATGTGGTCGATTGTCGCATGTTTGTTGCACGTCGCACGTAGTCGTTAGGTGGCTTGAGATATCGTCGCGATTTGAGGAGATATCGGTGTATTGGTCGTTGTTTTGGACATTTGCGAAAGTCGGTGTGATGACGTTTGGCGGTGGGTATGCGATGTTGCCCATCTTAGAGCGCGAAGTCGTCGATAACAAGAAGTGGGTCGACGATGCGGAGATCATGGATTATTATGCCATTAGTCAGTGCACGCCCGGGGTTATCATCGTCAATGTGGCGACGTTTATCGGCGAGAAGTTGGGCGGACGCTGGGGTGGAATCATTGCGACGCTTGGCGTCGTGTTTCCGTCGCTTTTGATCATTACGCTATTGGCGGCTTTATTGAGCGAGTTTTCACATATTGCAGCAGTTCAACATGCGTTCTCTGGGATTCGAATATGCGTATGTATATTTATATTTAATGCCATATTGCGTTTGTGGAAATCGTCGGTCAAAGATGCGGTCACTTGTCTATTTTTTATGATAGTTTTTGTAGCATCGATATTTTTAAACATATCGCCAGTGATATATGTCGTCGTGGCAGGGATAGCAGGTATATTGTTACATCGGTTTGTATTTGAGCGATCAAAGCCACCTGCCGCCTAATCGGATCATACCCATCCTCGCATGAAGTGATACATGGGGCGAAATAATCGTCGGTTGATGATATGGAATCGGTCGAGGCTGGGCATTTTTTCGTATATATTGGAATGGCTTGAGATGGCAATATTTGGGCGGTAAAAAAGAAAAAAATGCGAGTTCGTTGGGTGGTGTGAAATGATATATCTGCGTTTATATTGGGAATTTTTCAAGACGGGATTGTTTTCGGTTGGCGGAGGGATGGCAACAGTTCCCTTTATACAAAACATGGGGGCGAGTTTTGATTGGTTTACGCCCGCACAACTCGCCGATATCATCGCCGTTGCCGAGAGCACGCCAGGGGCATTTGGCATCAATATGGCGACGTATGTCGGTTATAGCGTTGGATTGGCGCAGGGAGGGGCGCCGTTATGGGGAGTATTGGGCGGGCTCATTGCTAGCCTTGGTCTCATCACGCCGTCGATAATCGTCATATTGATCGTGGCACGTGTACTAGAGAAATTTCGCAAGAATCGATACGTCGAGGCGGCGTTTTATGGTTTGCGCCCGGCATCGGTAGGCATGATTGCCGCCGCCGGATTGAGCATCGTCTTGATGAGCTTTTGCGGAATATCGTCGGTGCTCGATATCGATGCCAATGTCGCCGTCGATTGGCGTCACCTCGTCTTAGCCGCCATCATCCTCGTAGCGACGCGTTGGATCCCCAAGGTCAAGAAGCTCCATGCGATATGGTTCATCTTATTCTCGGCCGTCGCCGGGGTCGTCTTTGGCCTGTGAGAAAAAATGGACGCCCGCGGCGCGGGCGTTACGGATTTGGCGATGGGGAATGGACATCTGCCTGCGGCAGATGTGAGAAATTTGGCGAGGGGGAAAGACGCCCGCGCCCCCCCCCCTAACGGAGGTTTTATATTGTGCTCTCATAGCTGATGTGATTTAATCACAGTTGAAGTATATGCCAAGATTTTTCCACTTTTTCCAATACGCACCGTACTCACCTTTGAAAAGCTTGCAATAGTTGTCGCGAGTCATTCCAGATTTGTCAAAAATATTAAATATATTTGATACTTTTGAAATATCCCATTTGTCGAGCGGTTGGTTGAATACCTCTGCGCCTTGAAACATGCTACCCATATCGGTGACGTTTGAAGTATTCCATTTATTGATAGATTGGTTGAAACTATGTGCGCCCCAAAACATGTTGCGCATATAAGTGACGTTCGATGTATCCCATTTGTCGAGCGGTTGATTGAATCTCTTTGCGTCTCTAAACATGCTGTTCATATCTGTGACATTTGAAGTATCCCAATCATTGAGAGGTTGGTTAAAATCCTCTGCACCATCGAACATGCTGTTCATATCTGTGACATTCGATGTATTCCATTCGTTGAGAGGTTGGTTAAAATCCTCTGCACCATCAAACATCCGGCTCATGC
>SFMP01000133.1 GCA_004554395.1 Myxococcales bacterium | reverse complement strand
GGGCAATACGGGCTTTGGCTACGGCTATGTGCTCACTGCGTTGCGCGCATACGCCTACGCTATCGCCCTATTTCGCTATCGCTCAATACGGGCTCTTTTGACGCCCTATTGCCCGTCGGGCAATACGGGCTCTTTTGACGCCCTATTGCCCGTCGGGCAATACGGGCTTTGGCTACGGCTATGTGCTCACTGCGTTGCGCGCATACGCCTACGCTATCGCCCTATTTCGCTATCGCTCAATACGGGCTCTTTCCGCGCCCGCAAGGGCGCGGAGCCCCCCCACTTCACCACAACACAAGGAATTCACATGCTCGGCGCCATTATCGGAGACATCATCGGCTCGCGTTTTGAATGGAACAATCACCGTTCAAAGAACTTTGATCTCTTCACAAAAGATTGCTTTTTCACCGACGACTCCATCATGTCGCTCGCCATTTGCGACGCTTTGCTCCATTCCAAACCTGATTATAGCGATCTCGGTCAAAATGCCATTCGTTCGATGCAAACTATCGGGCGACCGTATCCAAATAGCGGCTATGGTAGTTCGTTCTATCATTGGATATATTCCGACGCACCGCAACCCTATAACAGTTTTGGCAATGGTGCCGCAATGCGCGTCAGCGCATGCGGATACGTCGGCAATTCGATCGACGAAGTCAAACGGCTATCTAAAGCCGTGACCGAAATCTCGCATAATCACCCTGAGGGCATCAAAGGCGCCGAAGCAACTGCCATCGCCGTATTCCTCGCTCGAACGGGCAAAAGCCTCTCCGAAATTCGCGACGCTATGACAACGCATTATTATACACTCGATTTCACACTCGACGGCATCCGCGATTCATATCAATTCAACGAAACTTGCCAAGATACCGTTCCGCAAGCACTCGAAGCCTTCTTTGAATCGACCAGCTTCGAAGACGCCATGCGTAACGCCATCTCTATTGGCGGCGACAGCGACACACTCGCCGCAATCACGGGTGGCATCGCCGAAGCCTATTACGGCATACCAGCGAGCATTAGAACACAAGCCATCGCATTCCTCGACGATACACTACTCGCAGTATTACAAGAATTCGAAAAACGGTTTCCTGCAAAGATTACAAACTAAACTCAATCGTCGATCGTCGAATCATTAGGCATTTTCTACTTATACATGCAATGATCATTTTCTGCTTATACATGCAATGATATAGATGACTCGCCTACCAAAGATAACGACGACAAAACCTCTTCGAGTACATTCAAATCATAAACACAGTCGCAACGACGCACGACTCCTATAATAAACAAATCTCAAGTGAACATCAATCCATGCGCGTCTTTCTCGCAAACAAATCGAGAAAAAACGACACAATCGCGGAAAAAATCGTTTTTCTGTGCGCCAGAAATCGAGTAATCGTTGTATAAGTGCGCCGCAAATGGTCGGTTTGCGACGCGTTCCGTTTGCTTCGTCACTCGGTTTTGCCAAGGAGGTTTTTTTTGAACGCTGAACGTGCAGAAATTGGCATCGATACGACGCACATGCCGCCAAACATCGTTTGGCATCCCGATTCGAGTTCTTCGACGGTCGCAGGCTCTATTTCTTATCGCCGCGGTCGCATGACGATATTCTACCACGTCGTCGTGACCGTCGTCTTGAACATCTTCGTCGTACTCATCTTGCGCTGGAATGCCAAAGTCATCTTTCAAGATCTCGAGCTCCCCGAAATCCCCGTGATGGAGATCGTCGGATTGACAGCGTGCGGATTGATCTTTATCGCGCTAGGGCTCTTTTTCATCTATCGCGCCGTGCGAATCTTGACCAATCGCATCCAAATCCATCTCTCGCCCAGTGGAATCGATTGCACCGAAAAGTATTGCCACATCGAAAAGGCATATCACTTCGCCATCGACGACGATCTTCGCATCGAGCGATATGTTGCCTTTATAGGGCGCAACCGCGAATTCGATAGCTTGGCGATTAAGTCTGGCAAGACCGTGTTCCCATTTGGTGCTCTTTCGCCATGTGGCTTGCGTTGGCTCGAATCGACACTGCGAACATATATCGATGCCCATAAACCCAATGCGATCGGCAAAGATGGCGACGCAACCGATTAATCTCGCGATTTGCCCTCTTGTCGACGGCGAATCCGCCCTCGTATATTCAAAATCAATATGATCGTCAGGGCAATGGCACCGCCATAGAAAAGAGCTCGTGGCATGAGTGCCATGGCACCGCGTGGCTCAGTCGCTGTGTCGTCTTCCAATGGCGAACACTGGCCATCGTCGCTCGAGCAACCGTTTTGTGGCGATTTAAAATGTGCCGATTTTAGCGTGTTTTCAATGTGCTCCAACACATCGGGCGATGCGTCGTCGATCCCCACATAGACGAAGACTTGGACGAGTTGCGATCGATATGGATAGAGATATGAAATCTGTCGCACGGGCGACGATATCCCAAAGAGATCGGCAATGCCACTATCGCGACGCAAAACTTCGAATCGCGCCATCAGTGCCGAATTCGGGCTATCTTCGACGATTTCGGCACCGACGACTTCGACGTTTTTCATCCCAGCGAGTGCTTCGCGCGACTGGATAAGATGCCGTTCGAGCGCAGGGCGCGTCGCGAGATCGTAGCCGTCGTTGACGGTCACGAGTATGGCGCCGTGCCCAGCGATGAAATAACAAAGCCCGCCCGTTCCCGCCGATATTTCGTCGCGACACGGCTCGAGTTCTACGCCCTCGAAATTATCGATGCGTAAATCGCGCCCGTCGTAAAACGGATCTATTGCCGACGACACGCCGTCGACGGCATCGGTCGTTTGCGCTTGGACTCGGTGCGTTCCGATTCCCGCCAGCAACAAACAAAAAATGCAAACGATAGCTCGGGCGCAAGTTTTCATCGATTCACCACACGACTACGCCGTCACGAGCTGTTGATACACGACGCGCAAATCGCGTACGACATCGCAAAAGCGCACATAACGACTGGCAACGTCGAACGACGTACACCAACGTATGACTTGGCAAAGATCTTTGGGGATATTCGGGGCGATCTGCGTCAAATCGGGAACATCCTCATATTGCTCGATGATCTTTGCAACGTCGACATTCGTCGATTTCTCTTCGTCAATGCCGTCGTATGGCACTTTTCCGAGCAACATATAAACAAGGCTCATGCCAAAGGCGAATATATCGGATTGCGCATTGCTTTGCTGCAAATTGTATTTCAATTCGGGCGCAATAAACGCCACATCACTCGCGTGAATGTGATCGATCGAATCGACATAGAGACTCTGACCAAAATCGTATATGACGGGCGTCATCACGCCCGATCGATTCTCGAAAACGATATTACTCGGCTTGATATTGCCGTTGATATAACCCGATTGATGGGCAATATCCATCGCTTCGGCTAGCAATATGCCGATTTGTGCGACGACTGCGGGCTCGTATGCGCCATTTTGAGCGATGCTCTCGGGCAAAGGTTGACACATGACGTTATCGGCCAAAAATGCACATTCATCGGGATATGCTTGGAATATGCCTTGAATATAGGGGCTTTTTTGCGCCAATAAATCGCTACGGCGCACGCCTTCATTGAAGACGGCTTTTTCGATGGAATTATGGGCATAAAAACATTTGAGGCAGTAGAGTTCGCTCCCGTTTGACGTCGTCGAAACGCAAGCGACAAACCCTCGAGCATGCTCGCGGATCATGTGATGTACCTTATAAATACTCGCCAATTCACCGGGGAGCACGACACTCCCACGACAGCGATCTGCCGTCTGCGATTCACACGAATCGACATCGTCGTCGCATCGTTCTGCCTCCGCAATGGGGCTTTCTGCAACGCATTCCGATGATTCTACCGCTTGAACCGATGGATCGGCGACATCGACGCTTGGTGGCGCAACGAGGGCGTCTTGTGGCAAAGCACGAACTTGATCTTCGGCAATCTCCGTCGACGGTATCGGTTGTGCCGATGGCGCAATCGTATGGTTGCCATTTACCGATGCATACATGCCACTTTGAGGCGCTTGTATGGGTTGCATCGGCTGCACTCCACGATTCAGCGACGCATTCATGCCGCTTTGCGTCGTACCGCTAGAATCTTTCGCACCCGACATCGATTTTATCGGCAATTTGGGCAATCCCGGTTTTGACGACAATACAGATGGCTGTTGTTTCGCCCCATCGGCAACTTGAGCTATCGACTGCGATACCGATCCCGTGCCCAAGTGTTGCACGGGTTGCGATACCGATCCCGTGCCCAAGTGTTGCACGGGTTGCGATACCGATCCCGTGCCCAAGTGTTTCACGGGTTGCGATACCGATCCCGTGCCCGCATGAACAATTGGTTGCGAAATCGATCCCGATCCGGATCGCACGACGGGTTGCGATTTCGACCCCATCGTGGCATGGACGACGGGTTGAGAATTCGAAACGGCCGACAACTGCCCCGATCTTTGTGCCGATGGCGAAGATCCCGTCTTTCCACTGTGGTAGATGACACTCGATATCGATGACAACGCCGGATGATCGTCGAATTTTTTGCGCGAAGCATCGATCGATAGATTGGCACTCAATTTGAAGTTGGCGCCGATTTTCTTCACGGCTTTGAGGAGCGAAAGCGCATCCCATTGGCGCTCTTCGGGGCGCGTTCGAAGCCCAGCACTCAAAATTGGCACGAATTCGGGCGGAACCGAGGCGGGGAACCAATCGATACCCGAGCATTGTTCGTAGAACGTCGAAAACTCTTCGATCGAGCTCAAACGCAAGGGCGGCTCGTGGGCGAAAACGCAATACATCGTCGCGCAAAGGGCAAAGATATCCGACGCTTGCGTCGCATTGTCGAAATTTCGGTATTGCTCTGGTGCCAAAAACGGGATGGCCGTCTCGATATTGAGGTCTGCCGTGTTTTTCGACGACATAAAATTGAGGATACGAGGCGACAGGCGCGCTCCTTGGCAATTGAGAATGATTTGAGAAGGCGAAATGCGTTTATGAAGCGTATCGAGAGAATGCGCCATGGCGATGGCATCGATGACGCCTAAAAACAGCTCAAGCGCTTCTTTTGGCTCGAAATAGGCGCCTTCGTTCAAAAACGTCGCCAACGTCGGGCCTTGGAGCAATTCCATGACCGAAAACGTCAGACCGCATCGCGTCTCGATATTGGCGACATGCACGATATTGGGATGATTGAGGCGAGCCACCGCTCGAAACGATTGAATAAATCCCTGACGCTTCGCGCCCCACGTGCTCGCCTCGTCGTCGCCAATGAGGAATTTCACCACATCGTGAACATCGAGACGCGTGTCGACGCATTTGAGAATTGCCGTATCGCCCGAATCGTCGAGGATTTCTTCGACGTAATAACGATCGAGCAATGTACTGCCTATCGGCGGAACGTTCTGCATCTTTGGATTCGCTTCAAACTGACGTGTACGAGTCATCTCATCGCCTTTTGGAGCCCACGCACGCCAAACATGCCCCAAAAAACCGCCCGAATTTAAACGAATACGCCGACGAATAAAAGATCTATTTGTCTATTTGCCAAAAAGCGACCGCAATGCAATGCGCTTTTCTTCGCCAAACGTCAGCTTTTCCATCATTCCCAGCCGCATATCCATGACGAGTGGCGCGATAAAGCACGACGCATCGCAAGTCTCCAAATCGACGTCGTTTTGGCGCAATTCGCAAATTCCTCGCATTTCGTACACTTCTCCCGATTCGTCTTCATCTTGCCAACGATGCGCCAAGCCAAATGTCCGGCATTTAATCGGTCGAGCTCGATAAATTCGGCACAAGCCATCGTCGTCTAAAAATGCACACATGCCGGGCGCATGCGGCGCCTCGTTCAATACATTCGGATATTGCGCCGCGATGACCGCCGCTTCGGCTTGAGTTATCGTCAAATCGTCGATGCAACAAGCACAACAACCGGGACGACACCGAGCACAAGCCCCATGCGCCTCGAAATTCTCTTCGACCTTGGCCGCCAACGCATCGATCTGCTCATAAAACAATGCCATCGTCTTGGCGATTTTTTCGGGCACAAAGCCATTCTGCTCTTTGAATTCTCGACTCACCGTTTCTTTAGCCATCGCGTTCTTTTTCTCCTATACCAAACAATTTGCGCAGGCGTATGCGCGCAACGCAGTGAGCACATAGCCGTAGCCAGAGCCCGTATTGAGCCCAAAGGGCGAAATAGGGCGACACAATCTCTTTTTTGTCAGTTTGATGCAGATACAAGGAAGCTAGCCCAAGGGCAAGGGGGCGTACTCACGTACGTTCCCGCCGCCCGCGTGGCGACGCTGACGCCGTAGATGCGCAAAATGGCAAAAAAGGAGCCCGTATTGAGCGCTAGCGAAATAGGGCGTCCCCCAATACCAAAATAGACATCGCTCGATCAAAGGTTTATAAGCGCTGGCACCCGATGGGCGCTGGCAAACGCCGCCCGCGTGGCTGCTACAGCGCCTTTGCAAATATGACGTATGACTTGAGAAATACATGGAGGATTCGATGAAAACGAGATTTGGGGTGGCGTCGATTAATGCGCTGGCGGGCGATTGGTCGGAGCAAATGGTGGCGATTCGGCAGGCGATTGCGGCGGCTCGCAAGGCGGCGTGTGCGCTCGTCGTCTTCCCCGAGCTTGCGATTGGTGGGCCCGATTTGCAAGACGTGTGGCTGCGCCCCGATACGAGCGTCTATGCCGAGCAAGTTTTGACCGAGATTATTACCGAAACGGCTGGATTGACGGTCGTTTGCGGGCTGCCGATGGCACACGACGGGCGCTTATATAATGTTGCGGCGGTCATTCACGACTGCAGGCTCATGGCAATCGTGCCAAAGCGGTATTTGACGCCAAACGATGCCGAATTGCGCTGGTTCAGTGCGTGGGACTTTTCCAAAGGCTCGAAATTCCACCATGGCGCCGTGATGGGCGCGTGGAACTCGACGATTGCCGGGCTCGAAGGGCTCGACATCTGCGTCGGCACACTACAGAGCCATCCGACGCCCGCGCGTGGAGCTATCGTCATCGAAATGAACAATCGCCGGTTCGCACCGAATTTATATCGAGAAGAACTGTCGCTACGCTTAGAATATTCGAAAAAACTCGGCATTACGCTTATTCGATCGAATATCCTCGGCAGCGACGACGGCACGCATATCTACGATGGAGGCGGCTTTATCGTCACGCGTGGCAACATGAAAGCCCTATGCCCGCGCTTCGTATTCGACCGCCCGTTTGTCCTCACGACATCCGACGACGAAATTCCCAACGGATTCGACCCTTCGCTGGCGCATTTTGCCAAAGTAGGCAGTAGCCCAAAACAAGCCGACGACTACGCATTCGCCGAGATCGAGTTGGCGCTTGCGCTCGGGCTCAACGATTATATGAAGCGAGCCCATATCGAAAAGTTGTGTCTGGCGCTGTCGGGGGGGCGCGATTCGGCGATGATTGCCGTGCTCGTCGCCCGAATGGTCGCTCTCAAACACGCACAACTCGACGAGGCCGAACAAAAAGCCATCGTCGGGCAAACGCTCGTGACCGCCTACCTCCCGAGCCGACATTCTTCGTCTTCGGGCACGCAAAAAGCCGCGCTCGCCCTTGCACAAGAACTCGGCTTTTCGTGCCCCGTTATCGAGATTGCCGACATCGCCAGTCACGCCGTCTCGACGATCGAATCGGTCGCCAATCGCCAACTCTCTTGGGAATCCGACGACCTCACTTTGCAAAACGTCCAAGCTCGCGCTCGCTCCCTCGTCATTTGGACTCTCGCCAATGCCAACAATGCCATGCTCCTGACGACGGGGAACATGAGCGAGGCGGCTGTAGGCTACGCGACGATGGACGGCGACTCAAGCGGTTGCCTCGATCCCATCGGCAACATTCCCAAAACGCTCGTCAGTCGTTGGCTCGAATGGGCACGACAATTCCACAAAATCGACGCCCTCGACTTCGTCTTTGCCCAACCGCCCTCGGCCGAGCTACGCCCGGCGCACCAAAACCAAGCCGACGAAACCGACCTCATGCCCTACCCCGTTCTCGATGCCCTCATCGAGTGGTTTCTCGTGCGACGCATGACGCCCAAAGAAATTCTACAATGCGCCAAAAACCAACTCGCCAACTACTACACAAACGCCGACGACATCGAAAAAGACGTCAAACGATTCATACAACTCACCGTGCGATCGCAATGGAAGCGCGCGCGTTTTGCCAATGAATTCATCATTTTGCCCTTCAATATCGCCCCCGACGACGGCTTGCGATGGCCTTGTTTACAAGCGCCGTTCAGGCGCGCCATCGACGAGATGGCGTAATAACGCGTGGTGCACGCTACGAATTCTTGACTTCGACCATCGTGCACCACTTTTTGCAGAAGCAAATGGCATAAGCAGTGGCATCGCTAGCCAGTGGTTCGTGAAATGACACCGACCGCTGGTATTTGCGCGATTGGATTTGTCGCGTAGCCTCTTCGATCTTCGATTGGCAAAGCATGTCGACCAAATCGACTTCGTCGACATCGCGATGGCTCTTTTTGGCTTGGTCGAGAGCCTTAGGCGTGACGCATTTGACTTCGATGATAATCGCCGCATCGCCGACGATGGCGACGATATCGGGCCGGCCTTCGCCGTATTCGTCGTTCGATCGAACGATGGCGCCTGTTTTCAATAATCCGACGAGCATGCCATGATAAGACGCTTCGTTATAATCGAAAACACTCGTGCTTTCGTTCAATAATACGCGCAACTCGCGTTCGGCGACTTTAATATTCTGCGTAAGTAATGAATTGATAAATCTATGCGCATCAAAACTCGGTATTTTGATATCTTTCCACCAATGTTGCATCGCCTGATTCATCACCGATCGAATTTCAATATTGGGAATCGTCATCAATGCTTCTAAATTATATAAATTCGTTTGGCGGATTTCTATCGATTTCAAATACCCCGTATAT
>SFMP01000132.1 GCA_004554395.1 Myxococcales bacterium | reverse complement strand
TTTCGTCCGAGATATCGGCGTTCGTATAGACGTTTTGGACGTCGTCGTCGTCTTCGAGAACACTGCATAGTTTCAAGATCGAAGCAGCCGTTTTTTCGTCGACGGCGAGCAAGTTCTGGGGAACTTTAGCAATTTCCATCGATTCAATTTTATAGCCAGCCTCTTCGAGCTTTTTGGCGACGTTAGAAACTTCCGCCGGAGCTGTATAAATCGTGCCATCTTCGCTGACGTCGTCGGCCCCAGCATCGAGGGCAGCCATCATCAATTCATCTTGATCGAGGTCATCGCCTTCGACTTCGATTTGCCCAAGTGTTTTGAACTGCCAAGCGACGCAACCAGCTTCGCCCATTTGGCCACCGTTCTTGCTCAGCATCGAACGGACGCTAGCGACCGTGCGATTGCGGTTATCGGTAAGCGTTTCGATCATGATGGCGACGCCACCGGCGCCGTGACCTTCATACGTAATCTGGTCATAATGGACTTGTTCGCCTTCACCCGAACCGCGTTTAATGGCGCGTTCGATGTTATCTTTGGGCATATTGCAAGCCTTAGCCTTTTGGATGGCAAGACGCAATGCAGAGTTAAACTCTGGATCGGAACCACCTTGCGCCGCAACGATCAACTCGCGGACGACTTTCGTCCACAACTGCGAACGCGCCGCATCGGTTTTACCTTTTTTGTGTTTAATCGTGCTCCATTTATTATGACCTGACATATTACCTCACAAATTGCTTCTACAGAACGATCGTGTCTCCTGACACAGAAAATGCATTTGAGCGTCTACGCTGTAGCCGTTCAAATTCGAACGTAAGTTTTTACACCTCTAGGGTATATGGCGACAATAGTTTTTCTAAAAAAAAACGCGCAAAAACGCGCGAAGCGCAAAAAAAAGCGCGAAGCGCAAAAAACACTCAAAACAAACAACACACTAAAGCAAAGAATAAACGCCTGCCTCAAAAGCCGCGTAGCGGCGTGGGGGCGCGGGGACTAGCCCCCCGCAAAAAAAAGCGCGAAGCGCAAAAAAAACAAAGCCCAAAATCAACTAAAAACTACGATGTTCCGCCCAAAAAGCCGCGTGAGGGCGCGGGGGACTAGTCCCCCGCAAAAAAACGCTCAAAAACAGAAAAAAGCCCCCGAAATGGGGGCTTTTTGAATTACGCATTCATATCAAGCGCAAGATTACTTCGCGGCTTCGAGAGCTGCGTCGATTTCTTTCTTGAACGCATCGATGGGTTGAGCGCCGATGAGCAACTTGCCATTGATGACGAACGAAGGCGTACCGCTGATGCCGACGGCGCCTGCGGCTGCGACGTCTTTCTTGACGGCTTCGGCGTATTTATTCTCATTCAAAGCCTTTTCGAGAGCGGCGGCATCCAAGCCAACTTCTGTCGCATATTTCTTGAGGTCTTCGATGCCAAGCGCCGATTGATTGGCAAACATCTTGGCGTGCATTTCCCAGAATTTGCCGTTTTCGTGAGCGAAGAGCGAAGCTTCGGCTGCTTTTTGAGCTTTATCATGGAAAGCGAGCGGCATCTGTTTGAAGACGACCTTAATTTTGCCATCGTAATCAGTGAGGAGCTGGTCGATGGTCGGTTCGACACGGCTGCAGAACGGGCATTGGAATTCCGAGAACTGAACGATCGTGACGGGAGCATCGGCAGCACCGCGCGAAGGCGCACCGACGATATCGACGACGAGCGGGGCAGGAGCGGGCTTGGCATCATCTTTGATGACTTTTTCATAGAGATCGTTGCCCTTGAGACCTGCATATTTCGCATCTTTCGTGAGCGCGAGTTCTTTGTCGATAGCGGCTTGGAAAGCGGCTTCGGGTTGAGCAC
Organism: Myxococcales bacterium; assembly: GCA_004554395.1. Classification (GTDB taxonomy): domain Bacteria; phylum Myxococcota_A; class Bradymonadia; order UBA4248; family UBA4248; genus UBA4248. The sequence continues at coordinate 15,721 of SFMP01000132.1, read as the reverse complement.
CGCTCAAGAGCGTACCATTAATGAAGAAGTTCGGTGTGCCACGGACGCCTGCTTTTTCGCCTTCTTTCATCGCATCTTCGACGGCCTTCTTGACGGCATCGCTATCGAGATCGGCGACGAATTTGGCTTCATCGAGTCCGAGTTCTTTTGCATAGCCGATGAGATCATCGCGGCCCATTGCCTTCTGATTGTCGAAGATCTTGTTATACATTTCCCAGAATTTGCCTTGGATCTTGGCAGCTTCTGCGGCTTGGTGAGCGAGTTTTGCATTCTTGTGGAACGGGAGCGGATAGTGTTTGAAGACGACGCGAACCGTTTCGGGATTCTTTTCCATGATCGCATGCAACGTCGTGTTACCACGGCTACAGAACGGGCATTCGAAGTCGGTGAATTCGACGATCGTCACAGGAGCATCGACATTGCCCCAAACAGGAGCTTGACCGATTTCGACCATCACGCGACCGACAGGAGCTTCTTCTTCGTCGTCTGCAGGGGGCTTCGGAGCCGTTTTGACGAGTTCTTCATAGAGTGCGGCGCCCGAGAGGTTCTTTGCTTTGGCAACTTCGTTAGCGCGAGCCAATTCGGCATCGACTTCTTTCTTGAACGCATCCAAGGGGAGTGCACCGACGACCAATTTGCCGTTGATGAGGAGCGAAGGCGTACCGCTAATACCCATCGGACCAGCGTCTTTCATACCTTTTTCGATATAGTTAGCCGTTTCGGGGCTGTTCATATCGGCTGTAAAACGAGCCATGTCGAGTCCCAATTTCTTGGCTTGTTCGGTGAAGAACGCTTCGTTCAAGTTCTTTTGATTGCTGAAAAGTGCGGCGTGCATTTCCCAGAATTTGCCTTGTTTGAAGGCGGCAACCGCAGCCTTCGCCGCAGGCATAGCATTCTTGTGGAAGCCCAACGGATGGTTGACAAATGCAACGCGAACGTCATTCGGATACGCTTTGAGCAATTCGTCCATCGTCGGTTCGACGCGGCTGCAGAACGGGCATTCGTAATCGCTGAATTCGACGATCGTCACCTTCGCATCGGCAGCGCCACGGACCGGAAGTGCATCGATCTGAAGGTAGATCGGCTTCGCAGGATCGACCGCAGCAGGCGCTACGGCGGCAGCAGCTTGAACGGCGACAGGTGCTCCAGCAGCTACTTGATCGCTACCGGTTTGCGTCTTAATCTTGCAACCCGTAAAGCTCATTAAACCGACTGCGGCCATAACCAAAAGCGCACGCTTTGTGTACGACATCTGAATCATCTTTCGTTTTCTCCTAATCGAATGAGGAATATTTCTAAATGCAACTTCCTCAAGTTGAGGTTCCCCCCAAGACAAAAACAAGATTCGGCTTTCGCCGAAAATTTTCGCGTCTTTTAAGTGAAAAGCCCTACCGACGCAAGCGACTTTTTATACGTCTCCCAAGTGGAGCTACAGTCGCTGTTTTCGGACAATCTGACATAACGCGTCAAGGTTTTTCATTATTCCCATAAAAATTACCAAGATTCATCGAGAATGTTCTCCCCCCAAATCGAGCCTATGGCCGCGACAAAATCGGCTGGCCATGGCGACACAAAACAAAGAGATTCGTGTGTCACAGGATGTTCAAACGCGAGTTTGCGGGCATGCAAAGCGAGTCGCGCGATGGCCCGATGCGTGGCAATGGGCTTCGGTGCATAAATGGCATCGCCGACGATGGGGGCGCCGTGTTCCGACAAATGAACGCGGATTTGGTGTGTTCGCCCTGTCTCAAGCAAACATGTAATGAGTGCATAGCCTGCGGCAGTTCGTGCCATCGTGCGATAATTCGTCACCGCGCGTTTAGATGCATTCGGATCAATCGATGTGTATTTAATGCGATGATTGGGATTGCGTCCATAGGGCGTATCGAAACGCCCTGAGTCGGGGATCTTGGGTGCTAGGGCGATTGTCCAATATTGTCGCGATATCGCATGATGCGAAAACATGGCAACGAGTGCATCATAGGCAACTTGCGATCGTGCAACGACGAGCAGACCGCTCGTTTCGGCATCGAGCCGATGCACAATCCCCGGCCGATCGCTTTCACCTACGTCCAATACCTCCGGATACTGCGCCACAAGACCGTTGACGAGCGTGCCATCTTTGTGCCCAGCCCCCGGATGTACGACGAGACCTGCTGGTTTATCGACAACAATAATATGCGAATCTTCATACATTACATCGAATTTTACACCAGATTGTGGCGCAACATTCGTAGATTCATCTTCAATCTCGATTTCACCCGATATCACATCGCCGGATTTGACTTTTTTCCCTGGCTTCGTCGTCGATTTTCCGTTGATGCAAATATTCCCCTGCTCGATGGCGCGTTGAATCCGCGATCGCGTCAACATCGGATGTGATTCGGTAGCAAGCACCATGAGCGCCGCATCGAGGCGCATCTCTGGCACCGTTCCACCCCCATTCCGCTCACCTCGCTCGTGACATTCCCCTTGTTCACTCGAGCCATAGACTAATCGTATCGATTGGCGCATATTCGTCTTGCCTCTACAAACTTCTCAAAGACTAGGGCGATAGATTATCTCACCATATCGCGACGCCATATCGCTTCGATCTGCTCGGCAATCGACTGTGCAATGATATCGGGATCGGCAGTTCCATCGACGACGACAGCATGCGGATGCTCGGCGACGATGCGTCGAAAAACTTCATCGACCGCAGCTAGCGTCTGCAACGTTTCAAACGGATCTCGCGCCGCACGTCCCGAATCGATACGCGATAGCGCGACTTCGGGCGCAATGGCGACAAAGACAAGTATATCGGCTTCGGGTGCTATGGCGCGGTTTTCGGCGAGTATGTCGTTTTGTAGATTCAGAAAATCAGTCGTCGTCGGTTCGCGTTCAAAGGCATCTCGCCGGGTCCCCTGATAAGCAACCGAGCTATAAAAATACCTATCGGTGATGACGATTTCACCGCGTTCAAGCGCAGGTTTGATGACTTTTTCCACGTGTTCTCGTCGATCGAACCGAAATAAATCTCGCTCGGCGACTGGGGCTAGCCGAGTCTTGGCGCTCCGAATCTGTGCACCATATTCCCCTCGCGTAGGCTCTGCCGTCACGACGACACGCGCGCGATAATGCGCTTCGATCCACTTCTGCAACCTCGGAATCTGGGTCGATTTCCCCGCTCCGTCAATCCCTTCAAATGCGATGAGTTGAGACATAATCACCCTATTTCCCGATACAGAAATGCGAAAAGATTTCGTTGACGACATCCTCACACGTTATCGCTCCCGTAATCTGTTCAAGCGCACTAGCAGCATTGTGCAATTCCGATGCAATGATTTCGCCAGGTAGCCCATTTTGCATCGCCAACACAGCTTCGCGAAGGGCTTCATTCGCCTTTCTAAGGCATTCGATATGCCTCTGCGATGTAATAAGTGCCATATCGCCGCCACTCGCATGCCGGCGTTTAGAACACGCACAAAGCTCCGATTTGAGCGCCGATAATCCATCGCGCGTCTTCGACGAAACGTCGATCATCGGTGCTTGAATCGACTCAATAAACGATTGCAATTCACTATCGAGAGGCACTTGTGGGCGTTCTTCGATATCGGATTTCGTTCGAATGAGAAGAATATCGGGACTCTCCCCTTCGCGTGCCTCATAACACGATCTCACGTTCTGCAACGCATCATACGACGGCGACACGCCGTCTATACACACGACGATGATATCGGCAGTCTTGATTTGTTGTTGCGTCCGTTCGACGCCCAATGCCTCGATCGGATTATCCGTCTCCGTCACTCCCGCAGTATCGATAAACGAAAACTGCTCCCCATCGATGACGACTTGTGCCTCGATCGTATCGGTCGTCGTGCCTGCAATCGGCGTCACAATGGCTCGTTCATGCCCGACGAGCCGATTGAATAAACTCGATTTTCCTGCATTGGGCAAGCCCACCATAACGACGCGAAGCCCCTCGCTTCGATACCGCTCATGCGCATGAATCATTTCTTCGATGACCTGCGACAAATAAGCGCCATCGCCCTCGACGATGGCAAACGGCGAAACCCCACTCGTATCGTCTTCGTCGAGATCTTCTTCGAAATCGATTTCCACTTCGACTTTGCACAACAAGTCCAAAACGCCTTTTCGCAAAGCATTGACCGAATCCGATACCGTCCCCGAAAGCTGTTTCTGCGCCTCGCGGCACTGGAGCTCATTTTGCGCGTGGATCACGTCCATAATCGCTTCAGCACGCGTCAAATCGATTTTGCCATTCAAAAAAGCTCGCTTTGAAAACTCACCAGGCTCGGCCATTCGCGCACCTGCGGCACATAAAACCGACAACACGCGTCCAAGATTCACCGCGCCCCCGTGCGCATAGACTTCGACCGAATCCTCTCCCGTATACGAATGCGGTGCCTTGAAATAACAAACCATGACATCATCGACGACGACGCCACGTCCATCACAAAGCCCGCGATGATGCATCATACGCGGCGTCAGACCTTTCTTCTTAAGGCACTTTTCTACGATTTGAAGAGCATCATCACCACTCATGCGTATGACGCCAATAGCCGCTGGAGCAACGCCCGAGGCAATAGCTACGATTGTATCCGACATGCGATTTCTCCCGCATTATGCGCGTTTTTAATGCTTATCTATCTTCGAAGACGACGTCGTCGATCTCCGAAATATCTCATCAAGCGCCCCCGTCTCACCCAATTCGACGAGACATTCCCCCAAGAGATAAAGCGATCCCGAAACATAAATCGTCCCCCTCGCCCCAACGTATTCCGCCGCGCGATTTATCGCTTCACGACACGACTTCTGGGCTTGCACGCCATCGATCCCGACGCGTGCACAATACGCCTCTGGCGCCATCGCGCGCGGCGTCGAGCCTATCGGCGTCACAAATATCCCAGATTCCTCGAATACCGATAAATACTGTACAAACATCGCTTCGATATTTTTATCGGCACACGAATTGACGACGAGCGCACGACGCGTCGCGATTTCTTCGCCATTACCAGTGCCAACGCATTTCGCCTTATCGCTCTGGCAAATCGCTTCGCAAAAAGCTCTCACACCATCTGGATTATGTGCGCCATCGAAGACGATATCGGCAACACCCAATCGCTCCGCTGTCTCTGGCGATACGTGCCACATTCGTCCAACCCATTGCGTACGCAAAACAACTGTCTGGAATACATCTTCAATCGAACTTCTTGGGCAATAAAGCCCAATTTCACTCGCTTTGAGCAATGAAAATATTGCCACCGCGACGTTATCTCGTTGATAGTTGGGCATCGCTTCTGCCCCAGGCACGGCAAAACGCCCAAATCTCGATTCGACGAAATACGCGCCATCGACAATAGACCAATCGTAATCGCGCCCAAGCGCATCAAACGAAGACACGCCATTTTCTCGAGCTTCGCGCGACAAATCATCGACCGCCGTGCGCCCAACGACACAAGGGCATCCCGTTCGCATAATACCCGCTTTTTCATGGGCTATTTCGCTCAACGTATGTCCTAAATACGCCTCGTGATCGAATCCTATCGACGTGATAACACTCATGCTCGGCGATAGCGCATTTGTCGCATCGAGACGCCCCCCAAGCCCAACTTCAAACACCCCGAAATTGCAATGCGACCGGTTAAAAAACCGCGTTGCCATGATCAAGCAACACTCAAAATACGTCAGCGTCGTACCCGAAAACTCAGCACAAACATCCCCACCATATTCGGCAATCACTGCGTTGCCTATCTCGGCGACTTCTTCACGCGATATCATCACACCATCGACGCGCATCCGCTCCCGAAAATCGACCAAATGCGGCGACGTATAGAGCCCACATCTCGTGCCCCCCAACGTATACGCATTCGAAAGCAAAGCACTCACTTGCCCCTTGCCATTCGTCCCCGCAACGACGATATGCCGATACCCAACTGCCCCATTCGGTGCGTCAAAATGTGATTCCCTTTTTAAAGCCGCCTCAATGGCGGCTAATCCCAACTTCATCACGCGCTCATTCTGACGGAACAAACGCGCATAGAAGCGTTCAATTTCGACGTTTTCGACCATAGATTCGACGCCCTAAAGGCGCTAACTCCGTTTTAACGCTATCCACACAAAGCGCTTCAACAGATCTTTATCGCTCGAACGATTCGTATCGATCGTGCAGTTCCATATACTGCAAAAAGCGATCGAATTCTTCGCCTCGCACGATCGACACTTTTTTCGTTTCGTCAATCGATATCAAGGCTTTCGTCTCGAGTTTCTTCAATATGAGTTCCAACTCGACGGGATCGATCGCTAACATTTTTCCCAAATCATCGGGCAATTGAACCGACCTCGCCCCCAATGCATTGATCTCTCGGCGAATGTGCAACATCACTCGAGCCATCGGATTGCGCAAGCTCAATCCAGTGACCAAAAACTGACATTCATTGAGACGACCAACCAGTTTGCGCAACATCCGCATCGAAAGCTCGCCATTGGAACGCAAAAGCGCTTCGTACTGCGGCGATTCGATGACTAATAGCTTGGCTGGCTCGACGACCGTCGCCGTCACCATTTGGGCACTATTCGATAAAAGCGATATCTCACCAAAGAAATCACCTGCTCCAAGCGTTTCGATGACGATTTCTTCCGAGCATACGCGCTTTGAGAGTTGCACTTTACCGCCGTTGATGATCCAAACGGCATTCGCCGGATCGCCTTCATAAAAGAGCACAGCACCGGTATCGTATACCTTACTCAGTTTCTCTAAAGCTTGTTCTTTATCCATGTCCGTCCTGCCCTATTAAGTGAATCGCAAGCCAAAAAAGACGCTTGTTTTTAACACGATTTATCGACTAGATCAATATATCACGCACGCTCCTTTTAGGCGTCTCTATCCCCGTTTTTGCACGACACATCCCCCAACGAGTCGTATTTCCCCATTTCCCCGTCCGCTCCTCTCCGCATATTGACAACGCACCACTCGGGGCGTAAAAACATCACAGCCTAGTTTTGGGCACATTTTCCTACGAGGATCGAGATGAAAGGAAGTGTACCAGAGCCTGTCTTATTGCGCATTCCCATGTATATCCAGGCTTTGAAACGACTCGTCAATGGTCAGCCCGGACGCCAAATGGTGAGTACGACGTGGTTTGAATCCGAGCTACAGCTCAATGCTTCGCAAGTGCGAAAAGACCTCGCTTATTGCGGATTAACAGGGCGTCCTCGCACAGGATTCGTCGCTCAAGACCTCCTCGTTGCACTCGAACGACTCGTCGGTTGGAACAAAACGCGCTACGCATTCCTCGCCGGTGCCGGACACCTCGGCGCCGCACTCCTCGCTCACGAGCGCATCGTCTCGCACGGCGTCAAAGTACTCGCCGCTTTCGACACCGACGAAAACAAAATCGGACGCGATTTCGTCGGCGTACCCACCTATAACATCTCCGAACTTCCAGAACGCACACGCCAATGTGGCGTCGACATCGGCATCATCGCCGTGCCCCAAGAACACGCTCAAAACGTCGCCGATCTCATGATCGATGGCGGCGTGCGCGGTATCTGGAACTTCGCCCCCATTCGACTCCTCGTTCCAGAAGGCATTCTCGTACAAAACGAAGATATCTTCTCTTCCGTCGTCATGCTCAGTCAAAGACTCGAGCCAAACATTCCATAGGCATACACATTCCACGATTCCAACCAATCAAACGCCTATCCCGACCGACAAAGCATACCGTTTTTGCGCCCCGACACATTTCAAACTTGATATTATGCGCCATTCCATGCATTAAAGCACTGATTCCAATCGCGAAATTTTTCAACATTGGACTCGCTTCCATATCTCGACTTCCAAAATTATATAAGGATAACGTTTCACCTCTGTCGATCTTATCGCATCTATTCGATTTTTTTCGCATCCATCCGATTCTATCGATTTCCCGAAACGCTACCGATACATCTCAACACATTCTTGAGAAATGAGAACAAATTGCCGAAGCCCGACAATCCCGTTGCGCTTCGCGATGTCGTACTGCTTAGGAGAAGAAGATGCAGGACAACTTAAATGACAAGGCTTCGCGCGTAGACGCGATTATCGAGCGCATTGGGCGCCAACCCGATATGCTCGTGCCTGTATTGCAGGCTGCTCAAGAGGAATTCAAATACCTCTCCAAAGACGTCATGGCACTCATCGCCAAAGGACTCAACGTTCCAGCGGCTAAGGTCTACGGCGTCGCGACGTTTTATGCGCACTTCACACTCGAACCCAAAGGCAAACACATCATCCGATGTTGCGATGGGACTGCTTGTCACGTCAAAGGCTCGACGGCCATCATGGACGCTTTGCGTGCCGATCTCGGGCTTGCCGAAAACCAACGCACCACAAAAGATGGCAATTTCACGCTCGAAATCGTCTCGTGCCTTGGCGCTTGTGGACTCGCGCCCGTCGTCGTTCTCGACGAACACGTTCACGGTCAGTGCAATTCTAAAGAAGCCGTCGAAATCATTAAAGCTGTTGCACAGGAGAACTAAGCATGGCGACAAAAGCAGAAATGTTAGAAAAAATCGCAGCATCATACCGTGCTTTCGAAACAAAAATTCAACGACGCGTCGTCGTTTGTGCCGGTACTGGTTGCATTGCCAACGGTAGTCTGAAAGTTCGCGATGCCATTATCGAATACGCAAAACGCGCCAATCTCGATGTCATCGTCGAAATGAGCGAATCTTTGCCCGAAACGGCAAACGTTGCTCGCGTCTATATGTCGCGCTCTGGATGCCAAGGCTTTTGCCAGCAAGGTCCCCTCGTCACCGTCGAACCCGATGGCATTCTCTACTGCAAAGTCACCGCCGACGATGCCGAAGCGATCGTCAACGAAACGCTCGTCAACCACAAACCCATCAATCGCCTTCTCTACCTCGATCCCGCTTCCAACGAGCGATTCCTCGGTCAAAAGACTATCCCCTTCTACACGCGCCAAAAACGCACCGTTTTGGCAGAATGTGGCGTCATCGATCCGCACTGCATCGGCGAATACATCGCGCGCGGCGGCTACATGCAAGCATTCAAAGCCTATATGGACATGACGCCCAAACAAGTCTGCGACGAAGTGCTCGAGAGCGGTTTACGAGGGCGAGGCGGTGGCGGATTCCCCACGGGTCGTAAATGGCTCGCCGCGATGAACGAAACTTCCTCGCGAAAAATCGTCATCTGCAACGCCGACGAAGGCGATCCTGGTGCTTTCATGGACCGTTCTCTCATGGAAGGCGATCCGCACCGCGTCATCGAAGGCATGATGATCGCGGCTCGCGCCATCGGCGCTCAAGAAGGCGTCATGTATGTCCGCGCAGAATATCCACTCGCCGTTGAACGCGTCCGAAAAGCCGTCGAAGATGCCGTCGAAGCTGGAATCTTAGGCGATCACATCTTCGGTACAGACCACAAATTCACCATCCGCATCATGGAAGGCGCCGGTGCTTTCGTCTGCGGCGAAGAAACCGCTCTCATGGCGTCGGTCGAAGGCGACCGCGGTATGCCAAAGCCAAAGCCACCATTCCCTGCTCAAAAAGGTCTCTTCGGATACCCCACCATCATCAACAACGTCGAAACGCTCGGCACCATTCCCCTCGTCCTGCGTGACGGCGCTCGCGGTTTCCGTTCAATGGGTACGGAATCCAGCCCAGGCACCAAAACATTCGCTCTCACTGGTCACGTTCAAAACACTGGTCTCATCGAAGTGCCATTCGGTGCGACGCTACGCGATATCGTCTATGGCGTCGGCGAAGGCGTCACCGATGACGACGGAAACCTCACCAATGAATGCTTCAAATCCGTTCAAATCGGTGGTCCCTCGGGCGGATGCCTCACAAAAGAATACCTCGACCTCCCACTCGACTTCGACAACCTACGAAAAGTCGGCGCCATGGTCGGATCGGGCGGCCTCGTCGTCATGAACCAACAAACATGCATGGTACAAGTCGCTCGCTTCTTCATGCAGTTCACGCAAAATGAATCGTGCGGTAAATGCGTCCTCTGCCGCGAGGGCACAAAGCAAATGCTCGATCTCATGGACCTCATCATCGACGGAAAAGCCACCCTCGAAACGATCGATACGCTCGAGGCTCTCGCCGATGCCGTCCAAAAAGGATCCCTATGTGCACTCGGGAAAACCGCACCTAATCCCGTTCTTTCCGTGCTCAAACACTTCAGAAACGAGATGATCGAACACATCGTCGACAAGAAATGTAAAGCACACAAATGCAAAAAACTTTCACCGTTCACCATCATCGCCGACAAATGTAAAAAGTGCGGTCTTTGCGTGAAAAAGTGTCCCGTCGGCGCCATCAACGGCGACAGAACGACTGGATTCGTCATCAACGAAGATATTTGTATTAAATGCGGCGCCTGCAAGGCCAACTGCAAATTCGGCGCGATTGAAGGAGCATAAACCATGGATAATTCTCAAGCGACTATGATCATCGATGGACGAAGCTACCCCATCAATGGCGAAAAAACGGTCATTCAACTCGCTCGTAATAACGGCATCGACATTCCGTCGCTCTGCTATCACCCCAGCCTTTCGACTTTCGGTGCTTGTCGTATGTGCCTCGTCGAATGCGAAGGTCTCGGCATCATCTCTAGCTGTACCCTCGCTCCGCGCGATGGAATGGTCGTTCGCACGAAGACTGAAACGCTTCGTCGAATGAAAAAAACAACCCTACAACTCCTCCTCGCCGACCACGACAATGAATGCACCACGTGCCCAAAAAGCGGTCATTGCCGACTTCAAGAGCTCGCCCGTCGCTTCGCCGTCAACCGAAATCCATACCACCAGCTCATGGAACGCAAACCCATCGACGCATCTTCTCCGTCGCTCGTCCGAGACTCCGGAAAATGCGTCCTCTGCGGTAACTGCGTCCGTGCTTGCACCGAGTTCCAAGGCATTGGCGTCCTAGGCTTCACAGGGCGCGGTCAAACCGCCGAAGTCAAACCTGCTTTCAACCATCCCCTCGCCGAAGTCGATTGCGTCAACTGCGGGCAATGCGCTGCCGTCTGCCCCGTTGGCGCCATCGTTTCGCACTCCTATAACGACGAAATCTGGGCGGCTATTAACGACCCCGACACCATCGTCGTCGCTCAAATTGCCCCTGCTGTCCGCGTCGCTCTCGGCGAAGAATTCGGCCTCAAACCCGGCACTAATGTCATGGGCAAAATGGTCGCCGCCATGCGAAAAATCGGCTTCGATGCTGTCTACGACACTGCTTTCTGCGCCGAAATCACCACCGTCGAAGAAGCCACCGAAATCATCGGCCGCATCCAAAACGGAGGAAAACTCCCCGTCTTTACTTCTTGCTGTCCTGCCTGGGTCAAATACGCCGAGCAATACGAGCACGACATGCTCGACAATCTCTCCTCGTGCAAATCCCCCCAAGAAATGGGCGCTGCCGTCATTCGGAAAGTCCTACCGCAGACATCTTTTCCAAACGTCGAACAGAAAAACCTCGTCGTCGTTTCGGTCATGCCATGCACTGCTAAAAAATTCGAAATCGAACGTGAAGAATTCTCACACGACGGCATCAAGGACATCAACTTCTGCATGACCACCATCGAACTCGGCGCCATGATACGCGAAGCTGGCATCGAAACGCTCGACGACATTGCTGAAGTCGCATGCGACGACCCATTCGGACTTGAGCCCGGTAGCGGCGTCATCTTTGGCGTCACCGGTGGCGTCACCGAAGCCGTCCTTCGATATGCTGCAGAAAAGCTCTCTGGCAAAAAAACGGGCGACCTCAAATTCTACGACGTACGTGGCGCTGAAGGCATTCGCGAAGCCTCTCTCACCGTCGCTGGCATTACGCTCAATCTCTGCCAAGTGCATGGACTTGCCAACGCGAAAAAAGTCTGCGAAGACATCCGTTCTGGCAAAAAACAGTACCACGTCGTCGAAGTCATGGCGTGTCCCAACGGTTGTGTCAACGGCGGTGGTCAACCCTTCACGCTCTACCCCGATAAAGTCGTTCCGCTACGCACTGCTGGCATCTATGCACACGACGCCGAACTCAAAGTCCGCGCCCCGCAAGACAACCCAGCACTTGCCAATATCTATGCTAAATATCTCGGTGAGCCCAACAGCGAAACGTGTCATCACCTCCTACACACGCACTACGTGAAGCGATAAAATGGGGGCGCGGGGGACGAGTCCCCCGCAAAAAAACGCGCGAAGCGCAAAGCTCCACCAAACCCAATACCAACTAAAAACTACGCTATCCACCCGCGCCCCGCGCCATGCCTATCCTATGTATTGGCAACGAATGTTATTCAAAAAGCGCATCAAAGTTTATGCGCAAGTCGATGAAATTGGCGATCCGCTCGAAAACGGCTATGGCTATGTCATATTCCGCTACAACGACGCCCCCGATGCACCGACCTATAAGACGAAACCAAGTGAATTGACGCCAATTTGTGGTGCAGAAATCATCGACGACACGGCGCAAGATAGCGGCGAAACCGATATCCCTTCGCCGAGCGATTTGCAGATGCCCGATCGATCGGGCAAGATCTCGGGAAATGCAATTCCCATCCCGCCCAAGACGATTGTCGTCTACACCGATGGTGGCGCGAGTCCGAATCCGGGGCCTGCGGGTAGCGGGGTTTTGCTCATTTACGAGGGCAATATGCTCGAGTTATGGGATTATCTGGGGCATTCGACGAACAACATCGCCGAGCTCCATGCCGTCCACATGGCGCTCCTTCAAATCAAAGACAAATCATTGCCGATCTTGCTCTATTCCGATTCTCAATATGCGATCGACGTCTTAACCGGCGCAAAGAAGGCGAAAAAAAACCAAGATCTCATCGCCGAGATTCAATCCGAAATGGCGAAGTGCTCAAAACTGACATTGCTCAAGGTGCGAGCTCACGTTGGAATTGCCCACAACGAACACGTCGACAAACTCGTTGCCAAAGCGCGCGACACTCGCCAATCGGGATCGCGACGATCAAAACTTTCAGAACTCCACCAACCAAGCGACGATAACCACTAGCTTCGATATGGTCTCACCTTCTACGTGTGTCATTCCACAATTAGGTGGAGTACAGACACTCCATTGTCTATAATTGAAGATGGCAGGTGGTGTATTCTATTCCTCATTTGGAGTATGAACACACCATCGCCCATCACATATTAACGATAGGAGGTTTTCTATGACATGCCATTGCGATTTTAAAGATGATTGTTGTTGCCAAGAAGAAGTCCACAAGACTTGTCCAATCTGCAAAAACTGGAAATACATTGCGGCGGGTTGCCTCGTCCTTGGAATCGTCGTCGTCTCGATCATTCGTCTCCGAAAATAGTTCTCCGTTCTGAGATCTATCGGATCATTCAGTCCATCCCCATCATCTCCCCATTCATCCCCATCATTTCCCCATTCCATAATTCCACACCCAATGTGGAGCTCAAGAAACCGGGGGCTTTTTGGGGATATTTGGGGGACTGTTCCAAGCAGATGGGCTTGAGATAATTGCCCTTTGGATAATGGGCTCTGGAATCGTGAATCAATCAAGTCTTTGGGATATTTGTGGACTGTTCCAAGCAGATGGGCTTGAGATAATTGCCCTTTGGATAACGGGCTATGGAATCGTGAATCAATCAAGTCTTTGGGGATATTAGGGCCTATTCCAAGCGAATGGGCTTGAGAAAAAGTGTGCGAGGAATCGAACCACAAGAACTGGCACAATTATTGCTTTATCGCCCCTCGGTTTTTGCGCCCATACAAACTCCTCGGGCGCAATCATTTCGTCGCTAACTCGGCGACTTTTCTATCGTATAGAGGCAATGAGATGTCTGTTAATGTGAAACCTGCTACTGGCAAACTTGGTATCCTTATCCCTGGTCTTGGTGCCGTTTCGACGACATTGATCGCTGGCGTCTATGACGTTTTGGCCGGCAATGGACTTCCCGTCGGTTCCGTCACTCAGATGGGACGAATTCGCCTAGGCAAGCGCACCGAAAACCGCAATCCATTGATCAAAGATTTCGTGCCTTTGACCGACCTCAAAGACATCGTCTTCGGCGCCTGGGATATCCACGGCGAAAACGCTTACGAAGTTTGCAAACGCTCCGGCGTTCTCGAAGATAAACACCTCGACCCCATCCGCGAAAAACTCGAAGCCATCAAACCGATGGACGCCGTCTTCGATCACGCTTTCTGCCATAACCTCGAAGTGCGACACGCCAAATCCGCCGCCACTAAATGGGATTTGGTACAAATGGTCAAAGACGATATCGCAAAATTCCAAGCCGAAAATCACTGCGATAGACTCATCATGCTCTGGTGCGGCTCGACCGAATGCTATACGCCTTGCGAAGATTGCCACGAAACTATCGAAGCATTCGAAAAAGCTCTCAAATCAAACGATCCGCGCATTTCACCGAGCATGATCTACGCCTATGCCGCTATCACAAGCGGTATCCCATACGCCAACGGCGCTCCTAACCTCACCGTCGACGCTCCCGCTCTCGTCAAATTGGCTCTGCGCGAAAAAGTCGCCATCATGGGGAAAGACTTCAAAACTGGTCAAACCCTCATGAAAACCATACTCGCTCCGGGCCTACGCGCTCGATGCCTCGGACTCAACGGCTGGTTCTCGACCAATATCCTCGGAAACCGCGACGGCGAAGTCCTCGACGACCCAGGCTCGTTCAAAACAAAAGAAGTTTCGAAACTCTCCGTCATCGAACACATCCTCGACGGAAAAACCTTCCCAGACTTGTATAGTAATTACTACCACAAAGTCCGCATCGAATATTATCCTCCTCGCGGCGACGCCAAAGAAGGATGGGATAACATCGATATCTTCGGATGGCTCGGGTACCCCATGCAGATCAAAGTCAATTTCCTCTGCCGCGACTCCATCCTCGCCGCACCCGTCGCTCTCGATATCGCGCTCTCCCTCGACCTCGCTCAACGCGCCGGATTCTACGGTATTCAAGAATGGATGTCCTTCTTCTTCAAAAGCCCCGAAGTTCGCGAAGGTCTCTACCCCGAACACGACCTCTTCGTACAAAAAACGAAATTCAAAAACACTCTACGCTACATCATGGGCGAAGAACTCATCACTCACCTCGGACTCGATTACTACGCCGAAGAAGATAAGTAATCCAATATTGGCGTAAACACACACCATATTTCTGCCCAAACGCTTGAGTTCAAATGGGCTTTTCAAAAAAGTGGAGTATCATTACTCCACTTTTTTCTTTCTTGCCAAAATTATGGTGCCCCTTTACTCCTTTTCTAATGAGCAATTAGCAATTAGCAATTAGCAATTAGCAATTAGCAATTAAATGTAACCCACAGTTTCTAACCACTATCCACTAACCATCCCCCAACCACTAGCCAATCATGAATTATTGCTCATTACCAAAGCGATAAGCGATGGGAGGATAAATTCTAGCTATAGACCACCAACCACTAGCCAGCCATGAGCTATCGCTCATCACTAGATGTTCACTGCCCATCCCCAATTACCTCCAATTCCCCAATTCCCCAATTGCTAATTGCTAATTGCTAATTCCCCACTGCCCACCCCCAATCACCTCCAGTTCCCCAATTACCTCCAATTCCCCAATTGCTAATTGCTAATTGCTAATTCCCCACTGCCCATCCCCAATTACCTCCAATTCCCCAACTCCCCAATTGCTAATTGCTAATTGCTAATTCCCCACTGCCCACC
>SFMP01000016.1 GCA_004554395.1 Myxococcales bacterium | reverse complement strand
CGAGGGGGAATAAACATCTGCCTACGGCAGATGTGACATATTGGGCGAGGGGGAATAAACATCTGCCTACGGCAGATGTGACATATTGGGCGAGGGGGAATAAACATCTGCCTACGGCAGATGTGACATATTGGGCGAGGGGGAATGTGGGTTTTCTTTTTATCCCTGGCGTTGCCGTGGCAAAGAGGCCAAGGCAACGCCCGTCGTGCGATTATTTCGCGGCGTCGGTGAGTGCTTTATCGAATGTCGATTGCAAGACGGTCTTTTTGGGATCGGCCTCGATCGAGGCGCGCAGAGCTTCGACGTCGGCTTTTGTGCCGTGGACGGCAATGCCCTTGAGCGCGGCTTGGCGTGCGCGCCAATCGGTTGCCGTATCTTTGACGATGGCCGAATAGGCGGCGACGAGATCGGCGGGTTTGTAGTAGGTGGCCTTGTCTTTCCACGCGTTGATCTTCGAGGCGCTGATGCTGTTAAAGGCGCCGACGGCGTTCCATGCAGGGACTTTTTCGGATCGCGGTGTTTTGTTGAGGTAGTCGAGCGATGCTTTGTAGGCGGCTTCGCTCGTCGATTCGTGCGATGGGAAGTCGAGCCATAGCCATTGCAAGCCTTTGAGGCACGATCCGTGGATATCGGATTTGGCTTCGTCGTTGAGGGCGGCAACGATGGGTTCGACGGCTTTGTCGTCGTGCAAGCGCCCGATGCCTTCGCAAGCGCGTTTTGCGACGTCGATGTTTGAATCGTTGATCATGGGAGTGAGGGCGTCGACGACGCCTTCGACTTTGACGGCATGGGGTGAGCCTAGAGCGCCGACGGCTTTGTTTCGGACGATGTCGTTGTCGTTCTTGAGCATGGATTTGAAGAGGTTGCCGAGTTCTTGGCTATCGTTTGCCGAGCTGGCAGCATATTGGGCGATCGATTTGAGGACGTAGGGATCTTTTTCGTCGGCATAAGCTTTTGCCATGGCATCGACGTTTTCGGCTTTTTTGCCCCAGAACGTGGCATATCGCTCGAGAGGATAGGCGCGGACGATGTTCGATGGGTGTTTGACGAGTTTATCGGCGACTTTGGTCGTGCGGACGAGTTTTTTCTTATCCTTGTCGAGCGCTTCGATGGCGCGGGTGACTTCGCATTCTTTCGAGTTTCGCTCTAATTTATCGTCGATCTTGCAGCATTGTAGAGCTTCGAAGATGGCGATCGATTCGTCTTCGGTTGCGGTAGCGCCTTTGACGCTAGCGATGAGCGATTCTTCGGTCACCGCAGAGCAATCGATCGTCGGGGCGTTGCCTGCTTGAGCGACGGCACTGCCGTCGGCTACATCGTCGGTTTTCTTACCACATGCCGTAAAAGTCGCGCCGGTCAAAGCCGTAGCCATCGCAATCAAGATGATCTTTTTGAACATAGTTCATTCTCCTTGGGTAACCCCCACCAAATAATGACATGAATATCCCCCGATTTGGAACGATGCTAGAGATTTTATCATAGCTCTCTTTTGTGCGCAAACATCACGTTGCATTGCCGAGGTCTAATTGGTCGAGGGGTATGGGGATTAAAAAACTTCGGCTTCGAAGACTTCGAAAGAAGTGCCTTCGCGCCAAGCGCTAGGAGCGAGCCCAGCTTTGAGAGCGAGGTGATTGAGTGTCGTTTCGAGGTTCCAGCCTTGTTCTGGGGCGACTTGTGGCAAGAAGACGGCGGAACGGCCGCGTTTTTTGAGCAGAATGCCGTGTTTTCCGATTTCGATATCGTTGGGGCTGGCGACGGGCACGGGGCGCGAAAGCACCGAGATTTCGATCGATAGAGACGAGAGCTCGGCGGGAGTGACGGGATCGAATCGGGGGTCGTTGAGTGCGGCGTCTTGAGCTCGCCCCCAGAGCCCCTCGGCGAGTGTGGCGACGGGCAAGATATTGCCGATGCATCCTCGCAAATCGCCCGAGGCGTCGTGTAGCGTGACGAAGACGCCGAATCGCTCGTTAAAAGGGGCTTCTTTAGCGGCAGGTTCGTCGGATGGCATGGGCGTTTCGCGCCCTTTTGAAACGGCTTGTGCGAGGGCGCGTTTGACGAGGTCGTGGGCTGTGGCGCGTTGTGATTCGTTGAGCATGGGATCTCCTTTTTTGTGTATATGATCGGCGTCTTTGTTGGCATTTGATGGGGAGGCATTGCCCGTTATCGCCAGAGCGACATAGGATACCGACATATCGTCGTCGCCCGATCGGCGGCCCGATGTATCGTAGGCGAGCTGTGTGACGGTTTGTGCTTGGCCATCGTAGATGTTTGCGGCGAGCCGTAGTGCATTGATGCCGCAGGCGGCATGTGGGTGAGCATCGGCAAATTCGTCGAAAGCAGGGGCATCGAGGAGCGAAAACGCCTTGACCGTTTTGGCGTCGTAGGCTTCGATTTGCGCTTGGATGGGGTCGCCAAATGGGACATAGCCGTATGCTTCGCCGTAGTGTAGGAAATCGCTCGAAACGACGATGAGCGCGTCGTCGGCGATGTTTGCGCGATAATATTGGGCGAAGTTTTGGGCGAATTGTTGGTCGATATCGCCGACGATGAGTGGGACGATTTGGGGCAAATCGTCGCCAAAGACGACTTGTATAAAGGGGAGTTGTATTTCGATGGCGTGTTCACGGCGATGTGCGGCATCGTCGATGCGCACGAGCCCGGCATTGCGCAATGATTCGACTGTAGCTCTATCGACGGCGACGGGGCCGAGAGGCGTTTCGAAGGCATCGGCAGAAACCGAAACGACGCCATAGACGGGCATGCGATGATTGGGGCACAAGATGAATATGCGTTTGTAGTGATGATTTTTGAGTATGCGATAGGCAGCAGCCGCCGTAGGACCCGACCAAACGTGCCCCGCATGCGGCACGACGATGGCGTGAATTGTGCCCAAACTGTCGGCGGCATCGGTTCCCGATTTGGCCGCCGTGCGCTGTGCATCGGCCAAATACGACTCAATCGATGAACGCAATTGTTTCGCATCGCGCGCGTACCATTGACCAGCTAATACGGATTGACGGATCGACATCGTGGCTCCTTTTATCGATGGTGAATTGTGATATAGATGATGGGAATCGGTATCGGTTGCATTGGCACCTGTTGCAGGTTCCAAAGCCTCGGGCGCATCGCCAGGCGCATGCGATTTGCAACCGTAGCCCGAGATCGCCATCATAGACATACAAAAAATGCCGATTTGCCATGCGCCTTTCATATCGATCTCCTATCATTCGAACCCATGTACCAATTTAATGCATCCTTATTTAATCCGCAACAGCTCGAAGCCGTCGTGCACGACGAAGGCCCTATGCTTGTCTTAGCCGGTGCTGGGAGCGGCAAAACGCGCATTATTGCGCATCGCGTAGCTTATCTCATCGACGTGCGCCAAATCGCGCCACAAAAAATCGTCGCCGTGAGTTTTACCAATAAAGCGGCTCGCGAGCTCAGCGAGCGCATTGCGAGCCTCGTCGGTAAAAACCGCGCACGCCAGTGCCATTTGTCGACGTTTCACACGCTCGGCATTGGGATACTTCGCAAACACATCGCGCAGCTCGGTTGGAAATTGCCGTTTGCCATCATCGATACCGACGAGCAACTCGGCATTGCGCGCGATGTGCTCAAAGACATGCATTTGCAAGGGTCTTCGCTCGATCCGCAATCGCTCTTGGCGTTTATTTCGAAAGTCAAAACGGCGCACAAAGCGCCTCTCGACATGCCGGGGATGCGATGGAATCCGCAGGGGAAAACGCTAGCCAAACTGTTCGAACACTACCAAATCATTCGAAAATCGATGAATGCCATCGATTTCGACGATATGATCGCGCTCCCCGTCGATATCTTCGAACAGTATCCCGATATTTTGTCGCAATATACCGACGAATGGCAATATTTGTTAGTCGACGAATACCAAGATACGAATGCATTGCAATTTAGGATGCTTCAGCTCTTGTGCTCGAAACGGCAAAATATCATGGTCGTCGGCGACGACGACCAATCGATTTATGCATTTCGAGGTGCCGATTCGAAGCACATTTTGGCGTTCCCGAGTTTATTCGAAGGGGTGAAGACTGTTGCGCTCGAACAGAATTATCGGTCGACGCAAATCATCCTCGATGCAGCCAACGACGTCATCGCTCGAAACGCCACGCGCCATGAAAAGCGGCTTTGGAGTAGCCAAAAAGAGGGCGACAAGATTCGCACGACGTCGTGCAAAACGCCCGAAGACGAGGCGCAGTTCGTCGTTGAACGGATCGAACTCGAGCGAGCCGCTAAAAACCTCGATTACAGCGATTTTGCGATACTCTATCGCACGAATCCGCAAAGTCGCGTTCTCGAAGACAAACTCGTCGAACGCGGGCTACCCTATAAAATCGTCGGAGGATCGAAGTTCTACGACCAGCCCGAAATCCGCGATACCGTGTTTTATCTTCGCGTTGCCAATGCCTTGCACGACGAATTGGCATTGCGCCGCATTATCAATACGCCTCGGCGCGGAATTGCCGCCGCCGCACTCGCTCGGATCGACGAACGCGCACAGCGCGAAGGAATCGCGTTTTTCGACGCATTGCGCGCCGAAGCCGACGATGGCGAGTTGCCACAAGCAGCAAAGATGAAGTTGCGAGACTTCGTCGATATCATGACGACGTTTCACGCCCGTTTTGCCGCCAAAACCGAGCCACTGGCTCAGACGCTCAACGCGCTTCTCGACGCCATCCATTACATTGCCTATATCCAGAGTACGAGCAATTCCGACGAAATCGCTCGCATTCGCCGCGACAATCTCGACGAACTCATCAATGCGATTGCCGCGTTTGAATCGCGCAATGGGCGCGATCTCGATGCCTTTTTGGAGCAACTCGTCGTCGATCCACCGCGACAAAACGAAGACGAAAAGCGCGACGAAATCACGCTTATGACGCTACATTCTGCCAAGGGTCTCGAATTTCCTTTCGTATTTATCGTGGGATGCGAAGAAAATTTGCTTCCGCACCAAAATTCCCTCGTCGAGCCCGCTTTGAGCGAAGAGCGCCGTTTGTTTTACGTCGGGATAACGCGAGCCAAGCGGTATCTCTACTTGACGCGTTGCCTGAGCCGTCGGCGGACTTATGAAATCGTCGAAGCCGAGCCATCGCGGTTTTTGGCCGATATTCCGGCGCACACGTTGATTCGCGAAGACGATGCAGGCGAAAAGGTGAATCGAGAAATCGAGCGCAATGAACAAGAAAAAATGCGCGAGCGATTTGCACAGCTTCGGCAAATGTTTTCGAAACCGAGTAGCTAGACGATAGAATCGCTAGAGCGATAGATCGAGCCAGGGCGTTGCGGGCGCGGCCCCCCAGCACCCGCACAAAGGCGTAGGCGTATGCGCGCAAGGGCCCGCCGGGGCCGAGCACATAGCCGGAGCGGCGGAGCGTATTGCCCCCACCGCGGGGCAATAGCGTAGCAAGAGCCCGTATCGAGCCCGCCAGGGCCGATAGGGCGATTTGGAGCCCGTATCGAGCCCGCCAGGGCCGATAGGGCGATTTAGAGCCCGTATTGAGCCCGCTAGGGTCGATAGGGCGACAAAACAAGCGCTACTCGCCGACTTGGAAGGGGACTTCGTTGGCGTTTTCGCGGCCATAGGCGAAATCTGGGGCGACGTAGCAGAAGGCGTGTGAGCCCAAATCGTTGCGACATGTGTAGCCGCTGCGGCAGTCGCCGTTTTTTTTGCACTTTTTGAGGCAGAACGATTGGTCTTTTGTGAAGCGGATGCAGACGGCGTCTTCGGGGCATTCGTCGTCGAGTTCGCAGCCCGCGGCGAGGCAGTAGCCCGAGGGGGAGTCGGTGTCGCAGACGGTGCCCGTGGGGCAATCGTTGGAGGTAGAGCATTTGTCGCCGACGCCTGCTTCGCACCCGAGGAGTAGGCAGGCCGAGAGCAAAAGTGTGGCGAGAGCTGTCGGAGTGTTGAATTTTATGTTTAGAACCATCGCATTCTTCGTTTCATATTCGATAAAAGTGGCGATATTTTGACTTTTCTTCGTTCGCGAATTGCCTTGATATGCCAGATGGCGAGGACACCGATCCAGAGGAACGATGCGACGACGACTGTATAAAAGGGAATTGTCCAATTTGCAAAGAAAAGACAGAGTGCGAGTGCGGGAAGTAGGATGGAGAGTGCGATTCGCGTGGCGAGGTTGTTGATGGAATCGGCGAGAATGTTGGCGGATTGGACGTCGATGCGCACGGCGATGCCATCGTGCTCGAGGTCTTGCATGATTTGCGTGGCGTGGCCAGGAATCGAACGGATGTATTCGCCGACGCTGAGGGCGTCTTGGACGATTTGGTTGGTGAAGTCTTTTTTGCGGATGTTGTCGGCGACGATGTTTTGGGCGAATTGGGTGAGTGTTTCGATGAGGTTGAGATGTGGGTATAGGTAGGATATGATGCCTTCAATGTTGATGAGTGCGCGGATGGCGCTCGTGAATTCGGGAGGAATTCGGACGCCGAATTTTTGGCCGGCGGCGATGAAATCGGTGGCAAAAGCGGCGACATCGACGTCTTGTAGGGAAGATTTGAGGTATTTTTGCAAAATGCGAGCGATTTCGGCTTCGAGGTCATCGAGGACGACGCGACGCGTGGCGTGGCCGAGCGATAGGAGCGTGCGGGCGGCTAGTGCGTAGTCGCCGAATTGCATGGCCATGACGAGGTGCATGAAATTTTGTCGTTGGCGCGTCGTAAAAGTGCCGACGAGCCCGAAATCGAGCAACCCGATTTTGCCATCGGTGAGAGCAAAGACGTTGCCGGGGTGTGGATCGCCGTGGAAGATGCCTTCGCGAAAGACCATATCGAAGGCGATCGAGAGAATCGACTCGGCCATTTGGTGCGCCTGTGGCGTATCGGGTTCGACTGTCGTTATCTTTTTTCCGACCAACTCGCGCATGACGAGTATGTGATTTCGGCACAAATCGGCGAATGGCTCGGGGAAGACGAACTCGGGGCGATCGGCGTATTTCTGCGAGAAATAGACGATATTGGCGCGTTCATTGTCGAAATTGAGCTCGGAGACGATAGATTCTTCGAAATCGGAGACGAGGTTTGGCAAGTCGAAATAGGCGAGCTCTTCGATGCTTGCGTCGAGTGCTTTGGCGAATATCGTGAGGATGTCGATGTCGCTTCGGATGAGTGGTAGGAGGCCGGGGCGCTGGACTTTGATGACGACTGGGGTTTGATCGACGAGCGTTGCTCGATGGACTTGGGCAATCGAAGCCGCCCCGATTGGCGTCGGTTCGATCGATGCGAAATGCTGGTGATAGTCGCCATAGGCATCGTTTAAGATCGATTCGATCGCGTCGAATGGGAGCGTGGGAGAACCGTCTTGTAGCCTAGATAATTCGTCGATAATTTCTTTTGGCAAAATATCGTAGCGCGTCGATAACATTTGCCCGAATTTTATATAAGTCACGCCGAGGGCTTCGATGGCAGAACGCAACTTTGCGCCAAACTCTGGCGAGTTTCGGTTAAACCCATCAATGACATCTTGCGACGAGAACGAACGGCCAGCGATGCTTTGGCGTACGATTTGGACGATATTGCCGAGTCCGAATTTTCGCATAATCGAGGTGATTTGGGCGAATCTTCGCGTATCGGATAAGACGACGCCAAAGAGCGATATCGATTCGTTTTTTTGGTGACTGGCCATTATTCTCAATTGTTTTTTATTGGGGATTGTGTGTAGGGACGATTGGAAACTCGGGGTTGCGCCCACGGGAGTCCGGGGTTGCGCCCACGGGAGTCCGGGGTTGCGCCCACGGGGCTGCGCTACGCTTACCCCGGGCTGTATTCTGGCGCCCTTTCAGGGCGCTAGATGTAGGAGCAATCGCATTTTGGGGCTGGAAGGGAATTATTTCACCGAAAACGTCATCTCATCCGATTGCCAATCGGCGCATATCGTCGCATTCTCTTTGAGTGGTGTAGCGAGTATGTATCGAGCGAGTGGATTTTCGAGCTCGCGCTGAATGGCACGTTTGAGCGGACGAGCACCGTAGGCGATATCGCATCCCGATTTGGCGAGAGCCGCGAGCGCGGCGTCGGAGATCTCGATTTGGATCTTTTGGGCTTGCAGACGCGCTTTGAGCTTTGCCAACTGGATTTGCAAGATGGCGCCGATCTGGTCGGGTGTGAGCGGTTGGAACGTGATGATTTCGTCGACGCGGTTGAGGAATTCGGGTTTGAACATCGAACGCATCCGATCCAAAACGCGCGATTTCTTCGTCTCTTCATCGATATCGGTTTGTTGCAAGATATCGCTGCCGACGTTGCTCGTCATGATGATGACGGTATTCTTGAAATCGACGGTTCTGCCCTTTGAATCGGTGAGACGTCCATCGTCGAGGATTTGCAATAGCATATTAAACACATCGGGATGTGCTTTTTCGATTTCGTCGAAGAGAACGACCGAATAGGGTTTCCGCCGCACGGCTTCGGTCAATTGCCCGCCCTCGTCGTATCCGACATAGCCCGGAGGCGACCCGACGAGTCGACTGACGCTATGTTTCTCCATGTATTCGCTCATATCGAGTCGAATCATCGATTGTTCGTCGTTGAAGAGGATATCGGCGAGTGTTCGAGCGAGCTCGGTTTTGCCGACGCCCGTAGGACCGAGGAAAATGAAGCTGCCGATGGGGCGTTGTGGGTCTTGCAGCCCGGCGCGCGAACGGCGCACGGCATCGGCGACGCAACGCACCGCCTCGTCTTGCCCGACGACGCGTTCATGCATCTTCGATTCGAGTTCGAGGAGTTTTTCCTGCTCGCCGGCAAGCATCTTTTGAACGGGAATACCCGTCCATTTGGCGACGATAGCCGCAATATCTTCGGCCTTGACTTCTTCGCGTAAAAACGTCTCACCGCCGTGGGCTTCTGCATACGATTTCATTTCGTTCTGCAGATCTTCAATTTTCTTCTCAGTTTCGGGGATTTTCCCGTATCGGATTTCGGCAGCGCGGTTGTAATCGCCCGTTCGTTGTGCGTTTTCGACTTCGATGCGCAAATCGTCGCGCGTCTGGCGACACTCTTTGAGCGATTGTAACATCTCGCGTTCGTGCTTCCAGCTCGACTTCATCGCCGAAGATTTCTCGCGCAAATTGGCGATATCGGCTTCAGTCTTTTCGAGTCGCGCCTTCGACGCATCGTCGTGCTCTTTGAGGAGGGCTTGTTTTTGAATTTCGAGCTCGATGAGTTCGCGTTCGATTTTATCGATGGGCTCGGGCAAGCTCTCGGATTCCATCTTGAGCTGGGCCGCCGCCTCGTCGACCAAGTCGATGGCTTTATCGGGCAAAAATCGGTCGGCAATATATCGCTTGCTGAGGTTGACAGCCGCAATAATGGCGCCATCGGTGATGTGAATGCCGTGATGGATTTCGTATCGCTCTTTGATACCGCGCAAAATTGTGATGGCATCTTGCGTCGTCGGTTCGTCGACGAAAACGGGCTGGAATCGTCGTTCGAGCGCAGCATCTTTTTCGATGATGCGATACTCTTTGAGCGTCGTCGCGCCCACACAACGGAGCTCGCCACGCGCTAACGCAGGTTTCAACATGTTGCCCGCATCCATCGCGCCCTCGCCACCACCGGCATGCACGAGCGTATGCAATTCATCGATGAACAAAATCACCGACCCATTACACGACGCAATTTCTTGCAAAACGCTTTTTAGCCGCTCTTCGAATTCGCCTCGGTACTTCGCCCCCGCCACGAGTGCGCCCAAATCGAGCGACAAAACGCGCTTATTCTTGAGCGATTCGGGCACATCGCCCGTCGCAATTCGCTGCGCGATGCCCTCGGCAATCGCCGTTTTGCCAACGCCAGGCTCGCCGATGAGCACCGGGTTGTTCTTCGTCTTACGCGACAAAACTTGAAGCGTACGCCGAATTTCTTCGTTTCGCCCAATGACCGGGTCGAGCTTGCCCTTCTGCGCCTCATCGGTCAAATCGCGCGTATACTGCTTGAGTGCCTCGAACGTCGATTCGGGGTTTTCGCTCGTCACGCGCTGATTGCCACGCACATCGGCAAGCGCATGCAACAAATCCTCAAATCGAATCCCCAACGCCGACAAAACATCTCGCGCCTCACACTGCTCGCGCGTCATCGCCAAAATAAAGTGTTCCGTCGACACGTAATCGTCGCGCATCTCCTGCGCCAAATCTTGCGAAACGGTCAGAACGGTATTGAGCTCGCGCGAAATCGTCGCATCCGACCCCGACACCACCGGCAAACGCCCAAGCGCACCCTCCAAACTCGCCGTTACCTGGTTGGGCTTCACGCCAATCCGCTCAAACAACGAGCTCACAATCCCACCCTGCGCAATCAAAGCCGCCAATAGGTGCAACGACGTGCACTCGGGGTTCTTGCGCGTCATACAAATCTTCTGCATCTGTTCAATCGCTTCACGCGATTTAATCGTCAATTTATCAAATCTCATATTCATACCTCCAAACATCATGTGCGCCACTCGGGCGCCAACGAGACGTGAATTTAGACATGATTTCGGAGAGTCAAGACTTTTTTTGCAAACTCACTCCCCGCCATCGACGTGCGTTTTGTGTTGTTTTTTTGGGGGTCGCCCTATCGCCGTTGGCGATACGGGCTTGCTTGTCGCCCTATTTCGCTTGCGCTCAATACGGGCTTGCTTGTCGCCCTATTTCGCTTGCGCTCAATACGGGCTTGCTTGTCGCCCTATTTCGCTTG
>SFMP01000131.1 GCA_004554395.1 Myxococcales bacterium | reverse complement strand
AGGCTTCGAAAATGATTGACATCGTTTAGGAAATGTGCATAATGCTTGGGGTCTGTTACTGGAGTAATAGACGAATTCACACGCCGATTTCATGATAGAATGGTGTTCGTACGGTGTCCCAAAATCGTTTGGGCTGCGAGCAATAATCGGCGGAGGCATAACACGAGGAGAAATCATGCCGCACATCTCAATGAGAAAACTTTTGGAATCCGGTGTTCACTTTGGCCATCAGACGAAGCGCTGGAATCCGAAAATGAAACCGTACATTTACGGTGCTCGCAATGGTATCCATATCGTCGACCTCGGCAAAACGGTCGTGGCATTCGACAAGGCTTATGATTTTGTCGCCGATGTCGTGGCATCGGGTGCTCCTGTCCTTTTCGTCGGCACGAAACGCCAAGCACAAGACGTCATCGCCGAAGAAGCAACGCGAGCTGGTCAGTTCTTCATCACCGAACGTTGGTTGGGTGGTACGCTTACGAACTGGAAAACGATCCGTTCGTCGATCGAAAAACTTCGCAATTTTGAACGCATGGCAGCCGATGGCACGTTGGCGAAGCTTTCGAAGAAAGAAGTCCGCGTCATCGAACGCGAACGCGAAAAACTCGAAAAATCTTTGGGCGGCATCAAAGATATGAACGGTCTCCCGGGCGCACTCTTCATCATCGACAGCGGTAAAGAATCGATCGCCGTCAACGAAGCCAAGATTTTGGGCATTCCCGTCATCGCCGTCGTCGACACGAACTGCGATCCCGAGCCGATCGACTACGTCATCCCTGGCAACGACGATGCCATTCGTTCGATTCGCCTCTTCGCCAGCGCTATCGCCGATGCTTGCATCGAAGGTACGAAACGCCGTGGCGCCGATGCCAGCAAAGAAGCTCACGCCGAAACGACCGCTACGACGAAAGTTCAACACCGTGGTCGCCCCGTCGAAGCCGATAAAAGCGAAAAGTAAGAACGCCGACCGGCGATCTCGCTTGATTGTCGCCGCTTCCTAGCGGCGATGGCACATCGTTTGGCTCTCGTGCGCTCCCCCCTTTGCCCATGTCATAATTAGATCGATATGGTGTCGTTTTTTCGGGAGGACGCACGCGCGCAATCGTTCATCATCTTTCATTCACGCATCGAAGCGTGGTTTCAATCTGTATAGAGGATATCAATGGCAAATATTACAGCTCAAATGGTTAAAGAACTTCGCGAAGCTACAGGCGTCGGCATGATGGATTGCAAAAAAGCCCTCGTCGAAAGCGATGGCGACGTCAAAAAAGCGACGGAATTGCTCCAGATCAAAGGCCTCGCCAAAGCCGCTAAGCGCAGCGGTCGCAAAGTTTCCGAAGGCTACATCGGCACGTATCTTCACCACGACGGTAAAACGGCTATCTTGGTCGAAGTCAACTGCGAAACCGACTTCGTCGCCAAGACCGAAAGCTTCCGCAATTTCTGCCATGATTTGGCGATCCACATTTGTGGTTGCAATCCCCTTATCGTTCGTCGCGAACAACTCGATCCCGCCGTTTTGGCCGATCGTCAACGCCTCATCCTTGAGCAAGCCCTCGAAGAAAACAAAAACGCCAAATCGTCTAAACCCGAGAAAATTATCGAAGAAAAAATCGTTCCGGGTCGCGTCGACAAATGGCTCTCCGAAATCACCCTCCTCGACCAACACTGGATGGGCGATAACGCCGAACCGACGGTCGAAATGAAACGCGCTGAACTCTCGATGACGACGGGCGAGAATATTCAAATCGCTCGCTTCACCCGCCTCGCCGTTGGCGAAGGCGCCGAAGCTACAGAAGGCAACGAAGGCGAAGAATAAGATTCGCTCTCCTAGCAAATAAAAAAGGCTCCCCAAACGGGGAGCCTTTTTTATTGTGTGCTCGGCTACCAGTGCCCGCAAGCGTTATGAGGAATGCCCGGCCTATCCATCCCCCCGCGCTTCAAGAACGCATTGTATGCGCAATGAAAATTCAATAATTTGCATTCCCTTCTATCTGGTATAAAATGACTTGTGCGCCCTTTGCGCCTTTTGCTACGCCTTTTTGTCGTATTGCCTGGATGGATTCGATGATGAAAAAACTCGTTTGTTCGATGCTCTTTAGCCTATTGTTTGCTTTACCTGCTGCGGCGCAAGATGCGCCACCGACGGGGATTGGTTATATTCCGGGGATGCCGTTGCCCGAGAAGTTGGCAGCGCCGGCGCCTGCCCCAGCACCTGCGGGGGCGCGTCAGGGCAATGGAGCGAGCTCTGGGCAACAAGATGGCAGAATCGCCAAAGTCACCGTATCGAAGGGTAGCTTTGGCAATGGTGCAGATACAGTCCCAGCCGAGCCCGAACCCGTCGTCGCGGCTGCCACCATCGTGCCTGCCGAATATCATGGCGTCACGCCGCCCAAGCGACTCAAACCGCAAAACGAAAGCACGTTTGCGAAGACGAGTGCCAATCAATTGTCGTGGATTGGTTTCATGCCCGAGGAAAAGACGCATCGCATATTCTTGCAGACGACTTCGCCCACGACTTATGAGCGCATCGCTACACCATCGAACCGCGTCGAAATTCGACTTGCCAATACTAAACTCGCCGTGGCCAACAACAAACGCGAGCTCGATATGAAATACTTTCAATCGCCATTTGCCCGAGCCTATGCCAAGGCGGAGGGCAAAAACGTCCGCGTCGTCGTCGAGCTCAAATCGGCAGTCGATACGAATATCGTCGTTCAAGATAACGTCATCAGCATCACGGCGCCTGCCTCTGCCATCGCGGCGGCAAAGTAATCTCCGATAATCTGCCCGCAGACTGCAAGGCGTTCTTGCGATAATGCCATCGCGGCGGCAAAGTAATCTCCGATAATCTGCCCGCAGACTGCAAGGCGTTCTTGCGATAATTGGGCGATCTGTGTTAGCATAGATCGTCTTTTTGTCTGCTGGTAAAGGGAGTTATGGGAGACGTTCTTGGTAAATATCGGATCGATGGTCTGATCGCAGAAGGGGGGATGGCTCGCATTTATCGAGCTAAAACCGAGGGGATTGGGGGCGTCGATAAAGTCGTTGCACTCAAGTGTATCAAAGGCGCCATGAGCGAGGACGACAATTACGTCCGAATGCTACTCGATGAAGCGCGGATTACCGTGCGCATGACGCATAAAAATATCTGCCAAGTCTATGGTCTCGAGCACGATGGCGATACGTATTTCATGGTCATGGAGCTCGTCGATGGCGTCAGTTTGGCCGATTTATCGAGCCACCTCTTCGGGCTCAATCGCGTCTTCCCCATCGAAGCCGCCGTCTTCATTGCCATGGAAGTGTGCGCCGGCTTGTCGTATGCCCACCGAATGACCGACGACAACGGCGAGCCACTCGGCATCGTCCATCGCGACGTCAATCCGCAAAATATTTGCATCTCGAAAGAAGGCGAAGTCAAGCTCATCGATTTTGGCATTGCAAAGGCAAAACGCGCCTCGACCGAAACGCAAGTCGGTACGATTAAGGGAAAATTCAACTACATGAGCCCCGAACAAGCCCGTGGCGATCGCGTCGACCAGCGAGCCGACGTCTTTGCTCTCGGTGCCGTGCTCTATGAAATGCTCTGCGGGCACATGCTCTACCCGCTTTCGATCGACGATATGCGCTTGCGCACAAAGACGCGCATGGCCGATTTCGTCCCCATCGAAACGTATTTGCCCAATATCCCCGAAAAACTCCGACTCATTGTCGCCAAGGCTTTGGCTCGCGATATCAATCAGCGATTCGCCAGCTCGCGCGACTTCTTGCTCGCCCTCACGCAGTTCTTTCACGACGGATGCAAAGTCTACGACTCGATCAATCTATCGTTGCTCGTCGAGAAGTATTTGGCGCAAAAGAGCAAAAACGAAGCGATTTCATCGGAACAACGAAAAAAAGTCTCGTTGCGCAACGAGATTCGATCGTCCGATCCCCTCGTCGACGCAAGCGATACGACGATTATGAATGCCGATGCTGCTCGCCGCATCGCCTTAGGAACGCCATTGGGCGAAATGTACCCGACGGCTGTCTATGCACAACCCGCTTTCCAAGAACATCCGGCGAATTCTCCGTCGCCCTTGTCGGCCGATTGCTCCGTCGCCCGAAGCGTCGATCTCAGCATCTCGTCGCCCGGCAACGAAAGCACCGTCATGGTCAATATGAAAGACGTCAAGGGGCGAAAGACAAATGCCTTCGAATTCGTATCGGAGGCTTTTGCCAAGGCCTCGGCTTATTTCAACCAAAAAATTCAAATGATGAGCGAAAAAACGCTCGCCATCATCGCTGTATCGCTCACATTCCTACTCGTCGTCGTCATCATCATTATCTTCGTTCAATTTCGAGAAGTTCCCCCGCCGAGCGATTCGATCGATAACGCCGTTGAACGAGTACAAGATGCCGATACAACGCCGAGCACAGATGATTAGTTGCCGGCAGTTTCGGTTGCGATGAGGTCTATGATGAGTTTGCCAAATATCCAAGATTTGTCCGAAAATCGTTGGTTCGATGAAGTCATCCGCTCGGGATGGTCTGACGATTTGCCCATGAGCGGATCTGCCACCGGTATTGGCGGCGATATGGGCGCCAAAAATACAGATTTCGAAGTCGAAGAAGTCCCCGCCTACTCCCCATCGGGGCAAGGCGAACACGTCTATCTTTGGATCGAAAAAAACGGAAAGGGCACGCCAGAGGCCATCAAAGAAATTATCAAGGCTTTTGGCGTCAAAGAAATCGACATCGGCTATGCTGGAAAAAAAGACGCCCACGCCGTGACGCGGCAATGGGTGAGCATTCACACGCCGAGCGACGATAATGCCCCCATCGATCAACTCAACGATCTAGGATGGTTACGCGTTTTGCGCACGACGCGACATGCGAATAAATTGCGCCTCGGGCATTTAAAAGGTAATATTTTCAAAGTTCGAATCGTCGAGACGACGCAAGACGACGACGCCATCCAATCGGCGATCGATAATCTGCGTCAGCAGGGGTTTATCAATTACTTTGGCAAGCAACGATTCGGTTTCGATGGCGGAAACGTCGCCGAAGGCATGGCTATATTGGCGGGCAAACGCGCGCCACATCAAAAACGCCTCCTCCTCGTCAGTGCCGTCCAATCGGCTATATTCAATCTCATGGCGGCGGCGCGATTCGACAAATCGGGCAATATCGCCTTTGCGGGCGACGTCTTGCAAAAGATCAACGCCGGTTGCTTCGTTTGCGACGACCCGCAAATCGATACGCCGCGCATCGCCGCCGGCGAAGTCGCCATCACGCTCCCACTCTTCGGCAAAAAAGTCATGCCTGCGCATGGCGATGTCAGCGCGTTTGAAACGCAAGCGGCGCAAGCCTTTTTTGCCCATTGGCAAGCCGACGAAAATGCGGCGCATGGCGCCGCGTTCGATACCGCGACGCTGGCGAAATTCGCCGCCGGCGACCGAAGACAATTCGTCATCTTACCAAGCCTTTTGAATTTTATACGTATAGACACGAGCTGTATCGATGTACATTTTGCGCTTCCCTCGGGATGCTATGCAACTGTGCTCTTGCGGCATTTGTGTGGAACATCTTTTACGCGATAGAGGTAACGACATGGCTATAGACATGAAAACAATACGAGAAATGGCACCGAATCTTTGTGAGGTGTATGACAAAGAGACATTTGTCGTCATGATGAAACGCCGTGGACTTGCCAATATCGCCGAATGCCTCGATACGTATATCGACGCAGGCTGGATCGTCCCCATCGATTTCGGCAACAAAACTCGATTCCATCGCGGGCACATGATCATCCTTCTGCGCCTGGCCGCCAACAACGATCTCCACTACATGCCCGGGCTCGAAAACACCTTCGATTTCGAAGATATCATGTCGCGGCGCGTCTTTTTGTGCGAATCGCGAGCGAAAGACATTCGCGACGATGCCGAAAAGATCCAACGATTGATGCGATGGATTTGGAGCGATAACGCTGCATCGCTCGATCCCATCGATGCCGTCCTCACCAAAGCCATCATCGATATATCGCTCGACGACCTCGATCCCGATGGTTTCTACGAAAATCTCAAAGTCGATTCCCCGTCGGGCACGTCGATGCTCGTCAAAGACCTTTTGGCGATGCAAACCGAAATCAGCGATATCATTACTTCGCTCAGCAATACGGGCGTGAGCACGCCAAACGTCCAATACATCTTCGATCGCAATCGCCGATTCAACGAGCTCAGCTCGCGGATGCTCCCCATCCATTCGCCATTCCTAGCCATTCCTACGCGCGATATCCTCGCCGATGAACGACTCGACTTCATCCGAACCCGAAACGAGCTCTTCGCCGACAACAAATTCCAAAAACTCGTCGAATACTACGAAGCGCATGCGATTTATTTCGAATCCGACATCGAAAAACGCGCTGCTCTCTCGGCCGCTATCGGGCACATCTACGGCGATCTCATCAAAGATAGCGAAAAAGCCGCCGAAGCCTTCCAAGAAGCCCTCGAATACGACCCTTCCAATGCCGATGCATTC
Organism: Myxococcales bacterium; assembly: GCA_004554395.1. Taxonomy (GTDB): domain Bacteria; phylum Myxococcota_A; class Bradymonadia; order UBA4248; family UBA4248; genus UBA4248. Next base: position 12,654 of record SFMP01000131.1, on the reverse strand, counting down.
CAAGAAATGCGACGCCATCTGCGCGATGCCGCGAAATGGGACGATCTCATCGAGTTGCTTTCCAATCATTGGGATACGATCGACGACGCACAAAAGCGATGCGAACTCATCCTCGAATGCGCCCATATCCAAGCCTTCAAATGCGTCAACGTCGCCGAAGCCATCGGGCTCTACGAGCGATGCGCCATCGAAGGATACCCCGGAAACGATTTCGACGACCTCTACAAAATCGTCGATGGGCTCATGGACGAATTCACCGATACCGAACGGCTACGAGCTATCGTCACGCTCACGCTTCACATCGTCAACTTCGCGCAATGCGATAAAGTCGAAAAACTCCGCGATGAATTCAAGGTCGCCGACGACCCCAACAGCCAGTGCATATCGGAACTCATCGATTCCGGCTTGCAGAGCTTCAAAGGCGATCAGCCCGAAGCCCTCGAAACTCTATCACACGCCATCGCACTCGCTCCGCGCAATACGCTCATCGATGCCCTACTCTATCGCATCGCCTCTAAAATCCATGCCTATAACGAATTCCGCGAAGGCATGAGTTTGCTCGAAACGGAATCGCTCTCCAGCGACGACTTCTCCAATATCTGGGTCCGCGTCGCCAAAGTCCTCATGCGGCTACCCAACCACGAAAAATACGCCCTCGACTACGCCGAAAAAGCCGTCGCCAACGTCTCGTCCAATAACGAAGCGATCGATTTGTGCTACGACCTGGCCCTCAAAGACGGACGCACCGAACGCGCCTATATCTACGCCACGATTAAAGCCGCTCGCACGAAAAACGACAAATTACGCGAAGAACTCAATAACGCCTGCCACGAAATGAAACTCGCTTTCGAAGACGACGACGAAAAACTCATGGGCGTCTACGAAACTCTCCTACAATTCAGCGACGTACAAGACGATATTCAATCGAATATCCGCGAGCTCATCAACGACCTCGACACGCCAAAAGCCATCGCCTTCTTGCAACGCATCGAGCCGCGTTGCATCGCCTCCGCCATGGCGTCGTTCATCGGCGACCTCTATACGAGCATCCTCGAACGCAATCTCCTGCCCGAACAAAAGAAAAACCTCCTCGAACGATACGTCGGTTTCCTACTCGGACAAGACCCAAGCGAAAACCTCGACGTCTTCGTCCCCATCCACGCCAAACTCTACGCCATGGCCCCAAGCGATCGGCTCTTCACCATGCTCAAGCAGACGATCAAAGACGACAAAGACAGCCTCAGCACCTGGGCATACGAGCTCGAAGACGCCTCCTCCGAAGTCGAAGACTCCAGAACACTTGCAAAAATCTATACGACACTTGCCAGCTGCTACAGCGAGCACGCTCTAGGCGATCTCGATAAAGAAGCCGGCGCTTATCAAAAAATCCTCTCCCTCATCCCCGACAACGTCCCCGCTTTCAAATGCTGTTTCACGGCTTTCGCTCGCATTGGCCGCGACTTCGACTGCATCGAAATCTGCAAAAACTTCCCCATCGAAAAATTCACGCCACAAGACCGCTGGAACTACATCAGCAAAGCACTCTCGTTCGCCCTCATCAAACAAGGCGACCCCGAGGCCATGGCGCAATTCTTGGGCATCTTGGCAAACGACAACGAAGCCAAAATCCCCGCTCTCATCGAAGAACTCATCAAAGAAGCCGAAGCCGACAACATCGACAAAGGGCAAATCATCTGCTTCTTCGATACTATCGCCCCACAAATGCCCACGCTCACTCAGACCGTCCTCAAACTCTCAAAGGCAAATCTGCTCGCTTCGATGGGCGACCTCGACGAAGTCTGCCAACTCCTCAGCCGCGACACCTACGAAATCGCCAAACAAAACAAAATCGAAGATTTCGTCAAGCCAGCCATCGCCGCACTAGCCAACTCCGACAGCGACGAATGCAAACACATGGCAAACCTCTGGTCGAACGCCTCGTCGCCCGCCAATAAAGCCGTCGAAAAGCCCGCCACCTCGTCGCCCGCCAACAAAGCCGTCGAAAAGCCCGCCACCTCGTCGCCCGCCAACAAAGCCGTCGCACCACGCCGCGCCTCATCCGAAAAAACCGACGCTTCCATCGCCGCACTCGTCAAAGAATGCGCCGAAAACATCGACGACGAATCTTTCACCTCCGTCATCGAAAACGCCATCAAAACATTATCTCCAGAAGATGCCACAATCCTATGCATAAAACTCGGCAAACTCTACGAATCTAAGCAGAATATTCAAACCGCCGAGGCCTACTTCAAAAGGGCTTTCCAACTCACACAAGACTACGAGCTCCTCGAATTCTACAAACGCATTCGCCACTTCAAAAAGGCACTCAAAATACTCGCCTTCAAACTCGCAAAATCGCCCGACGCCGCCAAAAACAGCGTCAAACTCGAAACCGCCGTCGTCTACGAAGCCATGCGCGACTTCGCAAACGCACTCAAAATCATCGACGAACTCCTCGATTCCGACGCTTTCGACACACCCGCACGCATCGCTCTCATGCGCCAAAAATCGACATACCTCCTGCAAACAAACGACGCAAAACAAGCACTCGCCACACTCCAGCAGGCATCGGCCGCCGCCGACGCAAACCTACGCGACGAAATCGACACCGACATCGCATTCCTCCTGCGCGAATCCGACCGCGACGCCGCACAAAAACTCCTCGACGCGCTCTCACAACGCGGCGTCAAATCCGAAAAAATGACACTACTCACCGCCACTTTCGACATCGACGAAAAACGCTACGACGACGCTGAAGCAAAACTCACCTCACTCATCCGCCCCGACGAGCCTCTCGCCATCGCCGCCCTCGAAAAACTCATCTTACTCAAACAAAATCGCGGCGACGACGACGCACAAATCCGCGAAGTCGCACGACAACTCGCCGAACGCGCTCCCGCAAACGCCATCGCAAAACAAATCCTCGAAGGCTAGCCACACGGCTGCACCGCCACGCGCCAACGCATCATCACTCGTCGATGATGTCGTTTGGGGTGGGGGAAGCCTCCCCCTACGCGCCTATGGGCGCATGCTTTGCACGACGCCCATACGTCGCTACCCCCTCTGCGGGGCATGAATATCATTGCGCGGCAAATACCGCGAACCGAATTTCATAAAGCCCCGCAACGCCCCAGCAAAATCTTCTGCAAACCATCGCCAGCCCTCATGCATCGATTTTTCATCTTTTGCACCGCTCTCGGCGTCGCTGTCACTTGTTCGGCGCAAATGCCCTATGAGTTCTTCTCATTTCAGTCGCTCGAACCCATCCCAAGCCCCGTTCAACAGCCATCAGCCGGCGATATGATAGACCATGCCGCCCCACTCTCCTACCTATCGCTCGACGATAAGACAAATCGCGGCGGCGATCTCACACTCGTCGAGCCTTTTGCCCCACCTATCGGCGTCTATAAGCGATATGGCGTGCTCTCCGAAGTCGCGCTCTCTAGCGACAACACTTGGATTATCGTTCCACCCGCCAAAACCAACTGTAAACTCTATCGCCCAAGGCGATCTCCGGCATCGCATGCGGTTTTCCGATCGGGCGTCGTCCAAGGCTTCACGACAACTGCCGACGAAGAAATCCCACTCCCGAGCACCGATCCACAAATGGCAATCGTTTCGGTTCGGGTCTCTGATGCCCACGCCAACCCACGCCCAAACGGCGATATATCGATTTATCGCTGCGATGGCGACGTCTACATGGCAAAGATCCATCGCCCCGGACCCTATCGCATCGACTACGAAGTCGCCTCACCGCCCAATGCAGGCATACCACAATCGCCCGATATCTTTGGCAATGCCCTCCCAATCTTTGGCAATGCCCTCCCAAAACCGCCCAAAACTGACGATATCGCAGATCAAAGGCGGCGCGAACGCCTGCTCAGTCTATTCGAAGATACGCCGATATATCCAAACGATAGCCGAACATTCCGAGATGTTATCGCTTTTTTTCAGAACTTTATAAGCGAACCTCTCGATATTCTAGAAGATGATGCATCTCTAGGCGACGACTTGATCAAACGCATCGTAGCCCAACGCAAAGGGCTTTGTCGGCATCGCGCCTTTTTATTGATGCTCGCCGCCGAAATCTGGGGCTACGAAGTGCGCATCGTCTATAACGAGGCTCACGCCTTCGTCGAAATCAAACACGGCGGCGAATGGATTCCGATTGAACTCGGCGGCCAAGCCGATAGCTTGCGCATCGTTTCTCCCGATTTCAAGCGTTCTCAAACCGTTTCTTGGCGCGATGCTCTACCGGTGGCGCAAAATGCAAATTCAAGCGCTACAGAGCCTCAGGGCTATGCGCCCGCCAACGCTGCACGAAGCCAAACTGCGGCGCAACGGCGCGAAATCTTGCACTTCGTGCCCTATGGCACGATTCAACCCCAAGCCTTCCGCAATACTGCCATGCAATACCGCGGGCGTCTCTATCGCAAAAATGGCGATCTCTATGCCAATCAACGCATCCAAATCGCCATCGTCAACGGCGATCGTTCGTTCACATCGCCACTGGCGACGACCAATGCCCAAGGCGCCATCGACGTTTCCATCGAAATCCCAGCAAACTGGCCTCTCGGTATATCTCAAATCACTTGGTTCGGGCTTCCCGATGCGTTTTAACCGCGCCATTTGCTTTTTCTTCGAACGACGGCTATTGATCACCGCCATCGCGCATCTACAACGACGTCAAAAGTCGCACGATGGCGCAAATAGCCTTGATTTAAGCACCATGAGCCATTATAATAATCCACCGTGTTTTGTTATCGGAGGCAAAGCGTGAGAAAGATCATTCCTTTAAGTTTTTTGTGTGCGGCTTCGATGTTTCATTTGGCGTGTTCGAGCGAAACGCATTACGATTCGATTAGTACTGTCGTCACAGTCGACGTGACGAAGGCCGTCGAAGCCGATCAAAAAGTCAAAGTTCATCATCGATTCCAATTCGATCGCGATCTCGGTCCGCTCCAGTCGATGGATCTCGTCGAGGCATGGCTCGATACGCCTACTGTGATGTTGCAAGAGGGTAGCGTGACAGATGGCGATCCGTTTAATCTCGGCATCATCCGCGACATGGGCATTTCGATCGTCGATCAAAACAACGGAACGAAGGTCTTTTGGCTCTATGTCACGCCTACCCCATCGACTCTCGACAAGGCGCGCTTCTCGGAGCTCAATGTCGGCGATTTGCGCGGTTTTATGACCTCGGCCATGAAATTCGAAATCGAAGTCAACATCACGCTCGATACTTACCAGGCGATGCGTTATTGGCGCGATATTTGCCAAATGGAAGAAAAGTGCAACGTGCAATTGCCCTTCTCGATGCAATTTAAAATGGATGATTAGCTCGCGGAGCCCAAGTGGCTTGGCGATGTGAGTTATCCCATTTGAGATTTCTAGTTTAAGGTTCATTATGCGCTCATTTTCTGCTCGTTTTCTTTCGTTGATCTTCGTCGTCTGTGGACTTTCGACCACTTTGGGGTGTACGGCGTATCCGTCGAACTCGGCCCGACCCGCCGTCGATTCTTTCAATGCGATTATCGCCACGCTCGAGGCGTGTTCCAAGGCACCCGGCGATTGCGATAAAACATCCATCTGGAACACCATCGACGCCAAATCGAAGATGGCGTTTATCCAAGCATACGTCTCTCTCGTGCGCATGGATAAAGTCATCACGACGTATTTCGATCCCATCGAACACAAACAAATGCGCGATCGAACGGGCACCGACCTCCTCGATAAACAAAACATTACAAACGAAATCGATTTATTTGCCTATCTCTTCCACCCCGAAAAACTCGTCTTCGACGAGTCGACGAAATCGGGGCTTCAGTTCAAAAGCGACGATATCATCTCCGATTACGTCGTCGATATTCACACGAATCAATCTGGGCAGACGTTTCGAATGGTCCACGAAAGCGACGGACAATGGCGGCTACAGCTCAAACCCGCCGTTCTCAACAATGCGCTCAACCCCATTATGCTCAGCGATGCCGCCATGCAAGAATACGCCAAATCGTACTTTGCCGACGAAATCGACCGACGAAAACGCGTGCGCGATTATTTCAACGAGCAACGCAATTTGCAAAACCGCTAACTCGGTGGGCATTAACTCGTAATCGGTAGCCGTATTTGGATGGATACAAACCTCTCTGTTTCGGGCTTTGGTTATGCCAAAGCCCTTATTTTTGGCGAATACGCCGTCATGTATGGCGCCCGTGGCGTCGCCGTCGCGCTCGATGCCAAATTCGAATTGCACCTCAATCATGCGCATTTATCGGGTGAACATTCGCCAGATCCAAAAAATTTATTCGATGCTAAAGACATTCTAGCGAATTGGCTTCGCCCGAGTCTTGTGGCGCAAATCGACGCCGATGATCGGTTGTTTTTCGACGATTTGAACAATAAATACGGCATAGGTTCGAGTGCGGCGTCGGTCGTGGCGGCGGTTCAAGCCCATGCGCGCGCATGCGCCGCCCTATCGCACTGTGCTCCCCCCGATAAACTATTGATACAAGCCATTGAGGCGCATCGCGCGCTACAAAATGGCCTCGGATCTGGGATCGATATCGCCGCATCGGCGCTCGGCGGCGTCGTCGGCGCAAAGAATTGCGATACAGCTATTGAGGTGTCGCGGCTCGCTCCGCATCACTTGCCCCCCATGGGCATATTTACGATGCATCGACGAGCCGCGACTCTGCCCTTTATCCGCGCCGCCGAGCGCGTCAGGTGCGATCGCGAGCCGAAAAAAATACTCGCTCAAATGGCCGATCTCTACGAAGAAATGTATGCCGATATCGAGCAAGCATCAAAGCGTCGATTTATCGAAACAATCCCGCGACTTTTGGCGTTACTCCGATCGTGGGGCGAATGCATCGATATGCCCGTCATTCCAAGCGATTTCGATATCGTCGAACGATTGGCGCGAGAATCGGGGGCCGTCGTCAAAACGGCTGGTGCCGGCGGTGGCGATCTCATCATTGCCTTTGCCGAAACGCCCGCAAATATCGACGATTTCGCCCAAAAACTCGCACTGCACGCCATTTCACGGCTACCCTTTGCCATTGCACCCGAGCGCGATTACCCATGAACAACGATGATTTCGAATCTGTCGCATCTTGGCTCGAAGCCGAGCTATCGCGTTATACGATTGCCATTTCGGCGATGGTCGTCATCGTCGTCGCCGTGGCGGCTGTCGCCATCTTTCGCCTCGTCGGATGGACGTCTTTTGCGCTCATCCAATCGATTGGCGTCATGCTCATGTCGTGGCTCATCGCCAGTGCCTATTTGCGTTGGCGACAAAAAAAACTCCTGCAAGAGGCCGTCGGGCGCATCGAAACCGATACGCCACCGAGCCAAACGCCCGAGGTATTTTATCGGTTCGTCTCCGAACGATCGATGACCTATGCACTAGCCGCTCACGTCGTCAAGCGCAATGGCGTATTCAAAACTCACGACGCAAATCAAACTGTCGATAAGCAAACGATTTCTGGCGACAGCGCAAATGCTCATGGTTCAAATCCACCGATCCATGACGAAGATGCAAAAACTAACGACTCAAATAAAGTTCAATAAAAACAACAACTTACAGTATAAATCGTAGAATTTTTCTCCATTTTTTTCATCTCCCTATAAGGACCAATCACGATGTACGACTCCATCGTCTCCGCCTATGAGTTTTTGGCCAAAGGCGGCGTCGTCATGATATTTATCATCGCGAGTTCGATCGTGGCGATCGTGCTTTTTATCGAGCGCCTCATCGTCTTTCGCCATGAGCGAACGCGATCGCAGCGCCTCATCGAACCGTTGATCGAAGCGATTAAACTCGGGCAATTCGAGCGCGCCTTTACGCTTTGCGACGAACATCGCGGTTGCATGGCTCGCATTGCCCGCACGGCGCTCACCAAACGCGACATTGCGCGCGACGATCTCATTTCGGCAGTTGGCGACGAGGGGCATGTCGCCGAGGTCTATCTCAACCGCCGAGTGCCGTCGATCGGCGCCATTTCGACGTTATCGCCATTGCTCGGGCTCTTGGGCACGGTCACGGGGATGATCACTATCTTTAGCCAAATGGCCGACGAATACGCCGCTGGTATGACGTCGAATCAAGGCATGCTCGCCGGGGGCATTTGGGAGGCGCTCTTGACGACTGCGGCGGGGCTTTGCGTCGCCATTCCGGCATTCATCATGCACCGGGCATTGTGTGCCAAGATCGACGATTTCATGATCGAGCTCGAAACTTCTGCAACGCGCATCGTCGATTTGTTAGCTCCACCGCCCAAAAACGCACTCGCTCAGGCGCCCACCCCTACCCCACAAGCGGCAATCGATGTCGCCAATGCATCGACTCAAGCCGCCGATTCGCCCCGCAATGCCAATCTACCCAACGATGAAGCATCGAAGTGATTTCGCAATATGTATCGAATGGAATGTATTGATCTAGATCGTCAATAAAATACAACGAAAATATCGCATTAACAAATATTACAACGATTTATTCGTTGTAACTTTCTTTTTCATCGAGATATAGAGACCGAACATGCAATTTGGACGCGCCAAAATCCGATATACGCCATCGCTCGATATTACCCCGCTCATCGATGTCGTCTTTCTATTGCTCGTCTTCTTGCTCTTGACGATGACGTTTTCGCAAGACAAGTCGCGCGTCGAAGAAGCGATCATCGAAATAGAGTTGGCACAATCGTCGACGCATGCCGATCCGACGCCCAAGGCTTCGGTGCAAATCACGATCGACGAAAACGGGCGCATGTATCACGGCGAAAGCGCCGTTGCACAGACCGATGAATCGCTGAAGCTGTATCTTTCGGAATCGTATGTGGCGCATCCCGAGTTATCGGTCAATATTCGAGCCGACAAACGCGCCAGGCATGGCGATATCGTTCGAGCCCTCGACATCGTCAAAGGGCTTGGCATTAACCATGTTCAGCTCGTCATTGAATTTGAAAATGCGCATTCCACGCCATGACATCGGTACAAATCGCGCACAATTGGTGCGCTGTTGTTATTCGTCACCGATTTCAATACACTTCGGAAGCCATTGTAGTTTATTGTATTCATCACCATGATGTTTCAACGGAAAAAGTAAATGCGGTAGCCCTGCGTGTGTACGACGACACAAAGCTAAAGATTTCTGATCGGATACGTCGATTTATGCCATAATAGATGCAGACTGCTAGATTGCATGGTAAAGCGGTTTTGCTGTGCTCTGGGGTAGATGTGGCGCTTCGCGCCACGGATTGCCCCCTGCGTAAGGGGGCGGTTGCGCCAGCTTTAGCGGCGCAACCAGTGGGGGTACGTCGAGGGGGTAGCGCCGTCGCGGCACGCACTTTTATGAGGTTGTTTTATTGGAGTATCGAATTTTATTCATGGGTATTGTGCATGAACCGAAGTGCGTGCAAGAGAGGCGCGTAGGGGGAGACTTCCCCCACCCAACCTAAAAAAGATCTATGGCGTCGTTTGATTCGTTCGTAGCAGTGCCGAGTATGGCGTCGTTGGGCTGTTTGATTCGTTCGTAGCAGTGCGAGGCGTGGTTTTGCGGCGGGGGCGGGGCGATTGGCTAGTGTTGATTGAAAACTTCTACAAATATATAAAGGAATGTAAAAATATGAAAAAGATTGATTCGTTAATACAAAGCATGCTCCAGTCGTATGCGCGGAATGCAGATTTGACGAATATGCAGGCGGCGCCGTTGCCGTCGAAATCGTGTGTGACCGACTTGACGCATCGCCTTGAGAGTCTGCTCTACCCAGGGTTGACGGATTGCGTGAGAAACAGCGACGGGATGATTTATGCCGTGGGCAATCGCATGAGCGAGGCATATCAAGACATGGTGCGGTTGATAGCGATTTCGTTGCGTTATGCGCAGACGTGTGAGAATTGCCGGATGCGTCTCGAGTCGACGGATTTGCCCGTCGAGGAGCAGGCCGAGGGGCTGGCGTATGCGTTTTTTGAGAAGTTGCCGACGATGCGCGACGTTTTGCGCACCGATTTGCATGCGGCTTATATGGGCGACCCGGCGGCGAAGTATTATGCCGAGATTATATTGAGTTATCCGGGGTTTCGTGCGTTGGCGATTCACCGAATGGCGCACATCTTGTTCCAGGCGGGGGTGCCGATTTTGCCGCGTATGATGAGCGAATTTGCGCATAATCGGACGGGGATCGACATTCACCCGGGGGCGCGGATTGGGCAGGGATTTTTTATCGACCACGGCACGGGGGTTGTCATCGGCGAGACGAGCGTGATTGGCAATAATGTAAAGTTGTATCAAGGGGTAACGCTTGGTGCGCTCAGCATTCCCAATCCCGATTCGAGCATGGGGGTGAAGCGGCATCCGACGCTCGAAGACGATGTGACGATATATTCGGGAGCGAGTATTTTGGGGGGCGAGACGGTCGTAGGAGCGCGGAGTGTGATTGGGGCGAATGTGTGGTTGACGCATTCTGTGGCGCCCGATACGAAAGTGCTCTATGTGCCGCCTGAATTGCGCTTTAAGTCGATGGGTACGCCATCGCCTGCAAAGAATTGATAATTTTTGTTAATTTCTTTGACACGCATTTTCGTGTCACCTTATACTAGAGTCGTGGTAGTGGATGTAAGGTTAATTCACGAACGCTCACGATAAGGAGACACGACATGGCAGAAACAAAAGCACAAGTCAAATCGAGCAGCAAGGCGATAATGCCTGGCGGTTGGTCACAAAACATTTGCCCGAGTTCGAAATGGTCGACGAAATGCCCGAACAAGATGACGCCGATAGGCATTTGTATGCACAACACGGCGAACAGCGCGCCTGCGACGAACGAAATCAACTACATGAATTCGAACAATTACCAAGTTTCGTATCACTTGGCAGTTGATGAGAATCAGGCGATTCAGGGTTTGCCGTTTGATCGCAATGGTTGGCATGCGGGAGACGGCAATGGTCAGGGCAATCGCAAGCACATCGGCATTGAAATTGCGCGTAGCACGAGCAACGATGCGAACGTGTTTGCGAAGGCAGAGCGCCGCGCGGCGGCTGTCGTTGCGAAGCTGTGCCAAACGTATGGTTGGAGCACGAGCAACGTTTTGGCGCATCGCGATTTTGCGAGCAAGAATTGTCCGCACCGCACGAACATGGGTGCGTTCCGCAAACTCGTCAACGAGGCGTTGGCGGGCAAACTGACGGTCGAGGGGCCGGGGACGGCTGGCGGCACATCGAGCGGATCGGGTGGAACGACGACGACGGTCAAAGAAGAGCCGGCATCGGGAACGGGCACGGTGACGTGTGATGTCCTCAACGTTCGCAGCGGCCCGGGGACGTCGAATTCCGTCATCGGTTCGCTCAAGCGTGGCAATAGCGTTGCGGTTAAAGCCAAGAGCAATGGCTGGTATAAGGTCAGTTATGGGTCTGGCACGGGTTGGGTTTGTGGCGATTATTTGTCGGTTGGGCAGTCGTCGCCCGCCAAAGCACCTGCGCAGAGTAAACCGTCATCGCCGTCGTCGAGTGGTGGTTCGGCAGGCCGGATTTCGGGCACGGGTGGCGCTGGTGTCAACGTGCGTTCGGGCGCTGGCACGCGATATGGTCGCATCGGTGGATTAGCCGAAGGCGCGAGCGTGACGATCGTCGGTCAATCGGGCGGTTGGTGTCAAATCAAATACGGCTCTGGCACGGGCTGGGTTTGCGGCGATTACGTCAAGAAGACGAGTGGTGGATCGTCGGGCGGTTCATCGAGCGGCGGTACATCGACGGGCAAAGTCTCGGGCACGGGTGGGTCTGGCCTCAACGTGCGTTCGGGCGCGGGTACGGGCTATGGTCGCATCGGCGGGCTCGGCGAAGGCGCGAGCGTGACGATCGTCGGTCAATCGAATGGCTGGTATCAAATCAAATACGGCTCTGGCACGGGCTGGGTTTCGTCGCAATTCGTCAAGAAAGGCTCGGGCGGATCGTCGGGCGGTTCATCGAGCGGTGGATCGTCGAGCGGTGGTAGTACATCGACGGCGGGTTACGTCTCGGGCACGGGTGGTGCAGGTGTCAACGTGCGTTCGGGCGCGGGCACTGGCCATAGCCGCATCGGCGGATTAGCCGAAGGCGCGAGCGTGACGATCGTCGGTCAATCGAACGGCTGGTACAAGATTAAGTACGGCTCTGGCACGGGTTGGGTTTCGTCGCAATTCGTCAAGAAAGGCTCGGGCGGCGGTGGCGGCAATGGCAGAATCCGCGGCGACAGAAAATTGGCCAATAATGCCATCCAAGTGGCTAGAGAAATGGGAACGACGGGATGGTGTGCGACGGGCGTTAGCCGTGCTATCCAAAGAACGTATGGCATCTTTGTTGGCGGCAATGGAAACCAAATCGACGATAATTTGCCGCGTAGCATGTTCGAGCAACTCAACGTCGGTCTTGGTACGGCGCTACAATACCCCGGCATCATCTTGACGTGGGAGAGAACGGCGACGCGACTCGGTCAAATCTACGGGCATACAGCCATCACCGTTGGCAATGGCGCTTCGAGCTGTAGTGACTACTACGAATACAACACGACGAATAACGGGCGCTCTGGGTTCAAATGCTTCCAGCGTAAATAGTGCAGAAACATCGTCGTGATGTTCTCAATCCGCATCGGCGCGATTCATTTTGGATCGCGCTTTTTTATT
>SFMP01000015.1 GCA_004554395.1 Myxococcales bacterium | reverse complement strand
TAGCGGTGCATATGGCTTATCGCGCATTGTAAATTCATTACAACGTCTATTTACGGGGCATGTTTTACGCGATTTCGATTTAAAGTTGATTGAAAGCGAAGGCGAAATCTCTATATGTAAAAAAGAATCAACAAAACAGCTCGAATCCTCGTGAATAAGACGTGTTTTTGATGCACGAACACTAGCCACTAATGTCACCGATATACTCACCCCCATCGAAAAGAGATTTGAAATCACGATCTCATCCAAAAACTCAATAACGCCGTCAGCAATAATCGAAGCAGGAATCCTACCACACCCAAGTCTTCATCATCCTCGCATTTGCATCTATCCATTCGCCCCAATACGCGCCAATGCCCAAAATGAGCATCGTATGCGCGCAAGGCGACACGTCGCCGAGCACATAGATGCTTTGCGTAGGCGTATGTGCATGCCGCTTGCGGCTTGCGCATAGCCGGAGCCGCCGCCGTATGTCAATAGGCGGCGCCCCACATACAAAATCAAATCAATCTGCTCCAGCCCTTTGCATCGTCGATGATATTATAGTGTGTTTTGCGTCGATCATCATTTTAAGATATCGGCATTTTGCTCGCAGCGTTTGCCGAGTTCTGTTTTTGGAGAGAGTTCTTTACATCGCTTGAAGTGCTCAATGGCTTTCGATGTATCGCCTTGTGCTTCGTAGATGATGCCGAGGTGAAGGTGAGGTTCGGCGTAGTGTGCGCAGAGTTTAGCGGCTTCTTCGAGGTTTTTGAGGGCGGCGGAATCGCGCGATTGGGAGTGATAGTAGATGCCCAAGTTATTGTAGCCGAGGCAGAGATCGGGATTGAGAGAGACGGCGGTTTCGGTCTCGTCGATGGCCTCTTGCGTCATGCCCATTTGATAATATGCCCAGCCGAGGTTGACGAAGGCGAGCCAGGGGGATGTGTAGAGGGGCGATTTTGTGAGCTCTTTGAAGATGACAGCTGCGTCTTCGTATCGTTCGAGGTGGAGATAGGCATTGCCCAAATTATTTTGACAATTGAGCATGTCGGGCTTCGTTTCGAGCGCTTTTTTAAAGTGTTTGACGGCCTCTTCGTATTGCCCGCGCCCGAGTCGAATGAATCCCATGAGATGGTTTGCCTCGGCATGATTGGGATCGTTGGCTAGCACGAGAGCGAGCGATCGAATTGCTTGGGGGGTCTGGTTGTTTTCGTAGTATCCGACGGCCATTTGGTAATCGGTATCGATTTGCGATTGGCGCTCGGTTTCTTTTTTCGAGGCGGCACAAGAGACGCAAATCAAAGCGCATGAAATGATAAAAAGAGCTCGGAAAATGAACGATTGAATCGGCATGAGTCACCTGTTTATGCAGAGCATAAGTCACGATACAGCCCATAAGCCCGCGCCATTGTCTCATCGCAGCCATTTGTCATCGATGTGAGCCGCGAGGCGGCGCATCGAGTTGTAATCGAAGCGATAGATTGGGGGCGAATGAAACTATTCACAAATTAAGAAATGTCGGATGGCTTTTTTTTCGTCATCGGAGACGACGACGCCCGTGTTTTCGGACCCTGGAGCCATGAAGATTTGGGCATTGGGCTGCGTCGTGTTGTCGTCGTCGAAAGCTAGGGGCAAGCGAGAGAGGAGTTTGATGAACTGCGGCGAATCGACGGGAACTTGCGTGAGATCGATGTTTTTGTTGCGCAGGGCGCGGAACAGACCAAATTCGCATTCGGGTGCCGAAGTGATGGGGATATTTTCTGCCGCGATCTTCCATATTTCGACGATGCGATTCGATAGGGCATAGAGGACGACATAATATTGATAGAAGCCCGAGAGCGTATAAATCGCGACCATGACGGCAGTTCCCGTCAGGGGCGATCCATCGGTGAGTTCGATGCGCTCGACGTCGCCAAACCAGAGCGCTGTAACGCGACGTTTCGACGCGTCGATTTTCGATGATGCATATTTTGAAAAGATCGCCATGAATGGTCTTCCTTCGTCTCGCTTTGTTATTCGAAGATGGGAGCTATGCCATCTCCCGCAGTATCCGCGCGCTGTGCCTCGTTCCCATGAGTAGGCAATGCCTCGTTCCCATGAGTGGGCAATGCCTCGTTCCCATGAAGTAGAGAACGGGGCACGTCACGGCTTGTACGTTTTAGCGTTGTTCGACACAATGTCAAAGATTTGATAAGCCGTTGATACACCGCCAGCCTGTTCTATCTGTGTCTGCTCGTTCGTTCAATCTCGGCCTTGCCGAGCGACATGCCCCCAAAGATGCGGCAACGGATTTATCAAACGCCTCTATCGATAGATATTATTTCTCAAAACGGCATATACTTGCCAGAATGCACAATTTGCTGTAGTTAGGGCACTTGCCGCGCAGAAAGTGCGGCTTTCCATTTGATGCGTATTCACGGCTAGAGCCTTGATTATCGCGCGATTGCCGCTCAATGGAATATCGACAGACGATGCAGAACGAAGCAAATTTTGCGAAATTCAGCACAGCGCGTCGAAATGTCGCAAATTGAGTCGGTGGCGAAGGCGATGATGGGGATTGAGTCGTGGATAGAATTCGATAATTTTGAGAAGGACGAAGTGGAGACAGAATATGAGCGATGGTGATGCTTCTTTAAGTCAAGCGTTAAGCCAGTTGTCAGAGGCCGCCGATATCGTAGGCAATGATGAGGTAGAGGAAGTCGCCCGTGTTCGCAAAGCGCGAGCGAGTATTTCGGAACACGCACGCCAAAGTGGCGATAATGCTGGCAATTTGCTTTCGAGCTTGATCGGTCAATCGAATGCCGAAATAGAGGAAGAAAAGAACAAAATCGAACGTGCTGCTCGAGAAAAAGAGGCTCAAGAAAAAGCTAAACAAGAGCAGGATGCCGAAAAGAAACGCCAAGAAGCCGAGGCGCGTCTCGAAGAAGAAAAGCGCAAAATCGAAGAAAAAGAGCAACGTCGACTCCAGATGTTAGCCGACCTCGAAAAGAAGCGCAAACGCGAAGCGGGAATCGTCGACGAAGAAGAAGAGGAGGCAAAGCGCGCTGCCGAAGCCGAGGCCGCGGCTCGCGAAGCCGCACAAAAAGCGCGCGAAGAAGCCGAAGCCGCTGCACTCAAAAATGCCAACGACGAGCTCGCCGCGAAGATCGAAGCGAGCAAAAAGGAAAAACAACAACGCGAAGCGGCTGCCGCATCGGCGGCGAAAAAGCGCAAGACGACGACTGGTATTCTCGCGGCGACGTTTATCGGCATCCTCGCCGCCGTCGCCATCGTCATCGCGTTGAGCATCAAAGGCCCCGATTACTACGCGTTCGATAGCAAAAACAAGACGTTCCCGGTTGCGATCGATCGCATGCAAGGCTCCCACCTCGATACAAAAGAAATTGCAATTGCAGAAGTCGTACAAGAAGCGCCTAGAGTTGCGACAAAATCGAACAAGGGAAGCAAAGCCAAAACCGACGTCTACGGCATTGGCCCTGCGAAAAACGTTCTCAGTGGCAGCAGCATCGTCAAGTAATAGGGTAGCGTTAGCATGACATTTGAATTCGCTTTTGTCGTCGTGTACTTTGCCATTTTGTGCATTCTCAGCATTTATGGCATTCATCGTTTTGTCATGGCGACGTTGTATCGCATCTATCGCAAAGATATCCCGCATCCCGATGCAAAGTTCTCGGATCTCCCGCGCGTCACGATTCAGTTGCCGATGTTTAACGAACGTTATGTCATCGAGCGCCTCATCGATGCCGTGTGCGAAATCCGATATCCGCGCGAAAAGTTGCAAATCCAAGTACTCGACGATTCTATCGATGAGACGCAGAAAATTGCCGCCGATGCCGTCGCGCGCAAGCGCGAACAAGGCTTCGACATCGTCTACATCCATCGCGACGACCGCACCGGTTTCAAAGCCGGTGCCCTCGAAGCTGGGCTCAAAACGGCAACCGGTGAATTCGTCGCCGTCTTCGATGCCGACTTCGTTCCACAACCCGATTTCCTCGAGCGAACGATTCACTTCTTCACCAATGAAAAAGTCGGCATGGTCCAAATTCGCTGGGAACACCTCAATCGCGAATACAGCCTGCTCACGCGCGTGCAATCGATCTTACTCGATGGGCACTTCGTCATCGAGCACACGGCTCGCAACCGTTCCGGGCGCTTTTTCAATTTTAATGGCACGGCTGGCATTTGGCGCAAATCGACGATCGCCGACGCCGGCGGATGGCAACACGATACGATTACCGAAGACCTCGATCTCTCTTATCGTGCGCAATCGAAAGGTTGGCAATTCATCTACGTCAACGAATCGACGACGCCCGCCGAAGTCCCCGTCGAAATGGTCGCTTTCAAAACCCAACAACACCGTTGGGCAAAGGGATCGATTCAAGTGGCCAAAAAAGTGCTCCCCAAATTGCTCAAGAGTCGACTCCCTTTCAAAGTCAAACTCGAAGCATGGATGCATTTGACGTGCAATATCTCCTATATTCTCATGGTCATCTTGTCGCTGATGATGCCCCTAACCGTCGAATTCCGCGTCAAAAATTCGTGGATGACGAGTATTTGGGTCGATGCCATCGTCTTTATATGCGCCTCGGTCTCGATCATGATGTTCTATCTCTTGGCGCAAAAAGAAGCACGCAAGCAAACCTTCATGCAGCGTTTGGCCTATCTCCCCATCGTCATGAGCCTCGGAATCGGCTTGAGCATCAACAATTGCCGCGCCGTCATCGAAGCACTCGTCGGCTATAAGACGGGATTTGTTCGTACGCCAAAATACGGCGTCACGAAATCGGGCGAGAGTTTCAAACACGTCAAATACGGCTTCAAACTCAATTGGCAACCGTGGGTCGAAACGGCAATGGGCATCTATTTCGTTTGGGGCATTGTCCACGCCATCTCCCTCGGTGCCTATGCCTCGGTCCCATTCCTCGCTCTGTTCTGCACCGGCTATCTCTACGTCGGATTGGGCACTTTCTTCGGGCGCACTGGGCTCTTCGCCCATAACCGAAACTTGATCGACGCCCGCGCTTAATCGCCGATTGGATATCATTCGGTATCGATAGAAACGCCAAAAGCCACTTCGCAAAGAAGTGGCTTTTTTTGTGCCCATATTCACTCAAACCAATTCTATATATCGCATACATCGATAGCCGCATATATCGATAGCATCGACAAATATGGCGCACTTCCCCAAACAATGACTGAAACAGTCATAACCCCCGACACAACGGATCAATCTCGACAAAAACCGCTATTAATGAACAATAAAAAAGCGCGATCCAAAATGAACCGCGCCGATGCGGATTGAGAACATCACGACGATGTTTCTGTACTATTTACGCTGGAAGCATTTGAACCCAGAGCGCCCGTTATTCGTCGTGTTGTATTCGTAGTAGTCACTACAGCTCGAAGCGCCATTGCCAACGGTGATGGCTGTATGCCCGTAGATT
>SFMP01000130.1 GCA_004554395.1 Myxococcales bacterium | reverse complement strand
CCCAATCTATTTCGCTGTCTTGAGAAAGATGGAGAGCAAGCCCACATTGAGTTTTCTCTTGTTCAATGTCATTCGTCATAGGTATAACTCCCGAAGATTCTCCTTTCTTTGTGACACGACAACATCCGAATATCGTCACACCGGCTAGAGCAATTGCCAAGATTACGAATGCATAAGACATATTCACGTTACAATCCATCGGTGCGCTTAACGGAGAATAATCACAAAGAAGAACAGCAGAAGCAAGAGCCGACGACGCATTATGACCGATTGGAACACAAATATCACGGTACTTTTGACGAAATTGCGTTTTTCAATTTCGTCGTCGGATGTCGATCTCATCGGCGGTTACCGCCTCGCCGCGGTTATCGACCGCGTCTAAGCTAGCCTCGATGTTCGGGGGCGCGAAAAATAGATGAATAGAATCCCGCGAGATTGAGTTATAGGGGACTGTGGGCATCGATGGCCCATGGAACTCGATCTAGAGGGAGAATCGAATTGGAAGTCATAGAAACCGACATAGCCATTATTGGGGCGGGGGGGGCTGGGTTACGCGCCGCGATTGCGGCGGCTCAAAAAGCGCCCCAAATGAAGATAGCCTTGATTTCGAAGGTTTATCCGATGCGTAGCCATACGGTTGCCGCCGAGGGGGGCGCCGCAGGCGTCGTCGCAAGTGGCGATACGCTCGACAATCACTTCGAAGATACGGTGGCGGGAGGCGATTGGCTTTGCGACCAAGATGTCGTCGAAGATTTCGTCGCCCATGCTACGCAAGAGCTCATTTGGCTCGAAAACATGGGCTGCCCTTGGAGCCGGCAGGCATCGGGCGAAGTTAGTGTGCGCAAATTTGGCGGCATGAAAGTGCCTCGCACGTGGTTTGCCGCCGATAAAAGCGGCTTTCACATCTTGCATACGCTCTACGAAACGTCGACGCAGTTCGACAATATCGTGCGCTATGACGAACATTTCGTCGTCGACCTCGTCGAAGATAATTCGGCAATTCGCGGCGTTTTGACGTATGATTTGCACAATGGGCACTATCGCCTAATCGTATGCAAAGCCGTCGTCTTGTGCACGGGCGGTGCTGCGCAAGCCTATCGCGACACGACAAATGCGACTATCGTCACGGGCGATGGCATGTCGATCGCCTATCGCCACGGCATCGGGCTAAGCGATATGGAATTCGTGCAGTACCACCCGACGGGGCTCCCCGGCTGTGGGCTTCTCATCACCGAGGCGGCGCGTGGCGAAGGCGGCATACTCGTCAATAAAGATGGCTATCGCTATTTACAAGATTACGGTTTGGGCCCCGAAACGCCCCTCGGCCACCCCGAAAACAAGACGATGGAGCTCGGACCGCGCGACCGCCTTTCGCAGGCCTTTTGGCACGAAGCTAAAAAAGGGCGCACGGCAAAAACTGCCCTTGGCGATGTCGTGTATCTCGATTTGCGCCACCTAGGGCGGGCGAAGCTCGACGAGCGTTTGCCACAGATTTGCGAATTGGCGCGGTCTTATGTCGGCGTCGAACCAGCCGTTGCACCCATCCCCGTGCGCCCCGTCGTCCATTATACGATGGGCGGAATCCGCACCGATATCGACACGGCCACGTCGCATTGTGGCGTATTTGCCGCCGGAGAATGCGCTTGCAACGGCCTGCATGGAGCTAACCGCCTCGGTTCAAACTCGCTGACCGAAACGCTCGTCTATGGTCATCGTGCCGGCGACATGGCCGTCGAGTTTTGCCGTCAAACGCAAGCCCCCAATCGAAGCGCATTGACCAAAGCGGCGCTCAGCCGTGCCGATGCTCTCATGGCGCAATTCGACGTCGCCGACCAAGGCCAATCGTGCGCTCAAATACGCCGCGAACTCGGCACTCTCATGGAGCAACACGCGGGAATCTATCGCCACGAAACGGGCTTGTCGCAAGCCGTGCGCGAAATCGCCGACCTCAAATCGCGCTACAAAGCCGTCGATCTCAAAGACAAATCGGGGCGCGTCTTCAATTTCGAGCTCATGCATTGGTGCGAGCTCGGGTTTACGCTCGACGTCGCTGAATGCATGGTTCATGCAGCACTTTGGCGGAAAGAATCGCGCGGCAGCCACCAACGCATCGACGCCGAATGCACGCAGCGCGACGACGACAACTTCCTCTGCCACTCGTTTGCAACGCCAACGCCAAACGGCGCACCGCAAATCGCTTCGCAACCCGTGCGCATCACCAAATCGGCACCAGGCAGACGCGTCTATGGCGGCGAAATGCATACAAATGGCAAAGTGCAAACCGAGGATTACGACGAGGAACACGACGATGAACGACAATAGAGATGAAAAAAAAATCGTCTTCAAGATACTGCGCTATCGCCCCGAGACCGACGACGCGCCGCATTTCGTCGAATACGAAATCGCCTGGCGCCATGAAATGTCGGTTCTCGACGGCCTCAATGCGATACGCGACTCGCAAGCACCCGATTTGAGCTATCGATCGTCGTGTCGGATGGCCGTTTGTGGTTCGTGTGCCGTCATGATCGACGGCGTCGCGCGCCTGGCGTGCAAAACGTTTATCCGCGATTTCGCCAAACGCGGCATCGTCGCGATCGAGCCGCTCGAAAACTTCCCCATCGAGCGCGATTTAGTCGTCGACATCGAAGACATGATCGCCAAACTCGAAAGCGTCCACCCGTTTATCGTGCTGCAAGACGCCTGCAAAGCCGAACACGCCCAAGCCGCGCCAAACGCCCAAGCCGCGCCAAACGCCCAAGCCGCCAAACCCAACGTGCAAACGCCGCAGCAACTCGAAAAGTACCGTCAATTTGCGCAATGCATTCACTGTGGATGTTGTTACGCCGCCTGCCCGCAATACAAGCTCAACCGCACTTTTCTCGGACCCGCCGCCCTCACGCTGCTGTGGCGCTACCGGCAAGACAACCGCGACGCCGGCGTACGCCTGCGCAGCGCCATCATGGGGCAAGACTCGGCCGTCTGGTCGTGCACCTCGGTCGGCTACTGCACCGAAGTTTGCCCGAAACTCGTCGATCCCGCCGCCGCCATCCAACTCTCGAAAGAGCAATCGGCATTCGACTACATCGGCTTTGCTCTCGGCCGAAAATGACGCGTTTTGAAGTCAATTTTTCAATGGTGGTGGGGGAAGTCTCCCCCCCAGCGGCTATTGGCAAGCGCCAATACGCCGCTCCCCCCTCTGCGGGCGCTCAATCGCCGCGCCCGCAACGCCCTGGCTCGATGCCGATCCATCCCCCTGCCCTTCGCCGCAAGCCTTGGTCGCCGCTCGTATCAAATCAAATATGGCGAGCAAATCAATCACGACGATATATATATAATGATGTAAAGAACGATGGAACGAGAAATAAAAACGTATCGAAAACCTTACAACCGAGAGGTGAAGCGCAGTTGGTGGATCGCTCGGCGCGAGTATGTGATGTATATGATCCGCGAGCTGACGGCCGTGACGAATTTGTGGGTCGGCGCCGAGCTGACGTGGATTGCGTGGTTATGCGCCACGCAAGGCGATGCCGCGCAAGCGCAAGTCGTCGGGCTTTTGGGGCATCCGGCCGTCGTCGTCGCCAATATCGTGGCACTTTTGGGCGTCATCTATCATATCGTGACTTGGTATAAGATATTCCCGCTAGGGATACGCCTGTTTCGGAGCACGTCGCCGAGCGAAACGCGGCTCGTGCCGCGGTTTGTATGGATGCTGTTGCTCTATGGCGTGACGATTGTCGCCTCGATCATCATATTATATGGTCTGACATATAGGGGATAAAATGAATAATATTCGAGATTTATCGCAATATAAGCGTTCAAATGAGCCCATATTTTGGGGGCTATTTGGATTTGGTGGCATGGTCATAGCGTTTGCATTCCCCGCTCTCGTCGGCATGATGATATATGTCGGTTTGACGGGCGATGCATCGTCGTTTCAAATTTCAAACGTTCTCCATACGTGGTGGGGCGCGGCGGCGGCATTTCTCATCGTTTTTGGCACTTCGTTTCATTGCATGCATAGAATATTCTTTAGTTTGCACGATTTGAAATTTCATCCTGGCAAGGCGGGGAAAGCGATTTGCTATGGCATCGCCACGATCTTGAGCGTGGCAGCCGCATGCGGGCTTGCGATGGGGCTTTAACGTCAGCCGCGCCTTGCTTCGCCACGCCTTGATTCGCCGAGGCGGTGAATTGTGCGCCATCGATGGGCGATGGCGCGGGGGGATTATCTCATCGTGTGATATGGCGCGCATTTGCCGTTGCGAGTGCGGTTTAGAATCATTAAAATAGGGCGTTGTTGGGTGCGCCGTTGGGGCGCGATGGCGATGAGATGGAGGGTGCGATGGAGCCTCGAAATATACGCGTATCGACATCGGATTTTGGCAATCTACGGCGCGATGGTGCGGTTTACGTCGATAAAACAGCGCTCGTCTACGCACTCGCGCGTGAAGATCGCGCGATTTTCTTGTCGCGACCGCGCCGATTTGGCAAATCATTGCTCGTATCTGTTCTGGAGGCATATTTCGAGGGGCGGCGCGATCTCTTCGACGGCTTAGCCGTGTCGGAACTCGAAACGGATTGGATTCGATACCCCGTGCTCAAGTTCGATCGATCGTTGGATCGTGGCAGGCGATCGAGCGTGAGAGAGTGGAGCGTGACGAATGAAAAGCGATAATGTTATAGCGCGGCGCAAGTTTCCCATTGGGGTGCAATCGTTCGAAGATATCCGGTGCGAGCATGCGATTTACGTCGATAAAACGGCGTTTGTGTATCGCCTCGTGTCGGAGGGGAAGTATTATTTCCTCGCGCGCCCGCGCCGATTTGGGAAATCGCTCTTTATTTCGACGTTGGAGGCATATTTTAAGGGGCGTAGGGAATTGTTCGAGGGGCTCGCCATCGATTCGCTCGAATCGGCATGGCAAGTGCACGCCGTGTTGCGGTTCGACTTTAGCCGCAGTCGGATTCTCGGAGCGCAAAGCATCGGCAATCTCATCGACAATTTGCTCGCAGGACACGAAGAAGTCTATGGGCGTGATGAGCGGATAGCAAAAGAGGAATACGGTTTGCGCCTGTGGTCGATCATTCGAAAAGCCAGGGAGAAGACGGGGCAAAAAGTCGTCTTATTGGTCGATGAATACGATGCGCCATTGTTGGATTCGATGCGCGATAAGTCGCTGTTTTGCGATATACGCCAGCAGTTGCGCAACTTCTATAGTCCAATTAAAGAGTCGAGCCCCGATCTAGCTTTTGTATTTATTACGGGGATAACGCGATATAGCCAGCTGAGTATATTTAGCGAATTAAATAATTTTTTGACGATAAGTTTAGACGACGAATATGCTGCGATTTGCGGCTTTACAAACGACGAAGTCGAAGCGCAACTCGCCCCTGAAATCGAACGATTTGCATCGTCGCTGGGTATATCCATACCAACGGCATTGAACCGCCTCAAAGCATATTATGACGGCTATCATTTTTCGGAAAACTCACCCGATATCTATAATCCGCTCGATTTATTGCAATGTTTATATAAAAACAAGTTGTCGAATT
>SFMP01000129.1 GCA_004554395.1 Myxococcales bacterium | reverse complement strand
TCCGTTCTTAAAAATAAATGCGTCCGACGATCTTGAACAAAAACTCGTAGCTTATATCAATAAGAATCCTACAAGGATCAATCCAAATTCTCAAGAGGCGTTCACTTGTAGAATAGGTAATGATAACAAGACTGCAAGTGGTATTGGCGTTCAACATGTTTTATGCGACGATTCCGACGTAAGTGTATCGTTTCTCAATCTCGTGTCGCCTGTCGACAAAAAAGCAAGAATTTACAAGGTTAAAACATTCGATCATCTCTTTGAAGACTCTCCTGTCGTCGAGAAAATCGAGGAATCCGTTATCAATGGAGAGCGTGGTGTCTATGTTGCCGTTAAATATGAAGACTTTTCTGATGGAACCGGTACTGAATATATAGAAACTGATTTCGTCAATTATCTATTTTTAGGCGATAAATTGCGGTATCTCACCGATTGGAATGCATTTCATATCGAAGAGCATCATCACTACGATGACGATGGAGCATTAGAATATTCTTGTAACGCCAAGGCGACCGTATTGCGACTTGAAGGCTCTGAGGCTAAATATCGAGAACATTCGTTTTCTATCCAATAATCGACAATGCGTATTGGCGCGTCTTGCTATCAGCGCGCCAGCGACGATGATGCGGTGTAGTCGTCATGGATACATCGTCGATATGTGCATGTTATAGCCATCGGATGTGATTTGTATCGTTCCGTTTGTATCGGTACGTAGCATTTTAGTTTTTTGCTCGAAGAAGGTCGATTCGACGTCAAAGTGTGGGAATTTGTAGCGGTTGTTTGGACCGACCGAGAAGATGGCGTAGCGTGGGTTGACGTGGGCGATATAGGGCTTTGAAGAAGACGTCTTTGAACCGTGATGGCCAGCTTTGAGGACGGTGGCGTTGGCGGTGAGTTGTGGATCGGAGAGCATGATTTGTCGTTCGATGGATTCGGGGGCATCGCCCATGAGAAGTGCCGAGAAATGGCCGATCGAGACGCGCAAGACGATCGATGTGTCGTTGGTGGGGATGATATCGTCGTTTGTTGCAGTAATTGGGAAGCTCGGGTTTGGCCATAGAACATGTATGTTGGCATTGCCGAATGATCGATTCGATGGGAGTTGTTGAATGTTTTGCGATGGTATGCCGCTTTGGTCGATAGCGCGTTGCCAGCGTTCGTCGTCGGAGGCAAAGCCGTTGTGCCATATTTCGCCGATGGTGAAGGCGTTTTGTTCGAATAGGTGTGGAATGCCGGCGACGTGGTCGTAATCCCAATGGGTGATGACGAATATATCGATGGTGCGAATGCCGCGTTGCTCGAGAAATGGAATGAGTTGCGTTTGCGTCGCATTGGATTGTCGCGAGACTTCAGCGCCAGCGTCGATAAGCATGTTTTTGCCGTTAGGGAATTCGATGAGCGTTGCATCGGCTTGCCCCATGGCGACGAAAGTCATGCGTATGCCATTGGGTTTGGTCAACGCCTGTGGTGCCATGGCAAAGGCGCCGACGACTATCGATAGGGCGATGGCGGGGATAATGGCTAGGTAGATTCGCCATTTGGTGGGGCGGAGGCGGATCCATACGAGGCAAACGACGGCGGCAGTCGCCAGGCTAAGGGCGAAATTGGGCAAAACGTCGATGCAGGCGACGGGAATGTGTGCATTGGCAAAGCTCGCAAATGCGCATGTGTAGTCTTCGAGCTTTTGGGCGACGGTGGCGATGTGTTCGTGCATGGGAATGCGAGCAATGATGGCAAATGTAGCGACGATCATGGCGGGCATGAGTATGAATGTGACCCATGGGATGACGATGAGGTTGGTCAGAGTGCCCAGAATGGGGAGTTGTCCGAAGTGGTAGAGCACAAAGGGGGCTGTCGTCATCGACGTTGCAATCGTGATGATGAGGGCAGAGGCACAAGAGTCGACGATCTTCGTCATGCGTTGGGGCAATGGGAGCGATAGAATGTGTATTTGGACGTATTTTGCGTAGAAATCGGTGCACCATATAATGCCCAAGACGGCGGCAAAAGAGAGTTGGAAGCTGATCGAGAATATGACGCTTGGATTGATGGCGGTCATGACGATGGCAGCAAAGAGAAAGGCTCGCACTTTGTCGCATTTGCGCCCTGTAATTTGACCGAGGTTGCACATGGCGAGCATAATGAGGGCGCGTTGTGCACTGAGCGGCGCATCGACAAAGAATAGATAGATGCATAGGATGGGGAACATCAGCAAGAGCGATAGGCGTCGTCGCCCCCATCGTCGCATGACGTATGGCGAACGGGAAATGAGCCATCGCAGTGCGACGACGATGAGGAATGCGATGATGCCAAAATGCATGCCGCTAACGGCGAGGACGTGGGCGATGCCGAGTCGCCCGAAGTCGTCGCGCGTGGCATCGTCGATGCCGCGCGTCGTGCCCAAGATGAGCGCGGGCATGATGCCCGAACTGCTGTGGGCTTGTAGTATGTCGTAGGCAGATCGCCGTTTGGCATTGAGCCAGCTCAACAGGTTCCACTTGGGCGTGCTGATGATGAGAAGTGATTCAAACGGTGGGGGTGTATAGGCTTGGGGCGAATCGGCTGGGGATTGGGAATGCTTGTTTGTCGTCGAACGATCGGTTTTGCTTTTGGATGGCTTTTCGGGAGCGGTTTTATTTCGCTTAAAGAAGCCCGAAAGCCCCGTGTTTTTGGCCCAAGTCGAGGCATCGAAAGCGCCGGGGACGTTTGGCCCTTTGTAGCGCGAGAATGTGCCATTGGCTTGAATTATCGTGCCAATGCGAAGCGATTGGGCTTCGTTGGGCATGAGCGAAATGCGGGCATTGGAGGCGGGGTGGAGCTTGGTGGTGACCGTTTGGTCGCAGGCGTATTGTGAGATTGCAATCGTCGCTTGTGTCGTGCCGGGTTGGATGTCTTCGATCGTGGCTGTAATGGTGCAACGCGTGAGTTCGGGGGGCGATTGGACGATGACAGGGCGGGCGGCGATGAGCCCGAGGGTGAAGGCAAACAGGGCCCAATGGGCATAGGTGATTGGCCGCAAATGTGGTGGGATCGTCGCTTTATGTCGTCGTTTGCGTGCGATAGCCCACAGCCCAAGAGCGAGCCCTGTGGCGATGATGGCGACGAGTAGCCAAGGCGCAAATTGGGCGATGAAGTGGTAGAGTGCGCGATGGGGTGCATCGGCGCTCGGTGGGAGCGGCAGTATGCCGATCGATTTTTGCGCATAGATGCCGCCGCCCCACGATAGGGATCCGATGATCCATGGTGCGATGGGGTCTTTTTTCGTTTTGAGGTGGTGAGTTTTGTCTAAGAGACGCGATAATTCGAACGGGTTTATCATGGCATAGCCCTCCTTCCGTTCTAATCATGTCGTTAAAAAAAAAATGTGACGGTTTTTTTTCAAAAAAATGTTGCATCGCGTCTGAGAAGTGCGTAAAAGCCCGTTTCGGAGGTGTGGCTGAGTGGTCGATAGCGGCGGTCTTGAAAACCGTTGTACCTGTGAGGGTACCGGGGGTTCGAATCCCTCTGCCTCCGCTCAGAAAAGAGCCGTCGTGGGTCACGACGGCTCTTTTTTTTGGTCAATCGTCCCCGTGAGGACGTCGAAGCCGATGGTGGGGAGTAGAGCGGCGTTTTGGCGCGTGGTAGCCGAGAATGAGTCGCTGGCGCGTCGGCAGACGATGGCGGTGGCAGCAGTATGGCTGAGCGTTTGCCGAGTGGTGGCGTTCATCGAAATGTGCAGTGGGGCGGCGAAGTCGGAGAACCAAAAGAGTCGGTTGGTGTGGTTAGCGTCGATGGCCGCGATTGTTTTGGTAGCATCGATTGGGATTGGGGCTTGCGTAGAAGCGGGCCAGTTGCGCCGCATGGGGATGTCTTGGATGGCGGTGTCGAATGGTGGCATCGGGGTATTGCTGTGGGCGATACGCTGGCGTTCGAGGTGGAACCAGAGGCAGAGCGCGTCGATGTCGAGAGATCCATTTCGTGTGAAATCGACTTGGTAATAGCGCAGAAAATCGCTGGCTAGAGTGCGTGCAAATGGTTCGTTGCAGAGTTGTCGCGTGGGGCGGAGTGAGAGTGTATCGATGATGGCGGCAGAGATGGCGCGATGGGCTTGTGGGGCAGTGGCGTGGTGTGCAATGCGCGTGGGAGCCGGGGAACGCGGGTCGTCGACGTAGATGGTGAATGAGGCGAAATCGTTGGCAGTTTGGTCGATGAAGGCGGCGACGCCGGCAAAGATGTTGTCGCTCGGCGCGGTCGTTTGGCCGATGAGGCTACGGGCGTCGACGATGATAGATGTGTGGATTTGTGGCGCTTGGATGGGCTTGTAGACGTAGAGTTGGCGTGAACGGGCAAGTGCGCGCCAGTCGATGTGTCGGATGGAATCACCTGCCGTGTAGGGCTTGTGTTCGAATTGTTCGGCATCGATTGGGACTGTGTAGAATGGGCGTGGGGCGGATGAATGAGGGGGAGCGAATGGGGCTAGAATGAGGCGGTTTTGTCGTGCTGGTAGGAATGATTCGACGGGGACGACGTCGATGTCGAGGTTTGTTTCGACGTGCGCTTCGCCTCGGAACATGTCGTGACCGTCGCCAAGGACGATGCAGAAACCGACGATGCCAGCGGGCCCGATAGATTTGGCGTGGACGGTGAAAGTGAGTTGAATGGCGGTTTTGGAAGGTATTTGTATGGGATAGGTGTGGCTATCGTCGATGCCGATGTGGACGGTGTGATCGCTCGATATGAGATCAATGGTGAGTGCCCAAGGGAGCGGGTTTTGTAGATCGATGGAGAGAATCGTCGAGGAGCCTACGGCGATCGACGTCGTGCCGAGTTTTGGATCGAAAACGATGCGTTTGATTCGGAATGCGCGCCATGAAATCAGCGCTATTGAATAGAAAATAGTGCATCCAATGAAGGCGATAGTTAGAAATGATGCAGAAAATACAAATATGTTGAGAAAATTTGTCGGAAATACAAATGCGCCCACCGTCGATGCAATGAGAGCGAGGGCGATGAATCCGAAGAAAAAGCGAGCTTTTGGACGTGCGTAGGGAGGCGTCGTGTGGGGAAACTGGGTGATGGCGATGTGTGAGAAATCGGGGGATTGTGGGAGCGAATAGGGCATGGCTGAGCAATTAGCAATTAGCAATTAGCAATTAGCAATTAGCAATTAGCAATTAGCAGTGGGCGGTGAGCAAT
>SFMP01000128.1 GCA_004554395.1 Myxococcales bacterium | reverse complement strand
CTTCTTCTTGTTGCCGTGATGTGCCTCCACGAACTTCATTGACTGCACGAACATACCGCCAGAACCGCAGCAAGGGTCGTAGAGAATGCCATCATACGGTTCAATCATTTCTGCAATCAAATTGACAATGCACTTCGGCGTATAGAACTCGCCCTTGCCTTTGCCTTCCGCAAGTGCAAACTTGCTCAGGAAGTATTCGTAGACCCGCCCGATAATGTCATTCTCTTTATCGCCGGTGTTGATCTTATCAATCTCGTCCAGCAGTGATGCCAGCTTTGCTGTGTCGATGTGAAGACGTGAGTAGTAGTTGTCCGGTAGTGCGCCTTTCAGTGCGGGATTCGCTTTCTCAATCGTATAGAGGGCGGTGTCGATTTTCAGCGCAATGTCATCCTGTTTCGCATTCTCCATGATGAAAGACCAACGGCTGATCTCAGGCAGGAAGAACACGTTGTCCTTCGTATAGAAGGCAACATTGTCAACAAACTTCTCACCGTATTTTTCAGAAATAGCTTTCCTTTGTGCCTCAAACTTATCGCTGGCAAACTTCAAAAAGAAGAGACTGAGAACGACGTGTTTGTATTCGGCTGGCTCAACAGAACCACGGAGTTTATCTGCGGACTTCCACAGAGCTTCCTCCATAGAAATCTCCTTCTTCGGTGCTGATGCGGCTCGTGCCATATTAAAATCCTCCTTGTGTATTTTCTACAAAAGAGCTGTACGAAAAATCGGACTCAGTTCTTGTCCGTTCGCACAGCCTCACATATATCTCCGATGTCACAATTCAAATGCCCATAAATGCGTAGCAAAATAGATATGAACATTAATCCCCTGTTATTCGGTTTTGTCTATGTGCCGGCAGACAGCCCTACTTTATGTTGTAGAGAAGCCTTCTTTAAATCGCGTATCAGAAGAAGCCACCATCCTATTGGTTGCTTCATTCTATAACGCCAATCGCCATTATGCTGGATTCTTTTCTCAAAAGCAATCCATAGATGCAGATGTTCAGGGATACATCACATAAACGACTTGATCTTAGGGAATGAAGCCGACTCACAGCGAGTTCATTTGCATCCAAGGATGGGATTGCGTCAATTCTTTGTGACTTAGCACAAATCTTCTTCGGGAGCCAGAACACCGCTAAACAAATAAGCCGTCGTTTTTCTTTGCTGCATCGCCTTTGGGTTGAGCACTGATTTGTTTGAGCCCGGGCGTTGCGGGCGCGGCGATTGAGCGCCCGCAGAGGGGGGAGCGGCGTATTGTCGCATGCGACAATAGCCGCGCGGGGGGAGGCTTCCCCCCGATAGATGCAAAAAAGATTCAAAAAGGTCGTCGTTTGGGGTGTGCAAAAACGGCGACGGGGATCCGATGCGTGGTGTGCAATGGATCCCCGTGGGTTAGGCGTTATGCTGGGTGAAGGGGGGATTAGCCGCCTTTGATGTCGCGCGCGATTTCGCCGTTTTTGAGTTTGCCTTTGATGTAGGGGCCGGGGCAGCAGGTGGCGGCGAACATGTCGTGCGTGGTAAGTGAGGCGCTGGAGGAGCCGTCGTAGTAGGCGTTGATGCCGTAGCGCGAGCAGATGTCGCGCGAGAGGGCGATCATGGCGTCGTAGGCGGCTTTGGAGATAGACCAATTGGGTGCGCCGCTGTTGTTGGCGACTTCGTAGGTGATGGCTTGGTGGTCGTTGGCGGGGCTGCTCGAGGTCCATGCGCGTCGGTTTTCTGCGACGCCGCTGCAGATCGTGCCGTCGGAGCCGATGTAGTAGTTTGCGCTACAACTGCCATTGCGGTGCATTTGTGCGCACGAGACGGCGCCTAGGTTACCGGCCATGTGGTGGATGGTGATTTTGCGGATGGAGTTGTTGCGCGGGTTGCTGTTTTTCGCGCCGAAATCGACGTGAGCGGTTGCCTTGCCCGAGCTTTGCGTTTTGCCCATCGACGAACCGCCGCCGCCACCACCGCCGCCGCCGCCGCCAGAATTGGAGACGCCGCCCGAGACGAGTTGTAGGTCTTTGATGTAGACCCAGCTGAGGATTCCGGAGATGAGAGCGCGGTTTCCGCTGATTTGTTGGACGGTGTAGGTGTTTTGTTTGACCCATGCGGGGACGGATTGCCCGGTGGCGTAGTTGGAGCCAGTGATGCGGACGCGGGATCCGACGCCGACCGATTTCGAAGATGTCGAGCTGCCGGCGCTCGTGTTACCGCCACCGCCGCCCGAGTTGGTGACGCCGCCCGAGATGAGTTGTAGGTCTTTGATGTAGACCCAGCTGACGATTTCGGAGATGAGAGCGCGGTTTCCGCTGATTTGTCGGACGGTGTAGGTGTTTTGCTTGACCCAACCGGGGATGGCTTGGCCGGTGGCGTAGTTGGATCCGGTGATGCGGACGCGGGATCCGACGCCGATCGATTGCGATGCGGCGGAGCTACCCGAGCTGGAGCTACTGCCGCCACCGCCGCCCGAGTTGCTACGAGCGACAGCGCCCGATCGGTTGGCGACGAGAGCGTTGATATTGACGCCGTAGCGGCTGGCTTGTGCGGCGGCACCGTCGAACGTGTTGCCGCCCATTTGGTAGAAGAGATTGATGAGGTGTTGGTTCGTTTTGACTTCGGGGTGCGAGTCGAGGAGTTGGTCGAGGGGGGATTTCGAAGCCGTCGATGGTTTGGCGGGCGCGGGGGCTGGTGCGGGTTGCGAGGCGCCTTCGACAGCCAAGTCTTTGATGTAGACCCAGCTATTGATGCCGCCGAGGAGTGCGCGATTGCCGCTGACTTGCTTGACTGAGTAGGTGTTTTGTTTGACCCATCCGGGGACGGTTTGCCCCGTGGCGTAGTTCGTGCCGATGATTTTGACGCGCGACCCGACCGAGACGCCGCCCGAGCTCGACGATGATGCGGGGGATTTGTTGGCGTTGGCGTTGGCGTTGGCGTTGGCGTTGGCGTTTGTATTCGATTGCGTGGCGGGCGTTGCGCCGACCACGTTGTATTGACGCATGTTGTATTGGTTCATCAGGCGGATGAGCTTGTTCGAATACTCGGGATCGGTGGCGTAACCGGCTTTGTGAATTTCGCGCGCGAATTGGTCGGGGTTATCGGTGTATTTGAAGGCGTTTTGATAGCGCGTTTTTTGCAAGAAGGCCGTGTGATCTTGGATCGATTCGAGCCAAGTGTTGTATTTTCGGAAGCCGGCTTGAATCGTGATGAATCCGCCGTTTTGCCATTCTTGGGTTTGGTGCGACGTCGTGCCAGCAGGGCCCGTGCCCTTGATGCCGAAGAGGTTTTTGGCCGCTCCGATCGTCGATTTACCCCAACCCGTTTCGAGGGCGGCTTGGGCTAGCGTGACCGATGCGGGAATGCCCGAGATGCGGTTTTCTTCGCGAGCGATGGGGCCGAACATCGAGAGGAACTTGCTCGGGTCGAGTTTGCCACCGGGGTATTTTTCGAGCTCGGAGAGCGCGGCGGCGTATTGGGCTTTTTGCGCATCGGTTTGCTTCGATGAATCGGTTTTGGAGGCTTCTGTTTTGGGTTTTTCGGTTTTGGGGGCTTCGGCTTTGGGTGCCGAACCACCTTGAATCGCCAAATCGCTCATATAGACCCAGCTGATGATGTCGCTGAGGAGTGCGCGGTCGCCGCTGACCTTTGTGACGGTGTAGGTGTTTTGTTTGACCCATCCGGGGACGGTTTGACCCGTGGCATAATTGGTGCCCGTGATTTTGACTTTGTCGCCGACTTTGACGCTCGAAGCGCCGTTGGACGTCTGCGTTTGTTTCGTCGACGTCGAGTCGGTGAGTTTTCCTTGGAGCGCGAGCGCGACCATGTTTTTGAAGCCTGCCATCGAAGTGCGGTGGGGGCAGTCTTTGGCGGCGAAATCGCGGTGCGCTTTGACTTGGTCGACGCCCCAACCGTACATGTTGCAGAGTCGGGCGACGACTGCGGCGGCGCGTCGTTCGGCGCGTTCGAAAACGCCGGGGGTGTTGTCGGTGCTACGGGCGATTTCGATGCCGATGTGTTTTCGGTTGCCAGGGCCGTTACCATCGCCGGCGTGCCAACCGTTGCGATCGAAGGGCAAACCTTGGATCGCTTCGTTTTCATCGACGGCCAAGTGGAAAGACGTCGATGAGCCGTTGTTGTTCATGTAGTTGATTTCGTTTTTGGCTGGCGCGCTATTCGCCGTATTATGCATGCAAATGCCAACGGGTTTCATGGCGTTGGGGCACTTGAGCGAATACTTCGACGCCGGGCACAGATTCTGTGACCACGAGCCAGAATACGCGTTACCACTACTAGCTGCTTTTGTCTTTGATGTCGTTGCTGCCATGGTGTTTCTCCTTATTCAAGTTACGTCCATTCAAAACATCAACTCTCCTATGTAGCATTCTAGCACAATCGCAAAAGTGATCACTTTTTTTTACATTATTTGTCTTTTTTTTTCGCGATGTTGATGGTTTATCTGAAATAGTCGAGAACGTTGCCATTGGCTGTTTTGCGGATGTTGGAGCTTCATCGGATGGATGGGGCTTGCAATGGAGAAGGCGTTGGCATTTAGATTTTGTCGGTTTGTAGTGGTATTGGAGCGAAGGCGGCGCAATTCGTCGTAGAACGGAGCGAGCGCAAAAAAAAGCGCCCGAAGAATCGGACGCTTTGCCGAGGGCCATGCCCGTTTTGGGCATGGCTATTTGGGAATTAACTGAATGTTCTGAGTCCGTTATCGCCACCCATGAAGCGTTTTGTCAAGTGTTATTTGGAGTTATTGACGCACAATCAAGGCGAAAGCGCGAAAGTGCAAAGCGCAAAGGGTCTGCACTTTGCGTTTTCAGCTTGCGGGTTCGGGCGGCTGCTTCTTCTTGATGAAGT
>SFMP01000127.1 GCA_004554395.1 Myxococcales bacterium | reverse complement strand
CGCGGCGCGGGCATCCGTGCCCGCGCTAAATACCCTTAGATCTTAGATTATCGTCTGCGTATAGCTTTGATGAAGACATCTCGATCGAGCGATATTGGCGGCAAATCGGGCTCGTTAGAGCCTCGCTTTGCCGGCAAAACTAATACTATCCGATCACTATATATCGATATCGAATATTCATCATTCTATCTACCACGAGCAAAGCCCAACAAGCCGCAAAAAACACTGCAAAAACGGTGAGTTTTCGCAGCGGATAGTCTGTGAAATACAATTGCAGTGGGCTTGTGAGTTACTTACGATTTTGGAATAGGAGTAAATCCGTCATTCGACAACTAAATTGGAGCACACCGTACTTTATCAAGTGTGAATTTCCGCCTATCGCAATCGACGTTCGACCATGTACCATTATCAACTTTAATTTTTAACTCCGTTCCAGCTGGACAAGTAGCTATGGTTTCATTATCAGTTTCATAAATAAAAACAGCATCCACTTTATTGTTATTATCAGAATTGGCACACTTAAAATCCTTGTTTTCATCAATCGAAACACCATTAATGATGCATAATCCATTAAAACCATCATTACATTCACGTCCTGACCCACACTGATATCTATGAAACACCGACTCCCCTTCTACTACATTACTATTTACAGCAAGAAATATATCATCATTATAACAAAATCCATACGGCAACTTTGATTTTTGACCTATCAATGAATCATTCAACTCTTCGGTGTATTCATAAGCCCAAAAACCGGGCTTAGTTCCTTCCTTAAAGACAACCTTCCTACAAACCTCAACGCTATAGTATTTATACCCAACTCGCTTAATATAATAATCATTCTCTTTGCAACAACTCTCTGTCTTAACTAACTGCCCCCCCCCCGAATCTGGTTGCATACTATTAAGCACTCTATCATTATGGCAGTTATAATATTTCAAAGAACCACTGTTATTATACGCAAATTCCCATGGTGCATCATCACTCTTCTCAGAATTTGTCACAACGCCTGAATTTGGATCATTCTCATCTAAGTCTTTTGATTTAAACTCTCTGAAAGCACCTTTGTAACACACTTTCGTTCCAGTGCTATTATATGAATTTGGAGTGCACTCTTCACATACCAGCGAATTAGTTCCACTATTATCTTCGTTCTCATTAAAACAATAATTACACGCTGCGTCATCTTCCCACTTACCGTCCGAACAAACTTGTCTGCCATTCAAACTTTCTGCACATTTTTGACTATCATCATCATCACAAACGTTTTCACTAGGCCCGTTCCCGTCTCCACTAGTTCCACCTGTCCCCCCACACCCTTCACAAATTGCATATTCCGTTTCGCAAGCATACGAAACGATTGAAAGCATGGCGATAATCGAACAAATCAAACAATTGCGTCGTTTCATCATAGACCTCCGAACTGTCAAAACTGTAAAGCATCGATAGAATGCAAAATTCGACCGAAGTGCGTGCTCGCCAATATCGCAGGGCGAGCAACTAAAGTACCGTCTTAGAGTTTAGATGATATGCCCGTAAACGTCAATTGTGCATTTTTGTATATGATATGCAAAAAACAGTGCATGTAGAGGCATCGCGGCGCAAAAAGTGTTTTCTCTTGCCTCGATCTATCGTTGTGCTAAATACCGCGCGGTTTGTTTGTTGCCATGCGATGAAGCGCATGCGTTGATCGGGTTTCTTTTCAAACTATGATGCTAGCAATCGTCTTTGTATCGGCGGTGCACAACCCCGAAGAAAACTTATCGCTCGCCGGTGGTTCATTTGTGCGAAGCGACGAATACGAAATTGCCAACGATTTCGATCTCCGAGCCGTCGAGGCGGCGATATCGCTCAAGGAATCGGGGGCGATCGATCGCGTCGTCGTGTTTTCGGCGGCGGAGCGCACGACGCATATTACGAAAGCCCTAGCCATGGGCGCCGACGAAGCGATTTGGGCGTGCGCGCGCGACGCCGAATTGTCGCCGCAAATCGTCGTCGAGACGGCTATCGAAGCCGTCAAACAACGCTATGGCAACGCCCTCGACACCGCCATTTGGTTGATGGGCAAACTTGGCGTCAATTACGAATCGCATCTCACGGCGCAGCGCTTGGCGTTGCGGCTCGGCGTGCCGTGCCTTTGCTCGGCTTCGAAGCTAAACTACGACGCCGAGGGCGAAAAATGGATCGTCGAAACGGAATCGGAGTTTGGAACGCCCGAATTTGAGGCGTCGGCGCCCTTCGTCGTCACCGCCGATTTGCGGCTCGCCGAGCCACGATTCCCGAGTTTGCCCAATATCGTCAAGGCACGCCGCAAACCCGTCTACGAAGTGGGGCTGGCGCGTGTCGAAAGCGATTTTTCGGCATCGGTGGGGACTTTGCGCCAAGCGCATGCATCGAAGAAGTGTTGCCAATACATCGATGCCGAATCGCTCATGCACATCATTTCGGGGGGACGATGAAAACGCTTCTATACATTGCGCTAACACCAGCGGCGACGACGCCATCGAATTTAGACGCCCTCGGGCGCCTATCGGCGGCATTCGTCGTCGCCCCAACCGTCATCGTCTCGCGGCAAACCGAATCGATAATCGGCGCCCTCGGAATGTCGGCGCAATCGATCGACGGTTATCTCGGCGAGCCCATTTCTTCGCGCCTCTTGGCACAACCGCCCATCGTCGCCCAAGCGATAGCGCGAGCCGTTGCCGCGCGTCGCAACGTCGTCGCCATCGTGGCGCCGCATACGCCATCGCATCTCGACTTCTTATCGCTTTTGTCGGCGGCGCTCGAGATTCCATTTATCACCAATATCAACGCCATTGCCCCCGATGCCATCGAGCACCTCATTTGCGCTTCGCGCGTCGTCGAACGAATCCCCCTGCCATCGTCGACGTTTTGTGCGACGTTCCAATCGTCGATCGAAGCCCCCCAGTCGCCTTGCGCCGAAATCGCCGCGCGTGCGTTTGCCGAGCCATCGATCGATCGCAGTGCGCTGCGGTCGTTTATGCCATTCGATTCGGGCGATTTCGACCTCGATACGGCACAAATCGTATTTGCCGCTGGGCGCGGCATTGGGAATGCAGAAAATTTTGCACGACTTACGGATTGCGCAAGAAAATTCGGAGCGGCCATCGCCGCCTCGCGTTGTGCCGTCGATTTGGGATGGGCACGTAGCGATCTACAAGTCGGCCAAAC
Source organism: Myxococcales bacterium (assembly GCA_004554395.1). Taxonomy (GTDB): domain Bacteria; phylum Myxococcota_A; class Bradymonadia; order UBA4248; family UBA4248; genus UBA4248. The sequence goes on along the minus strand of SFMP01000127.1, from coordinate 25,740 downwards.
GGGCAAGACGATAGCCCCCGACATCTACGTCGCCTTTGGCATATCGGGCGCCATACAACACTTGGCCGGTATAAGACAGGCGAAGACGTTGATCGCCATCAATACCGACGCCGACGCCCCCATCTTCGAATCGGCCGATTATGGCTTGCGAGAAGATGCCAATCGCATCGTTCAGTTTTTGATGGGTGACCTCCCCCCCGGCCTGTCGGCCACCCCCTCTCCATAAATGGCGAGGGGGAATGGACGCCCGCCGCGGCGGGCGTTATTGATTTGGCGAGGGGGAATTGACGCCCGCCGCGGCGGCGTTCTGGCATGCGTGGTGGAATGGGTGCGCCCTGAAGGGGCGCCAGAACACAGCCCGGGGTAAGCGTAGCGCAACACCGAGGCCCATAGCCGTGCGTATGCGCGCAGTGTAACGAGCACATAGCACGGCAGCGAAGCCGTATTTGCGGCAACGCCGCAAATAGGCGAAGCCACGAAGCCGTATTTGCGGCAACGCCGCAAATAGGCGAAGCCACGAAGCCGTATTTGCGGCAACGCCGCAAATAGGCGAAGCCGCGTAGCCGTAGTGAGCGTATGCGAACTAGGCGAAGCCCATAGAAAAAATAAATTCGTTAAAATTGTAATAATATCGAATATTATTTTTTATTAGAGTGCGTGAATGGACCGAAATTGCGGAGGTTTTCGGGGAGTGTTTCGAGGGAATCTTCGCGCGCCATGGCGGCGAGTCGTTGTTTTCGGGCCGATGTGCGGCGGATGAGTGCGATGGTGAGGGCGATGGCGGCGAAAACCGAGATGATGAAGAAGATGCCTTCTGGTGAGAAGACGTTGGCGAAGAGGCTGCGGTCGCGCGACATTTGGTCGTGCCAGAGCGCGAAGGCGGCGCGTGGCGATCGGCCGTAGATGTCGGAGAATGCGGCGTCGAAGGGTTGGCCGTTGGCGGTTTGTTCGATGAGTTTTTTGATGCTTTCATCGCCGTTTTCTTTGGCGAGCCATGAGACAAAGTGTGCGCTTTCTGCGTAGGCGAGTTCGACGGTGGCGCCGATTTTTCCGAAGGCGTCGTCGATGCCGTCGAGGTCGAAGAGTTTTCCGGCCATCGAGGCGCGCGCGAGGACTTCGGCGCGATTGATGTTCCAGTCGTCGGTCGTCGTCATGGCTAGACCTTCGTAGAACCAGTGTGGGAAATAGGCGTCGCGTGCGATGCGTCGGAGTGCGACGTGGTTGAGCTCGTGTGCGAGTGTCATTTCGGGCTCGATTCGGCTGGTGCCGCGCGGCACGAGCTTGATGAGGATGACGCCGTCGCGCAAGATGGTGAGGCCTGCGGCCCATTCGGGGGCGCCGCCTTGTGAGCCTTGTTCGCGGAAGTAGCGGTTGATGTCGCCGAGTAGGTAGATGTGGATGTTTTCGACGGCTTCGGGGGGGAGGAAGCGGAGGGATTTTTGGCGTGCGTCGTGGGCGGTTCGGATGACGGCTTGTGCGCGTTGGGCGTAGTTGCGCTCGAAATAGAAGTGGAGCTGTTCGGCATCTTGGGTTTCGAGCCCGCCGATGACGGGGTGATCGAGTCGCGACTCGCGGCCGAGCCATTCTTCGATTTGGGCGTCGCCGACGAGGGCGCCATAGTTGTCGATGGGCGGATTTTGCGCGATCGCCGTGGCGGCGACGAAACAGAATAGCCATGCAAATGCAATCTGTAGAACTCTTCGATATATCTGGCGCATGAGAACCTCGCTGTGTTCGAGCTATGGCGGCAGAAGCCCCGCTAGGAGGCAATGCGATCGAATTAAGCACGGCCGTGGCGTTGTCAAATCGTCGATTAGAAGGGCGAGAAGCGCAGTGCGATGGCGCCGTAACGCCCGGGGAGTGGGCGTTGGACGACGTCTTGTCGCGATTGATCGTCGAGGAGGTTGTAGACGGCGACCGAGAGCGTGGCGCCCAAGGGGAGCGTGAGTGAGGCTTCGAGAGAGAGATCGATGCGGTCGTCGGCATAGTCGTTTGCTGCCAAATTTTGTGCAACGCCCGATTCATATTGCGCAATAAAAGCGCATGAAAAATGCGTATCTTTGTAGAATATTTCGCTCGAGAAGCGATGTTCGGGGACTTGTGGCAGGGGCGTTTTGTTCTTCGTCGTGGCGTCGGTCCAGGCGTAATCGAGTTTTAAGCCCAGGCCTGCGTATATGTTCCAAGTTGCCGCCAATTCGACGCCGCGTGCGATGGCATCGGTGAAGTTTTTGACGCGCGTGAGCGTAGGCGTTTCGGGCACGAAACGGATCAAATCTCGATGGATATTGTAGAAACCTGCGAATTTGAGGGCGAAAGACGCGGCATCGTAGGCAATCGAAAGCTCGTGAATGGCGCTTTTTTGCGGTTTGAGGTCGGGGTTACCGCGGATGAATTCGGTGCGATAGTAGAGTTCATCGAACGATGGCATGCGTTGGGCGTAGGCGCCCGAGAAGCCAAAGCGCCATCGAAATGGCGTTCGATAGGCGATCGAGACGGAGGCCGATCCGATCGTCTGTGCGTCGATAACGCGGTCTATCGAACCGAGTGCGGTAATATTGATAGAATCGTGAACAAAATTCAGCGATTGAGCGATTGAGGCAGATAAAATATGCCGTTCGTGGGTTTGAGCGAGCGATGCATTGCCCGATTTGTAGAACGATTCGACGCGTTGATAATCGTAGCGCACGCCGAGTTTAGTCGTCGAAATCGAAGCCCAATCCCATTCGGCGTGAGCGGCGAGGTGGGGTTGAATTTCGAAGAGCCGCGTTTCGATCGGTCGCTGACCGATGAGCATGGTGGGGTTTTCGTAGGTCTTTTTCGACGAACGATAGGCGAATTCGAGGGCGAAAGATGCGTAGCTATGCCCCATGGCGATGGGTGGGGATTCGGCGACGATTCGACTGAGCGAGAGCCATTGGTCGTTATGTGCGCGGCGATATGAATCGGGGTATTCCGACACGCCGGCTTCTTGTCGATCGATTTGGCTATAGAGCGAAAACGCCGCGAGGTGGAATCCATCGATATGGGCATCGTAGACGAGTTCGCCGCCGAGTCGCGCGGCGGCGTTGTGCTGGCGGAATTGGGGCGTGCCTTGGGCATCGATATAGCGAAATGCGCCGGGCGAATCGTCGCCAAAAGCCGACACCGAAAATCGATGACCGCCCGATTGCAAAGATCCGCGCCAAAAGAGCCCAAAATCGCCGAGTGTCGTTCCCGAGATCCGAGCTTGGATCGGGGCTTTGGCGTCGTTCCCGGTGAGTTCGACGAGCCCGGCGACGGATCCGAGCGTCGAAGCGGCACCCGTTCCATAGACATGAGCTGTCGACAAGAGCTCGGGCACGAAAAAGGCAAAATCGGCGACGGCATCCGACAACGCATTGATCGATACGCCTCGATACGTGACGCCGATATCTTGCGCCGCGGCGCCGCGTAGCGAGACGGTTTGCGCTTGGAGCATGCCTCCGCTATTGCGGACTTTGGCGCCGCGAATATCGCCGAGAATTCGATCTGTCGTCGCCGTTGCCGAATGTTCTTCGAAGTTGATCGTTTGGATCCGAATTGTACCCGTTTTTGTCGTTCCAGAATCGGAATCGCCATCGGCGGCGACGATTTCGACGGGTTCGAGCGCGATGGCGCCAAGATTATCGCCGAAAATTCGATCTGTCGTCGCCGTTGCCGAATGTTCTTCGAAGTTGATCGTTTGGATCCGAATTGTGCCCGTTTTTGTCGTTCCAGAATCGGAATCGCCATCGGCGGCGACGATTTCGACGGGTTCGAGCGCGATGGCGTCGCGATCGATCGGGAGGTCTTGGGCGGTTGCCACCGAGGCGACGAGGGCACTCGCTGCGCCGATATGGGCATAGAGAGCCGTCGAAATGGCTCGATGGAGATATGGGCGGTTGCTTGTTCCCAGCATCTTTCCCCCAATGCCAAGCCCCTTCGCAGCCATTCTAAACGTTGATCAATGAGGTGAAGTGACAAAAGCGCGTGGCGGCGATAGATGATATACAGAAAAGAGAGCGATGATTGAATGATATGCGACGAAAGCGCGTGGCGGCGATGGATGAAATACAGAAAAGAGCGATGATTGAATGATATGCGACGAAAGCGCGTGGCGGAGATTAAAGAAAATACAAAAAAAGCGGCACTTTCGCGCCGCTTATGCAATATCTCGAATCAGGTATAAATGATATGAGCCAATCTACACCATCATCCAAAGATTATTCTTCTGCCTTATCGGCATCGTCGCCTTTTTCGGCATCATCGGCTTCGTCGCCGTTAGCCTCGTCGTTGCCGGCGTTTTTATACGGTTCGAGGTCGGGTCGCGCGGGTGTCGTCTTTTCGTAATCGAGCCGGTATTCGTAAAGCCCGAAGACGTTGACGATTTTGCCAGCGAGCGAGAAGTCGACGGTGACGTTATCGCTGGGGACGGAGAAATAGAAGACGTCGTCGATCGAATCGCCGGCTTCGAGCGTCTTGGTGAGTTGGACTTGGTCTTTGCCCGTGGCCGTTGAAGTGTTCACGTTGGCGCGTTTGATCGACTCACCCGTCGTCGTGACGAGGCTAACGGGGCTAGCGTCTTTATCGTGACCAGGTTCGTAGGCGACAGCCGCATTCGTCGTATTTTTGACGTTGACATGGACCGCCATCACGGGCGTCGATGTATATGCATAAGCATATTTCAAGGGTTTGGCGGGTTTCGTTCTCGGAGCGAGTTCGGGGTATTCGGTCGAAACCTTGGTCACCGTAATCGCAATGCCGTCGACGGTGACGGGTTCGTTGATGCTAGCCGGTGCGGGGGGATCGACTTTCTTGAGTTCGCCCGTCGACAAGGTCAATTTACCGCTCGCGCCGACGATTTTTGCCGGTACGATGGCGACGAGTTCTTTATCGGTCGGCGGTTTTTCGAACAAATAGACGTCGGTAATGACTTCGCCAGGAGCCAAATCGACATCGCCCACGACTTGATTGACGGGGCGCGACGCCTTGGCGCTATCGGCTTTGATGGGATTGTAGAAAATGCGACCATAGTTGGGCGCTTCTTTCGTCGCATCGGGCAACGTGCAAATTTGTACGCGCTCCGTACCCGCCGCCGCATGAAGCGATTTATACGTCTTATTCGTATCTGAAGTATTGCGAATTTTAAGCGTCAGAACGGCGACTTCTTCGTCATTGCGCATGCGATACACGTCTTTGTCGCCATCGACAAAGACCAGTCGCGTCAACTCAAAACTTGCGACAGAAATTTCTACGCCTTCGACTTTCTCAGCCTGACCGGCCGCAACAGGCGGGACGACTTCTTTCGGGGCACACCCATAGGCGCCGAACGAAACCGATGCAACCATTAACGCAGTCAATATCTTTGCTTGCCTTTTCATTATGCTCTCTCGTTTCAACGTTCACGATCCGCCACTACAAAGCGGCAAACGCTTTTACTATCCAATGACGCATTTTGTCAAAAACTATGGTGACCTTTTATGCGTCCTCTACACAATAGCTCCGTTCTGCGAACTTTCGATGCACTTTTCACGCAACAAAGTTGCGTTTTTCAGTCGCTCGCATTAAACAATCGCTTCGCGCAACCGCAAAACATCGGGCATTTTGCGATCGGCGCAATCAATACCGCTCGTGCCTTGTCGACGAGGCGAGAGCAGTGGCGCCCCTATATCGGATTTTCTTCAAACGCTCATTGAATTTTTACGCTTTTACGATGATCGAAACGCGTTCGACGCATAGCCCAAGCCATCTCGACAAATTTTGGGCACATGTCACAGTTTTTGGCACGCTCTGGGGCGGTCTTGAGCTCACGCTCGGCACGTTTCTTCACGTGCTCCACGTGCCCAAAACGGGGCTCATCATGGTGACGCTTAGCGTCATCTTGCTCATTGCCCAGAGGCGCATATTTCCCGCCCGAGGTAGCACGATTTGTACGGGTGTCGTCGCGGCATTTATCAAAAGTCTATCGCCTGGCGGCATCATTGCCGGCCCCATTTTCGGGATCATGAGCGAGGCCATTATCGTCGAGTTGTGCCTACTCATCAGCTCGCAGAGGCTCGTATTTAGCGTTTGGGCAAGTGTTTGTGCGATTACGTGGTCGCAGGTTCAATCGCTATTCAAGATGTGGATCTACTACGGCAAAGATTTCATCGACGCCCTTGCTCGCGTTGTCGAAAAGTTTTTCCGCGTCGAATGGACGGCAACCGTCGGCTGGACCTTGCTCGCCGCTTTTTTCGGGATCGTCGCGACGATTGGCGCCGTCGCCGGCGTCGTCGGCGCTCGGATGGGGAATCACGTTCGAAGAGATATCGACGCGCGATATCGCGACGTTCTAGCGTCTGAAACTCAGACCACCTCCCCCATCACATTCGATTCAAATGCCCCCTTCGCGACCGATTCAAATGCCCAAAACAACTCCAAACCCGTTCCCAACGTCGATTTCGTAGAGAAATCCCCCTTCGCGACCGACTCCAACGCATCCGATCCCAGCATTCAAAGCTTGCGAAAGCGCAAGCGACCGATCATCGACAATACCCAAGTCTTGCGCTATCGACTCATCGTTCTGCCGTTTGCGATTGCGACGCTCATCGCCCAATTTAGCGGCGATCTCGTCGCCTCTTCGATCGCCCTAGCCGTTTGGATCGTCGTCTTAGCCATTGGGTCGCGCGCCATTCTACGGGCGATTTGGTGGCCCAAGTTTTGGGTGGCGACGACGATAATCAGCGTTTTGAGCGGCATATTGATCGCTTGGAAACTCGATGGCGCTTGGCAATGGTACATCGGATTGCAAGCAACGGCTCGCATGATGATACGCGGAATCTACGTCTTCTCGCTTATCAGCTGGATCACCCGAGCCCTTCGCCCGCAAGAATGCCTATCGGTCTGGGAGCGCATACACTTGCCACAACTCGGTTTGGCGATTACACGCGCCTATGCCCTGCTCCCCGCTTGGAACGACAAACTCCATCTCATCGTCAAAAATCGCCCCAGCAACCGCCGGAATCTCTGGAGCTATGCTCGCGAAAACATCATCACGTGCCTCGTTGAAGCGAGCATTCAGACCGAGAATATTCGGCTAGAACACGAAAAACAAGAAGATAATTCAAGCATTGAATCAACTCCCCGAAGCGAAGCCGCATAACCGTCAATTACTCGCATTTTCTACCAGTCGCCATTCCCGCACATTTTCGCCCCCGCCCCTATCGATTCATTTCTTTTCCAAAAACGGCCTCTCGCAATGCCTCGACGTCGAGATCGTCGATGGCCGCAATCACATCGGTAAAGACGTCGTGATAGCCAAAACCGCCATTGATGAGTTCGTCTTTCGCCTCTTCTTTAGACCAATTCTGATACAAGATGCGATAAATTGCGACAAATAGCCCCGTTCTATCGGAACCGTGATAGCAATGGACGAGCACGGGTTTTTCGAGATCTCTATAGATGTCGAACATTTCAAAGATCATCGACTGCTCGATCCCCAAGGGCAATAGCGGATAATGGACGATGTGCAACGAAGTCGTCTTCGCATCGGGCAAATTCGAATCGATATCGAAATAGCTCAATTCCAAGATGCTTTTGACGCCGAGCGATTCGAGTTCGACGAGCCCACCTTCGCGCGGAAATCCAGAGCGATAGAGATCATCGCTCACGCGATGCAAATTTGGAATGCGTTCCGATTCTATCGCCACCGCGGGCTCGCCTTGTTTCTGATTCACACTTCCCCCATTGGGATCGCCTGTTCCAGCGCCGCCGCTATGGGTATCGCCCGATGTCCCTGCGTTATCTTCCGAAGCTCCCGCGTTATCGCCCGTTCCAGCGCCGCCGCTATGGGTATCGCCCGATGTCCCTGCGTTATCTTCCGAAGATCCCGCTTTATCGCCCGTTCCAGCGCCGCCGCTATGGGTATCGCCCGATGTCCCCGCGTTATCTTCCGAAGATCCCGAGTTATCGCCCGTTCCAGCGCCGCCGCTATGGGTATCGCCCGATGTCCCTGCGTTATCTTCCGAAGATCCCGAGTTATCGCTCGAATCGCCCGGTTTTTCGGGCGTTCCCGCGCCGCCGCCTTGCCCAGGCGTCACGGCGATGCTCGGTGTCGATCCATCCGAATCGCTACCGCTCTCGACACAGCCAAAAAACAGCCAAGAGACCGCAAAAACAGCCAAAAACTTCGATGAAAAAACTTGCGACATCGCGCCTCCGATAACTCCATCATGCATGAGTACGCGATCGATCAGTCTAACAAAACCAAAACACCCGATCAAATCGCGACACGACGATCAACCGCTCAAATTCCAGTCAAGCGATGCGATTATCCGTCGACAAACGCCTATTTCAACGCCTCATCACGGCGATAATTATCGCATCGATTGCCGCAAAGATCATCGATTTATGCCCCAAAAACCGCCCGCGCTATTGCGTCGCGTAGGGCAACAATGGGTCGTATCGTCGCACGGGGCCAATACACGCCTGCATCGTCTCGCGCGTGCCGAGCACGACGACGCTACGACGCATACGCGAAACAGCTGTATAGAGAAGATTCCGCGACAAAAGCATCGATTCCTGCGGTGGCAAAACGATGAGTCCATGCGCATATTCCGAGCCCTGCGACTTGTGAATCGTTATCGCAAACGCCAACTGCAACATCGGCGCCACCGTTTCGAGCGCGAAAAACTCAAACGTGCGTTCGCCACTCTTCGTCAGCACCGGGAAAGCCACCAATGGCGCATATTTCTCACCATTCACATCCAACTCGCGCAATACGACGATCCCCGTGTCGCCATTAAAATGGTTGATGCGATAATTGTTTTCGGTCAGCATGACGAGCGAACCACACGGAAACTCATATTTTGGATTCAGCCCCAACGCCGCCTTTATCCGATAGTTCAAGCGCTTCACGCCATAAGTGCCATCGTTGACCGACGACAACACGCGATACCCGCGGTCGAAAAAGTCGAAAACGCTCCCGATCTCTGCCAAATCCATCTCTTTGCCATAGCGCCACACGAGCCCATTGGCCGCCTTCTCGAGCGATTTCTTCTCATCCGCCTCGAATTGCGCCTTCATCGTGTCGATCCATTTGCCAATGACCGAATTGAGCTGCGTCACCTCCGTGCAATACTCCGCCCCTTCGAAGCGCAACGCATCGACCTTGGTCGCCGGTTTCTCGGCCGCCTCGGGTGCTCCAGCAATGATTCCCTCTTGCCATCCGACGATTTCGGGCGCACCCGCTGCGCGAAAGTTCTTCGTCAGTACTTTCGTACATTTGCGCAAATTCTCGTAGAATATTCGCTCATCATCACTATATGCGCTCAAATCTTCGTCATTGACAAAGTTTGTCAAAATTTCTCCCGTTCCAACGGGCGGCAACTGATTCGGGTCGCCGACGAGCACGAGCCGCGTCACTTCGGGGTCAATCGCCTCGAATAACAACTTCGCCAACGGCAATTCGACCATCGAAACTTCGTCGACGATGACGAGCTTTGCCGCCAACTTTTCGCCACACGCATAAGGGCTCATCTTCCCGCGTTTTAGGCTCAAAAGGCGGTGCAACGTCTGCGCCTCGAGTTGCTCGAAATACAACCTCAAATTGCAGTCGGTCATCGTCGCCGCCGCCTGCGATATCGCCTCGATCATCCGCTGCGCCGCCTTCCCCGTTGGCGCCGCCAACAAAATATCCTGCGGTTTCAACCCACAATTTTCGAACGCAATTCGCAAAATCTGGCAAACAACCATAGAAGTTTTGCCCGTCCCTGGCCCACCTGCCACGACAGTCAACCGACGATGGCAAAACGACCACACCGCATCGACTTGCCCCTCGTGCGGCTTGCATATTCTGCCTTTGTCTTCATACGTCGCTTTTTCTTCGATTTCTTCTTTCGTAATATCGATAATATTCGCATCATCGACGATCCAATTGCACAAAATTCCAGAAATCTGCCGGCTCATGCGCGCCAGCCGAGGCGTCGCATAAACGTCGCGCCCATCGACATATAAAAGCGCCCCATCGGCCTCCGCCAAATCGCGGCAAACATAGCCTTCAGCACGCATCAAGCGGTCATACATCGCCCCCGGCGCGATGCCAAACGCCTCCGCCAACGACCCGCAAACGGCGCACCAATCGGCAAAAATCTGCCTTAAATCGCGCCCATATACCGACGCATGGCCCGCCCACAAATGCCCCAAAACCGCACACATCGCCGCCGCCAAGACATCATCGACATCGCCACGCCGCCGCATCAGCTCGCCCACCACCATCACGACATCGGCCGCCACGCCACCACCAGTCGCGCAGTCCAAAAACGCGCTACCCGCCTCCGCCGGCACATCTAACCCCATGATTTCACTTAAGATATTCGCCGCATAACCCGATCGCAACTCGCCCATCTCGCACCTCCTCAATTCCCAAACGCGCCCATTCTATCACATCCACCCGCGCCGCCCAAACGAATGCGCCCACGACCGAAAAAATCATCCGCCCATGCCGCCTCCAACGCCACACGGCGCATTCTCCGCCAATGCCACTTCGCGACACCATACGGCTCACCTATGGCGCTTCGCGACACCATACGGCTCACCTATGGCGCTTCGCGCCATACGGCTCGTGCTACGCCTATGGCGCCCCTCTGGGGACGCCATACGGCTCCGCCGCACGGCTATGCTCTCGTTGCCTGCGGCAACGCGGCGAGCATACGCCGTGCCTGCGCGCTATGCTCTCGTTGCCTGCGGCAACGTGGCGAGCATACGCGCGCTTTGAAAGCGCCCCACTGGGGCGCTTTTTTCGCCTATGGCGCCCCGCTGGGGACGCCATACGGCTCATTCTCCGCCTATGGCGCCCCTCTGGGGACGCCATACGGCTCCGCCGCACGGCTATGCTCGCGTTGCCTGCGGCAACGCGGCGAGCATACGCCGTGCGCTTTTAATCGCTTGCAGTCCCCGTTTTGTCGCCGGAACTAATGGTTCCGGAATCCGGGGCGTTGTGCAAATTGTGCCATGAGCTGCTGCGCAGGCGGCTTTTCGAGCAAGAACTGATACCATTGCATGCTATAACCACGCATCTTTATCTTGCCCGAGTTCTTGATCAAATTGAGGTTTTCTTTCGTCGTCTCATCGCCCGCATTATACATCAATCCATCGTTCAAAACTTTGATCGCCGCATCGCGTTGTTTTTTCTCTAGCAAACACCATGCATACAAGTTGTAGAGCATCGGCTGTTTGCGAGAATATTTGATAGCCCTATCGAAAGCGCGTTTCATGCCGTCGATATCGTCTTTGCGATAGAGCAAACAGCCATACATCGCCACGGCAGTCCAGTTTTGCGGGAATGCGTTGGCCAAATACGGCTCGGCTTCTTTGAATCGGCTCTGAACGTAATAAAACATCCCGATTTGCGCATCGATATTCGACGCCAAACCGAATTGATAATTCTTGTATCGATATGCCGTTTTGAGCTGTTCGATGGCTTTGTCGATGAGATGAGTTCGCGCCATTTCGGAGGGCAAACTCTGCACATTCTGCATCATTTGCTCGACGCTCCCCATAATCGCCTGAATTTTCTTCATCGTGCGACGATTCAAGATGAAGAAGACGATGGCGAGCACGGGAATAAATACCCAAATCCCCGTCCATGGGGAGTCGAAAATGAGCAAACAACCGCCCCATGCAAGCGCCCCAGCGATAATACTGATGATGAGATTAATCATGGTTTATAGCCTCTAGAATGAATTACGCATTGCGCCTAAATCGCGCAACATAGAACCCGTCGCAGCCATCGGCATGCGGTAACAGCTTGATATCGTGAGCATCGGGCGTTGGTGCGCATTCGGCAGGCAACGCATCGAACGAATAATTCGGATGCCGTTCTAAGAACGCCTGCGCCTGTCGTTCGCATTCCTCGGCCGTTATCGTGCATACGGCATAGACCAAAATTCCACCGATGCGAAGGTGGCGGCAGACGTTATCGAGGATCGTCTTTTGGAGCTCGACGAGCGACTCAATCGCTTCGCGCGTGCGATATAGCTTGACCTCGGGGTGGCGGCGCAAAACCCCAAGCCCCGAGCACGGTGCATCGACGAGGATGACGTCGAACGGCGCCAAAGGCACGCTCCCTCCTAACGTGAGATCGCGAGCTTTCGTAATCAAATGCTCGGATTTAAAAAACTTTTGGTGCGCTTCGCGCAAACGTTCCAATTTATTGGCATAGAGATCGGTGCTCAGCATGGAATACCGCCGCCCCGACGTATCGCAGGCAACTTCGTCGAGGATGTGAAGCGTCTTCCCTCCGAGTCCGGCACAAGCATCCCAAATGTGGACTTCTTGGGCTACGCCGCCCCATTGTTCGGGCGCACCAAGGGCTTGCACCGCAATTTGCGCAGCTTCGTCTTGAACGCACACATCGCCCGCTTCGATGGCGGCATCGATGGCGCTATGACGCGACATCACCGAGCACGCCCGATTCGGCAGACGCGAACTGCGTTCGACGCTCACTCCAACTTTCGCCAAAAAATCGTCGATCGACGTGCGACTGCGATTGATGCGCAAAACCATCTTCGGAACAGCCAACATGCTCTCGGCGATATTCGATGCATCGTCGCCAAATTCTTCGATGAGTAGCGAAGCCAATTCGTCATTGACGCTATATTTGACCGCGAAATCGGTCAATGCATCGCCCGTCGGCGTATAGACGAGGTTTCCGGCGTCTTTGCGAGCTACGGCTTTGCGCAAAAGCGCATTGCAGTAGCCACAGGCGGCGCGATTGCGCAATCGCTTCACGACTTCGACGCTCGTCGAAACGATCGAATACGCAGGAACGCGATCGAGAAACACGAGCTGATACATGGCACTGCGCAACGTCATCTTGACAACCGGATCGGCTCGACGAAGCATTTCGGGCTCGATATCGTTCCAAAGCGCATCGATAAGACGCATATTCGAAAGCGTGCCGTAGAATATGCGCGTGGCGAGCATTTTATCGAGATTGCTCAAGTCGGCATGGCGTATGGCGAGGTCCCAAACGATGTTAGAATAGCCCCCGTCTTCGATGCGCATGAGCGTTTCGACGACGAGCTCGCGGGGGTTGCGCGTCGTGCGCGATCGCTTCTGCTCGGCGTCTTGATGCTCACGGTGCCCATGCGCCGATTTTTCGGTGCATGGGCGCTCATCGTGCCGATGCGGCGAACGATGTTGTTTTTCGGCAGTTTGGGGCGCTTGCGCGATGGCATTGTTTGGCGATCGACGAGCACGACGCGGTTTTTCGACAGTTTCGCTCCGCCGTGCGCTATCGCTACGCGACGCACGGTTTTGATGCCCCCGAGCTTTTGGCGGCGCCATGCCGCGATCGATGTCGTTCTCGCCCCGATTTGCACTCGCCGTGCGTGGCGCACGACCTTGAGACGCTTGCGCGTGCCGCTTTTCACCCTCGACGCCACTTACCGGCGCTTGACGGCGATTCGACTTTTGCCCCTTATTTTCGTCCATTTATCTATTTCCCAACGCATACCAATGCCACTTCTACGGCACTGGTCAATGTACTGACAGAATCCTTTATTTCACCCCAAATAGCACGTGTTCCGAGATCGCATCTCGACGAAATGCGCCAAAGATCACGCCTATCGCCACATCGCCCAAAACTTTATTCGCCAAGCAGGCAAAATGGCGATATAAAATCGCGCGAATTTAAGAATGGATCGACAAATTCGCAAGCAAAATCCGCCCCCAGTTTTCCAAATCGTTCCCAACGTTCCTCTCCTTGCTCCCCGACATTTCCCCTACCCCCATTTTATGGATGATGGGAATTGACGCACGCCCAAAGGGCGTTTGATTATCGTCGGCGAGGTGAATTAGCCACGATTCCATCGACCAGCCCACAAAACCGCATAAAAGGGTTATTATGATGAGTAGCGAAGACCACAAAACACCTGCACTTTATCTCAAACCGTTGCAATTGCGCGCCGAAATCGATCGCTGTCTCAACTGCAAGGCTCAACCTTGCATGACGGCGTGCCCCGTCAACTGCAATCCCCATGAATTCATCCAATTTGCCAAAAATGGCGACTGGACCCACGCCGTCATGGCGATAACGCGCAACAATCCACTCGGGCAAACATGCGGTCTCATTTGCCCCGATAAATTCTGCATGCACGCGTGCACGCGCAATGCCATCGATTTTCCGATCAATATTCCAAAAGTCCAAGCGACGATATTGCAAAAATACCACGAGCAAGCCGAGGCTCATCCGATGGCACAGCCTCTCGACCGTCGCATCGCCATCGTCGGTGCCGGCCCTGCCGGAATCGCCGCCGCGGCTCGACTCGCTCGCGCCGGCATTGGCGTCGTCATCTTCGAAGCACGCGATCAAATTGGCGGCGCACTCAATATGATTCCACAGGAACGCCTCCCACACGACGTCATCGAACGCGACTGGAGCTTTATCCAACACGACGGCCATATCGATCTCCGTCTCAATGCCCCCATCGACGACATCACACAACTGTGCAAAGACTACGACGGCGTCATCGTGGCAACGGGCGAGCCACATTGCATGGCACTAGGGATAGACGGCGAAGCGCTTTCGGTGTCGTATATGGATTATCTGCACGATCCACAAAAATATGCGACGACTGGAGCCGTTGCCGTCATCGGCGGCGGCAACGTCGCCACCGATTGCGCCGTGACGGCGGCGCGTAGCGGCGCCGAATCCGTCGAAATGTTCATCCGACGCCGCGTCTGCGATATGCGCATCTCAAAATCTGAACACCTCGAACTACTCGCCATGGGCATTACACCCAATGGCATGATGAGCCCAGAAAAAATCGAACTCAACGGCGATCTCAAAACGCTCTATGTGCACAAAAACATTTGCCGAAACGGCAAATGGATGCCCCTGCCCAATTCGACAGTTGCACTGCCCTATTTTTCGCTCATCATTCGAGCCATTGGGAGCCGCGCCGATGCCAAACCCGACCTCCCCCCCGAAAACCTCGTCTATGCCGGAGACTGCAAAACGGGCGGATCGACGATCGTCGAAGCCATCGCATCGGGACGCGCCGCAGCCCTCAAGTTCATCGACTGACGATGACTCTCGCCATCGTAACTTCTCCCCACCTCTGCCATTTATGCACCAACGCCGACAAATCCACTTGCCAGCGCATGTTGCGTCGACGCCACGCGCACCGATTCCATGCGATGGCAAAGATGTAAAATAAAATTAATAATTCTTGGCACGATTATCGCCAAGCCCCCGCTCCGTTCGTAACGACATGAGTGCGTTACATAGTTTAGAGCCCATGTGCACAAAATGGTTCTTCGCCACGCCGTAGTTTGCGGAATTTATACTGCGGCATGGCTGTTAAAACTTTTTTTCGACTAGCGGAGAAAACGATGAAATTTTTCAAGTATGGCTTGGCGAGTTTGTTCTTGATTTTTGCGTGTTTTGCGACGACGAATGCGTTTGCGCAAGCCGATAAAACAGGTCTCGATCTTCGCGTAGGCTTGGCAGTTCCCTATTATGCAGGCGCTTCGTCGTCGGTCGATTTCGACATGGGCGAGTTAAAGGCCTCCGGTCTTTCGGCTGTCGGCGTCGGTCTCGACGTCCAAGTACTATATCGCTGGACGTATTTCGGGCTCGGCATCGAACAGCTCATCGGCGGCGTTTTTGCCCTCGATAAAACAGTTTCTTTTAGCGGTAACCTCGACGACGCAAACGTCAATGCGAGCTTTTTCGACGAGGGCGATGGCGCTTTCTATGGTGCAACCTTCTTCCTCCTCAAAGAATACATCCCCATCGGTCACTCGCACCTCATCACGATCAGCGAAGGTCTCGGTGCGACCTACGGTGCAAAACTCGACCACAAACGCCTCTATGTCACCGATAGCGATGCCGCATTCGGCGTCAAATTCGACTTGGGCTACACCTATTTCATCATGGAAACGTATGGCGTCGGCATCAACCTCGAATACCATGCCAGCTTGGCGTTCAACGATGGCATCAGCATCAGTTCTGCTTTCATTCCTCAAATCTTCTTCAACATGGTATTCTAGTCGTCTAGATCGACATTATCGCGCTAGCGCCTTGCGCTAGCGTTCGTTTTGCGCCCAAAAGTTCTGGCTTTTGGGCGTTTTTTTTCATTTTATTATGGAGTGACAATGATTATTTCGCGCAATGAAGCGATACTTTTGTGTAAATCATTTCCTGGTGTCGTCGAAGATTACCCGTTTGGTGGCGACCATGCGGTCATGCGACACATGGCAAATCGCAAGATGTTTGCGCTCATTTGCGTGCGCGACGAAACGGTGTGGATGAATCTCAAGGCCGAACCCGAACACGTCGTGGCATATCAGGCGAAATATGCGTCGGTAGTGCCAGCCTACCACATGAATAAGAAGCACTGGGTGAGCGTCATTTTGGACGGAAGCATCGACTCGGAAGCGCTACGCAAACTGGTAGCAGAGAGTTATGCCCTGACGGCTCCTCGAGTGCGAAGGCTGGAATAATTTGCGACGGCAGTTGTTATCGGTTGTGGCGAAAATGGCACATTTTGTGAATTTTGCCCGCGTCTTTGCCATCATTCGTGCCATTCGAACGGCTCCCAATGCTTGGGGGGCGATAGATGTTTGAATGGCTTTGCGAATGATCGGTTTTTTTGACGATAATTGAATCCGTTTTTTGGGGACATAGGAGTGAGATATGGCGTGGTACGATTGCGCAGTCTTTTATCATATCTATCCGTTGGGGATGCTCGGCGGGGGGCAAAAGTTGCCGGCGCTCGAAGCAGTTTTGCCGCATCTTTGCGAATTAGGCGTCAATGCCTTGTATTTAGGGCCGATCTTCATGTCGTCGACACATGGCTACGATACGACAGATTATTTTCACGTCGATGCGCGGCTCGGTACCGACGACGATTTTGCGCATTTCGTAGCGGCGTGCCACTCACATGGCGTGCGCGTCATCGTCGATGGCGTGTTTAACCACGTCGGACGCGATTTTTGGGGATTCAAAGAGGCTCTTCGCGATGGCGAAAAGTCGATCGCATGGCGTTGGTTTGTCGGTTTGACAAGTGACCCCAATGCGCCCAATGGCGTGCGCTACGACACGTGGGAAGGCCACGAAACACTCGTAAAGCTCGATTTGGCAAATCCCGACACGCGAAATCACTTGTTTGGCGCCGTCGATTCGTGGATCGACCGATTCGATATCGATGGCATTCGGCTTGATGCCGCCGATTGCCTAACCCCCGATTTCATCGCCGCATTGCGAAAACACGTCGACGCTCGACGCCAAGAGTTCTACCTCATGGGTGAAGTCATACACGGCGATTATCGAGCTTGGGCAAATGAAGGCATGTGCAATGGCACGACGAATTACGAGGCTTATAAGGGAATTTGGTCGTCGCATAACGATAACAATTTCTTCGAAATCGCCTATACGCTCAATCGGCAGTTTGGCGACCAAGGCATTTATCGAGGATTGTCGATGTATAGCTTCGTCGAGAATCACGACGTCGAGCGATTGGCGTCGAAGTTGCGCGATTCACGCGATTTGTTCACCGCCTATGCGATGATGTTTTTCATGCCGGGGATCCCGTCGATTTATTACGGCGGCGAATGGGGCATGCGCGGCAAAAAGGGCACGGGCTACGAAGCCGATTTGGCCATTCGCCCAGCGATTGCACCTACTGATTTGACCTCCGGCAACGTCGCCCCCACGGGCGACGAAAAAAACGACTTGTGCAAGGCTATTGCGCGTTTTTCAAAAGTGCGCCGATCTAACGACGACATCATGCTCGGCAGCTATGCACAAGTCGAAGTGGCACCGCAACACCTCATCTTCAAGCGCGGATATTGTACGATTTGTGCGATTTCTAAAGCCGCCGATCCCAAATGCGTCGACATCGCCGTTGAACCAGGGACTTATGTCGACGTCCTGAACGATGATCGCAAGTACGATGCTCACGATGGTCGATTAAAATTCACCATGTTTGCACATTGGGCGAATGTCTTGCGGAAGATTTGAAATCAAACGTTATTTTCCACAAACTAACCTTCTCATCGCCCAATGGGGCGAGCTTTCCCTTTTCTCGATAAAATGCCGAAAGACGGTAATCGTCACACTTTCGTGCGCTGTATTATTTGGCGATCAAAAAATCCGCCGTGAAACGGCGGATTTCCTTTCGATGTCAAATAGCATCGATGACGATAATCGTCACACTTTCGTGCGCAATACTATTTGAGTTTAAAGACGGTTTCGACTGTTCCAAATCGAATGAGGTCGCCGTCTTTGAGGAATTTGCGTTGAATCTTTTCGTTATTGATGTAGAGCCCGTTTGACGACCCAAAATCGCGGATTTCGTAGCGTTTACCTTCGTCGGTCTTGATGGCGGCGTGTTTGCGCGATACGGATTTATCGGCGAGGAAAATGTCGTTTTCGGGGTAGGAACCGATAGTCGTCATATCTTTTTTGATGAAGAAAGTCGTATCGGCCATGGGACCTTTGGTGATTTGGACTTTGCCGCGATCGGGCATTTGGTAATAGGGGCAATCGGGCAAACCGCCCGAGAGGCAGAATTCGCCTTTGAACCCGAAAAGTTGTTGCGGAATCGGTTTACCACACGTCGAGCAGACGACTTCTTGCGGACCTTCATCGATGAATTCTTCGTCGTCTTGGTTGCGTCGACGAATGATGATAAAGGCGACGACGCCGATACCTGCCAATAGCAAGCAAGCAAGCGTAACCCAGAGCCACGTGCGGTTTTTCTTGAGGTTAGGCCAAGTAATTTTGACGGCACTCTTATCGCCATCGCCCGTATTCGTCTTGACGACGAGCTGGAAGTTGTATTTGCCCGCCTCGAGATAGTTATCGCCCGTCATCTTAAGCGTGACATCGTAGATATATTGCTTGAAGATGTAGTCGTAGACATCGCGCTGAAGCGCTTGCTGGAACATCGAGAGATTCTCGGCGCGGAAGAAGGCACCACCGGCGTTCGTCGCTATGCGCTTGATGATGTCGACGTTGTTCATCGCAGCCGCGCCATCGGGGCTATAACCGACGATAATCGGCTTGATATCGTACTTTTTGAGGGCCTCGACAAAGCTACCAACATAGCGCATGGCTTGCTCGCGGTCGCCAACGACGGCGCCTTCGGCGTCGCTGATGATGACGACATATTTTTGCGATACGTTTTGCAGATTCGACAAGACGTTGACGGCGACGTGGAACGACGTAAAGAGGTTTGGCTCTAAAACGTCTGTCGTCTGAAGCTCGCCTATGGCGCGACTCAACGAACCCTCACTCGCTCGCGACCACCCCAGCGGCGTCGCATTCGAATCGTAGGGAATCGCATTGACCATATCGATCTCGCGATTCATATTCTGGACGAGCGTCGTCAAGGTCGAACGAATGGCAAAACTCTCTTCGAGGTAGTTCTTGGCAATCGGGAAGACGAATACGACGCCGACGCCTCTGTCGCCCGTTGTAAAATCGCGAACTTCGGAGCGAACGACTTCGGGCGTCTTGCCATCGATATGGACCGAACAATTGCTGGCGTTGATTCCCGTAATCGCCATGTTATTTTCGCCCTGGCGATAATCGAAATAAACCGAAACGCGCGCCTCTTCCGCTGGCGTGTTTTCTTGGGGCGTCTCGACGTCGATAATCGTCAGATTATTCGCCATAGCCCACGACGGAATAAATAACAATGCAAATAAAATTAGGAGTTTTCCCAGCATAATGGGAGCTTTCTGCATTTTCGCCCTCCAAAACTCAATCTGTGAAGATGCCTGCGACGTGCACAGCAAAAAATATCACAAAACTCGGAATAAATAACACACACGCACCCACGTCTCAATCTTTTAGGACATGTGATAGAACGCATTGGCGTCGTTTTTTCCCCACGGCTCAATTCTTGGGCGATGTCGGCAAACTCTCGTCGGCTAGGGGCGCGGAATCGCCCAAAGGCGCAGAATCAGCGATGGCCTTGGGCTTGGCAATCTTGGCGACGTAGATCGATAATCCGTAGAGCAAACACATCGGAATCCCTAGGGCGCATTGCGTAATGACATCGGGCGGCGTCAGAATCGCTGCAACGATAAAGATGAGAATGACGGCTACGCGCCAATGGCGCTTAAGCGTCGAATCGTCGATAACCCCTAGCCGCGACAAAAAGTAGCTAAATATGGGCATTTCGAAGACGAGACCAAACGCCAGCATCAGCCGAATGACGAGATCGTAATACGACGACATCGATATCTGGGCAACGGCATTGAAGTCTTCAGTCATCCCTGCGGCGATGAGCGCTTGCATACCGAGCGGCAAGATAAACGAATAACAAAATACTATCCCAACAATAAACACAATCGTCGAAGATAATACAAGCGGCACGATGGCTCGCCGTTCATGCCGATAAAGGGCTGGCGCGATAAATCGCCAAATCTGGAAAAATGTCCACGGCAACGTCGCAACGATGCCCATCAAAACGCTCAGCTTCAAGTAGACGAAAAACGGCTCGACGGGACTAATGAAGATGAGCTGGCGCGATGACTCGGGCAATGCCCCATAAATCGGCTTCGCCAAAAACTCATAGAGCATGGGCGCGACCGAAAAACACGCTATCGAAAAGACGAGTACGCCGACGACGATCTTGAACACGCGCGAGCGCAATTCGGCAAAATGCGCCAAAAATGGCATTTCGAGCTGTTCTTCGGTCTGTTTTGCGAGTTCTTCCGACATAGACATTTTCCCCTTCCATAGTGCTCGGGGGCTGGGTTCAAATAATTCATTTGCTATGCGCACGCTTCTCACATCTCCCAATGGGAGATGTCTATTCACCACACCATATCAATAACGCCCGACGGGCGTCCTCTCCCCCTCGCCATATCCATAACGCCCGACGGGCGTCCTCTCACCCTCGCCATATCAATAACGCCCGACGGGCGTCCTCTCCCCCTCGCCAAATCCATAACGCACGCAACGCGGGCGTCTATCACCCCCTCTCCATTCATGGAGAGGGGGTGGCCGACAGGCCGGCGGTGAGGTCAGGGGGCTGGGGGGTGAGGTCAGGCAACGATCAACCCTCGGGGCTAACGCCACAAAAAATGCACGCGATACATCGCTCTATCGAGCTTGGGCTCGGGGAGTCCAACGGCTAACATACATTCTCCGCTCCCCCGAACCTCGGGTTGCAATAAAGTGACTTTTTCGCAACGCACCTTCTCCGACTCCGATGCCGTCAATGCTCGAGGCAGAGCGAGCGATGTCTTTGCATATCGCATGAATGGATTTGAATTAAATTCGATATTTGAAATATTTACCGCAGGAAGTTTAACTCTCTTGCGATAAACTTTTCTCGATTCCGATTCGGGCAAAAAAGCTGGCTTTGCCAATCTGACACATCGCTCGCGGTTTTCGGGCAACAAATCGCCATACGATGGCTGCCAATCGCGTCGTTGATGGATATGGGCGATCGATTTCGTAAAAAACGAATTCTCTTCACCACCACTCGGCGTCGTTTGTAAATCATCGCGACCAAAGCGATTGTCGGCAGCCCCTGTTTGCATTCCCGATTTGTCGTCCTTTTGCACTGCAGAACCAGCGATATCGACGCCGTCGAACGCCATCTTTGCAACGCCAGCGACGCCATCTTTGACCTGGTGATTGATCGACAAAACTTGGTCTTTCGCACTTCGAATGTCGTTTTGTAGCTTCGACAAATCTCGCACGGCTGCCCGCGTATCTTCGTCTTGAATGACAGCTTGACCGAGTGTCGTGGCGGCGCTACGCGCCTTTGCACTCCATTTTCCGAGCATTCGCGCGACGCGCGGCATGTGTTCGGGGCCTAAGATGAGCGCCGCAAGCAAGACGATAAACAGGATTTCTGGCAGACCTAACCCAAACATAAGGCTCACTTCGACGGCGCATCATATCGCGGCGACGCACCGCCTATGGCAATCATCGACTATTCGTAACGCAATCCCTCGACCGGCGACATTTGCGTCGCCCACCACGACGGATACAGCGTCGCCAAGAAACTAATAAATAGCGTCGCTATTCCAACCCCCGCAAACACATGCGCTTCGATCTTCACGGGCAACGTGCTGATGAGATACACCGTCGAATCGAGCTCAAAATCATAGAGCGACAAGAGCTCACACACGCCCAGCCCCCCCAAAAGCCCCAATACCGTGCCAACTCCACCGATAAACATCCCCTGATAGATAAACATCCGCATGATCATCCCATCGCTCGCGCCGAGCGATTTCATAATCGAAATATCGCGCTGCTTGTCGAGAACCATCATGATGAGCGTGCCAACGATATTAAAACTCGCTACGATCACGATGAAGAGCATGATGACCGAAAGCGTGACTTTCTGAAGATGCAAACTCGTAAACAAATTGTGGTTGAGATCTTGCCAATCGATGACTTTATAACGGTCGAGCCCAGGATTATCGTTGAGAACAGGCGTGAGCGCGTCGCGCAATTTCCCCGTCTCGTTGATATTTTTCACGCGAACTTCGACGCCCGTCACGACGTCGTCGAGGTTGAAAAACTCCTGCAAAGCCTTGTAATCGCACAAAAGCAGGCGATTGTCGTAGTCATAGAACCCCGAATCATAGAGCGCAATAATTCTAAACCGCTTTTGCGTCGGATCCATCTGGCTCGGTCCATATCGGTGCTCTCCGACGATCCCTCGACGCGGCGATATCACTCGCACCTCGTCGCCAATATCGGCCTTGAGCTTCTGCGCCAAAACGCGCCCTATGATGACGGGCGGCACTTCGCCATCGCGCGACGGTACGTAATGCAGATCGTCCAAGATTTCAGCCCGTCTGGCATCGTCCTCGGCGATGATATACTTCGCCAAATCGCTCACGCCCATCATCGTCTCGGGCTCCACGCCCTTGATCAAAATACCCGACACCTTCGACCCAATCGCTATCATCATCTCGTGAAAGATAAACGGCGCCGTCTCGATGACCTCCGATGAATGCAATTCGATCTTCTCTTGTACATCGCGATATTCGCGAAAATCGTCCTGCTTATACGTCATCACCAGAACGTGACTATTGACGCCCAAGACTTTGTCGCGAAATTCGTCTTCAAAACCACCCGCCACCGATACGACCGATACGAGCGCCATCACGCCAAGACAAACACCACATATCGATATGATCGAAATAATCGATAAACTGATACGCGAGCGATTCAACAAATATCGAAGACCCGCAAAATATTCAAACATAGGCTGGAAAATTCTATCCCAAATTAATTCTCTATTCGTTCCCCCTCCGATTCGACGCACTTCACGCCAACGGCGACTGCGCCGACTTGCCCGTTTAACCCGATCAAGCGCAATTGGCAATGTGTAATGCGTTTTTCGTTCCTTCGAATCTTGAAATTACACCCATGCATCGCTATAAACTCGCCTAGCTCGTACGTATGTATCTCTGCCTCTGGTTTGAGCCTAACTCGCCAGTTTTGTGTGCTCGCAGCGACACGTACGCCCGAGTTTTCATCTAGCAATTCTATGCGCAAAAGCGCCTTTTGCGCCGCTTTTCGCATCAATCGCGAACGACTATTCTCTGACGCATGTAGAATCTCCCCATTCATGCGCCATTTGAACCACGGAGATCTCAAATGGATACATTCAAAAAACTAGCGCTTGGTACCGCTCTCTCGCTTGCTACACTCCCCGCCTTCGGCAGCTACACCCTAGCCCAAGACAATTCGATGAAACAAGGCGAGACAAAGATTACCGTCGAAAGCGAAAATCAAATCATCGCCGACACCGCAACCGCCGAAGCCGTCAAAACAAAGATGTCGCGCAACACCGGATGGTACCCAAAACTCCGCATCGGCGGCTCCGCTTCGATCAACTACAACAAAGACGTCGACGGCGTCACCGACGGCACCGCCTTCACTTTCGGACTCTACATCAAAGGCGCCATCGATTACGTCTACAAATGGTTCGAATGGCAAAACAAACTCGAAGTCGAACACCAACAAACAAAACTTCCAACCATCGACGACTTCATCAAAACAACCGATAAATTCGATTTCCAAACGCTCGGACTCTTCCGCATTCCACAAGCCGAATGGGTCGGACCATTCGTCCGATTCCGACTCCAAACCTCCCTCTTCCCCGGCTACTACGTCACCGATAAAGACATCCAAGTCCGCTACTACCAATCCGACACGAAAATCGACGACAAATCCGACGACAAATTCACTCGCCCCTCGCGCGAAGTCGCCGCCCAAGAATCCGTCAAACTCTCCAACGCTTTCGAGCCTTTCCTCATCTCCGAAGCCGCCGGCGTCTTCTTCAACCCCTACGAAAACGAAATGCTCAGCGTCAACGTCAAACTCGGCGCCGCCGGACAACACCTCTTCGCCTCCGGCGGTTACGTCTCCTTCGACGACGACGATGGCGACGCTTTCTACGACGTCCGCGAACTCGTCGACACCCATTCCGTCGGTGTCGAAGGCGAAGTCGAACTCAAAGGCATTTTCGTCGACTATGTCAACTGGTCGCTCATCGGCAGCATCTACTACCCATGCGCCGTCAACGACGACCACGGACTCAGCTCCGCCGACCTCATCCACGCCGACATTACCGCCAAAATCAGCGTCAAACTCGCTCAATGGGCAAGCCTCGACTACGCACTCATTGCCAAACGCGCGCCTTTCGTCACCACCGACTGGCAAATCACCAACACACTCCTCTTCACTCTCGGCTTCGACGTCTTCAAATAAGACCACGCGCTTTTTGTCTTTTTGTCACGTGGCTATTGCGCCAATCGCGCAATACGCCACGCATCGCCCTATTTCGCTACGCTCAATACGGGCTTTTGGCGCCCTATTGCCTTTGGCAATACGGGCTTTTGGCGCCCTATTGCCTTTGGCAATACGGGCTTTTGGCGCCCTATTGCCTTTGGCAATACGGGCTTTTGGGGCGCCCTATTTCGCTACGCTCAATACGGGCTCCTAACGAACACCAAAGCCCTATCACCACTGGTGACTCAAAAACGATTAAAAACCGGTAGACATATGTCAAACACATCTGCTAAAATAGATGTAGTTTTTTACACATAGATCGTTATCTATCGCAGAACTCGCCGCTAAAGTCATCGGCAGCGAGCATGCCACTTTCACCGAAGGAAAAGTCGTATACAATACGCGGTTCGAAGTTCGCGTTCCGCATACAGACGAACCCATCGAACTCATCGTCAACGTAGAAGGACAACGCAACGCGAATTTGCCCTACGACCTTACGCGTCGAGGCATCTACTACGCGGCCCGACTCGTGACATCGCAAAAAGGTACCGTTTTCAAACACGACGACTACGACGATCTCAAAAAAGTCTATTCGATCTGGATTTGTACGAATCCATCGCCAGACGCTCGAGGAACGAGTCAGCGCTTTTCGATTTGCAAAGAAGACATCATCGGCGAATACGAAGTCGACTCTAAACAATACGATCTCATGACTGTCGTCCTCATTAGAGTTGGAGATTCGACCGATCCTAACTATAAAATAACGCACTGATGCGGATGCTCTCTTTGCTCTTTCGATCTGAAGTTCCAATCGAGCAATCGCATCGCATACTCAGCAAAGAATACGGATTTCGACAATCTTTTTTATCGAAGGAGGCACGCATGAAAAGCTGGGCTCTCGACATTGAAAACGAAGGTTACG
Organism: Myxococcales bacterium; assembly: GCA_004554395.1. Lineage (GTDB taxonomy): Bacteria > Myxococcota_A > Bradymonadia > UBA4248 > UBA4248 > UBA4248. The sequence continues at coordinate 58 of SFMP01000127.1, read as the reverse complement.
ATCGTGGGCTAAAACAAGGTAGAGCTGAAGGAAAAACTGAAGGTTTGTGCGATATCAT